>RKRR01000016.1 GCA_007571305.1 Candidatus Poribacteria bacterium | reverse complement strand
ATCTGTCCCCATTTTCTAAGGGAATGTCCCTCTTCTTGACAAATCCCAATTTTTCAGTATAAAATTTTAGCGCACTTTCCTGATCTTTAACGAAAATGGTGGTTAATCTAATTTTCATAATGTTATTTACCGAGTATTCGCCCAATGAAGCGAACATTTTTGAAAGTTCACTTAAACTTGATTAAATGAAGATTTTAGAATTTAATTCGGCTCTGTCCTAAACGGTTCTTAACCGACAACCGAAAACCCACTAAAGTGGCTCCACCCGGACCGGGCACACTTTCAATTCCGCGGTGTGCGTAATCGGATCGTAACCAGAACCCGTCAGTAAGTTGACTGGAACATCTGCGAAGCTGAAACTCGCGAAGACTGTGCCGCGCGGAGAGCGGTTCGTCGCTTTCACTTTGATAGTGATACTCCCACGTGCACTACTCATTTTGCACCATTCCCCGTCCGCCAAGTTCCACGTTTCAATATCAGTCGGATTAACTTCCAATGATTCTTCCGACAAGAGATAATCAATTCCCTGTGCCCTACCTGTCTGTGTGCGGGTGTGATAGGATTGCAAGCGTCTCCCCGTTGTAAGCCATACAGGGAAATCTTCGCTAATCGTCTCTGCAGGATCTCGGTAATGTACATTGGAAAAGATACCGCGTCCGTTGACGAACGTTTCTTCGTGTAATCTCGGTGTACCCGGGTGTTCTTTGTGTGGTACGGGCCATTGATATTCGCTTTTGTCGATGCGTTCCCAATCCAATCCCGCATAAATCGGTGAAAGTTGGCAAAGTTCGTTGAAAATTGGTTTCGGCTCGTCAAAATCAAAGCCCTTAAAACCGAGACGTTGCGCGATTTGACAGATAATCCACCAATCCGGTTTGGATTCACCCGCAGGTGGTACTGCAGCGCGCAATCGTTGGACGCGACGTTCTGTGTTCGTGCAAACCCCATCCGTTTCACCCCACGCGGTTGCTGGCAGCACGACATCGGCGAGTTCCGCGGTTTCAGTGAGGAAGATGTCGATGACAACGAGATGCTCCAACGAGCGGAGCGCGTGTTCACAGTGTTCCCTATCGGGATCCGATAGTAACGTGTTTTCGCCATCAATCAGCATCGCATGGATGCTATCCCCGCAGAGTTCTAAGGCCGTGACTTTGGTGATGCCCTTCTCCAAGTCAACCTCTGTGCCGTATGCTGCTTTAAACTTCGCCTGATGTTCTGGATCCGTGACGACTTGAAAACCCGGGTAGTTGTTTGGCAACGCCCCGCTATCCCCTGCGCCTTGAATATTGTTCTGCCCGCGCATCGGATTGATACCTGTCCCTTCACGCCCGACATGACCCGTCATCAGGGCAAGATTGCAGAGACTCTGCACGTTCTCAACACCACAGATATGCTCTGTAATCCCTAAAGTGTAGTAGATAGCACCTCTGTCCGCAGTCCCATACCACACCGCCGCTTGTTCAATATCCCTCGCTGGTACTCCTGTAATTGTTTCTGCCCATTCCGGTGTCCACTGGCTGATGTGCTCAAAGAATTCATCAAATCCTGTTGTGCGATCTTTGATGAATTCTTCATCAATCAAGCCTTCACGGGCAATCACGTGTGCCATTCCGAGGAGTAATGCTGTATCCGAGCCGACGCGGAGCGGCAAAAAGAGATCTGACATCTCCGCTAATCCGATACGCCTCGGGTCCGCGACGATGAGTTTGGCACCGCGGGCGATCGCCTTTTTCAACCCCGTCGCCGCAACAGGATGACACTCTGTCATATTCGTACCAATACAGAAAATTACATCCGGTTTCTGCATATCAACGAGCGGATTCGACATCGCTCCACGTCCGATTGTCGCTGCCAGACCGGCAACGGTCGGCGCGTGTCAGGCACGGCTACAGTTGTCGATGTAGTTCGACCCGAACCCCGCACGGATAAACTTCTGCATGAGATACGCGGCTTCACTCGGGGCACGCCCAGAGGCGATGCCGTAGATGCTATATCTACCGTGTTCAGCAGAGACTTTCCGGTATCCCTCAGCGGCTTTGTCAAGAGCCTCTTTCCATGTAGTTTCATGGAGTTCCCCATCCTCTCCGCGGATGAGCGGGGTTTTCAGTCGGTCGGGATGTTGGACAAAGTCGTAAGCAAACTGACCTTTCACGCAGAGCGCGCCTTGATTGGCGGGGCCATCCATTGCTGGATGGATACCGACTATTTTCTCGTTATTCGTTAGCACATCAACGGAACATCCGACCCCACAGTAAGGACAGATTGTACGCGTTTTGTCGGGGACAGTATCCGCTACCTCATCAGCTGCGCGGAGTGCCTTTTTATCGCCGAGTGCCCCTGTCGGACAGGTCTGGATACACTGTCCACAGAAGGTGCAAGCAGAATCCTTGAGAAGTCCGTCAAATTCAGTCGTAATCTGGGTATGGAAACCGCGATTCATAACGTTGATGGCGTGATCGCCTTCTTGCTCAGCACAGACGCGGACACACCGATAACAGGAGATACAGAGTTCGTAATCTCTGAGAATGAAGGGATTTTCATCGGTTTTGCTCATGCCAGATGTTGCCCCTGTTATACGCGGGTTTCCGTGTATTTCATACCTGTCCCGGAGGTCTGTGAGTTCGCCAGAGGCATAACCGCGTAGGGGGGAAACATCGACTTCACGATTTTCGCTGATGACCATTTCGAGAAGCGTCTTCCGGTACGCCTCTATTGTATCTGTCGCTGTACGGACGACCATCCCGGGTGTGGCTTTCGTTGTACAGGATGCCACCGGATTCCGCGCACCTTCTAATTCAACGATACAGAGGCGACACCCACCGAAAGGCTCAAGCCTTGGGTCGTAGCAAAGCGTTGGAATCTCTTTTTCATAGCGTTGCGCCACTTCGAGGATCGTTTCACCCTCGGAAAAAGCAACTTCTACACCATCGATTTCCATTTTATGGGTCATAAGGCATGCTCCAAACACAGATTTAGGTATCTTGGAGAGATGGTTTGTGATCTTCTGTCAAACGTGCTTAAGATGCACAACCTAACAGGCTATGCTACAAACTGGCAACTTGGGTTATTAAAGATGGATTAATCCTCTTCCGTGAAATCAATCTGTGGTACCTTCAACTCGCCAGCAAGGATTTTAGATTTTGCGTTCTCAACGGCTTTTTGCACGTCTTCCGGTACCTTATTCTTCAGTGCGGGATTATAGGTGAGGGTGATTGCCTCATCCGTTAGCATGTTGAACGTATAGATTTGGGGCTTAAATTTGCCTTCCTTGATGATCTTAGCAATCTGCACAAACGCATCAGGCGTAATCACAGCATTTGCAATGATGACTTCTGGAGAAATATCACTCTTATCGCGGTTCGCTCCGAACGCGTAAACAGTTTTTCCCTCCTTTTGGGCGGTTTCAGCAGCTTCATAAGCACCGAGTCCTGCTGCGTCTGCATTCGGAAAAAGGAAGTCAACGCCCTCATTAATTTGTGCGAGTGCGAGTTCTTTACCTTTGCCGATATCCTCCCAGTTTCCGACGTATACCCAAGATATCTCTACTTCAGGATTTACACTCTTCGCGCCGCCTTCAAACGCCATAAATGTGCTGTTGACAGATGGGATGTTCTGCCCACCCATAACACCGAGTTTGTTTGTTTTGGTCATCTTTCCTGCGATCACCCCTAACAGATAAGCAGCCTGTTCAACACGGAAATTGACAGGTGAGATGTTATCTGTGATCGTGCCGCCGGAAGATGTAATGAAAATTGTCTCAGGAAAATCAGGTGCGACTGCTTTCGCAGGGTCTTGAAACTCGTATCCGTGTCCAAATACCATGTTGTAACCGTCGAGTGCATAGGCACGGAATTGTTCTTCCTGATCTGTCGGGGTTCGGGCCTCGGCATGGCTGACTTCCGCGCCGAGCTGTTTTTCAATCGCTTTCAGGCCTTCATACGCTAAAGCATTCCAGCCTGCATCGCTGATTGAACCGGGAAGCAGCATGGCGACCTTAAATTTTTCATGTCCTTTTGCCTCAAGGTTCGTGCTCCCAATCAGTATAAGTCCAATGATGAAAAAACACAGGTATAATGCATAGATTGCGACATTATTTCCCAACTTATAGGATATCTGCATCACTTCAAAATTTCCCCTTATTTTACAAGTATATTTGGGACAGTATTGAAAAAAGTAAAGTTTTAGTTGAGCAAGAATTTCTGTTGACACGCCTATACAAATGGCATATACTTCTTAGAAATGCTTGTATGATAGAATATCGAAATTTCGCTTTAAACCTGTCGGGTTTCGCTACGCTCTACCTGCCCCGCTTTAAGATACGAGGCACAAGCTGACAGTTTGTGTTAGAAAAACAAAAAATATGAAAGACGTTTTTGAAGTTAAAACTAACGCTAAAACCCATTTAGTCGTCCAAAGTGACACAGGGCGTTGTTTGGGAGGTGTCGGCGCGAATTTTTATCGTCCGTTCGTCTTCCCATTCTATACACCAGCCGGACATACCGTCGTTCAGGAGTTCGCCTTCGATCATCCGTTCCACAACGGTATTTTTGTGGGGCAGGGCCCGGTACAGGTCGGTGAGAGAGAAGCGGGCTTTTGGGCATCACCACCCCGCCGCTCCTTCACAGACAAGGTTTTTGAGAAATTGGGACGGATGGACACACAAAACGAAATTAACATCACACCCCATGCCGATGGCGTGCAATTCGTTCAAAATGTTATCTGGCGGGATGAGAACGAAGAACCGTTGATTGACGAAATCCGTACTGTCAATCTTTTCGCATTCGATGATGCCACAGTCTGCGATATGACGAGCGAAAAAATCGCGTCTTACGGTGCGGCGACATATCCGCAGACGAAGTTCGGAAGCATCGGCATCCGTGTTGAGCCGAGACTTCTACCTGTCATGGGTGGTATTGTGCTGGGGGACAACGGACGCAAGGGAGGTGTTGAAGTCGTTCACGAAGGCGAATCGGATTTCGTAGCCTACCAAAATATGCTAACTGGGCATGGATACTTTGGAGTCTGTATGACAATCCTCAATAAAGGTGTCCGCGGTCCGTGGTTTATTCGGGATTATGGGATGGCACTCTATAACCCGACGTGGACAGGCTCCGTGTCAACGCCGGCAGGTGAGAGCTGGAAAATCTCACTTCGGGTTATTGCTTACGACGGAGCCCTGACAGAGACAAGAGCGAATAATTGGTGTCAGTTATAGATACCCAAATTGCTACGGACAACATTTTAGATATAAAGCGACCGTTCTACCATTCAAGTGGGTTCAACAACCTGGGAAAAACAACACAATCTAACAGATCGTGCTACAAATTTGGATACAAACAAGGCAACTTAGGTTATAGATGGCGAGAGAAAGTATTCTTGAACTTCGGAATGTTACAAAGACCTTTGGAGATTTCGTTGCTGTTGATTGTGTCGATTTTGAACTCCAAGCCGGTGAAATCCATGCAATTTTAGGAGAAAATGGCGCGGGAAAATCTACGCTGATGAATCTCATCTATGGACTTTACCAACCATCGGCTGGACGAATCTATGTTACTGATCGTGAAAACTTGCGGCACAGGTTACAGGCAAAGTCACCGCGGGACGCGATTACGAACGGTATCGGCATGGTCCACCAGCATTTTATGTTGATTGAAAACCTGACGGTCGCTGAGAATGTAGCCTTGGCCCTTGGACAATTGCGTTCGAATCCAGCGGCGCGCGCGTCTTCAAACGGTGATGACAAGCAAGGACTCGGAAAATTCCGATTTAAGAAGGAGGCGGCTATCCGTATTACTGAGGAACTCTCAGAACGGTTTGGTCTCACTGTCGATCCGACTGCCCTGGTCCGGACACTCTCAGTAGGTTTAAAACAGCGCGTGGAGATCCTCAAAGCACTCGCTATTGATGCCCGTATTCTGATCCTTGATGAACCCACCGCTGTTCTGAGCCCACAGGAGGTAGAAGGATTCTTCACGATTCTGCGCAAACTCCAAGCCGATGGCAGAGCGATCATCTTCATTAGCCACAAGATGAAAGAGGTATTGAGCATCAGCGATAGAATTACCGTCTTACGGCGTGGCAAGAAAGTTTACCTCGGTCCGACAGGTGAACTCACTGCTCGCGAACTCGCGAGGGAGATGATTGGAGAAGAAATCACCGCCGTTGAACCCTCGGTTTCGGGCACACACCTCAAAAACGATCCCCCAGACAATATCCTACAACTCTCAAATCTAAGAGTTCTCGGCAGTCGGAATGAGATCGCAGTGTCAGATGTCTCTATGGAAACCTACCGCGGTGAAATCGTTGGAATCGCAGGCGTAGATGGCAATGGACAACGTGAACTCGCCGAGGCGATCATGGGGTTACGACACAGTGTGTCTGGAACAGTAAGCATTTTAGGAGCCGATCCGAAAGGGATAAAGGCAGTCCGTCAGCGCGGTGTCGGCTATATTCCTGAGGATAGGCAAACAACAGGCATCATTGCCGCGTTTTCGGTTACGGAAAACCTCTTGTTGAACGTGACCCATTTAGATAACATCACGCAGTGGAATATCCTTAACCAGAAGCTGAAACGGGGGACAGCAGAACAGCTCATTGCTGATTACGATATCCGTCCGCCTGTCGCTGATATTCCTGCTTCTTCACTTTCCGGTGGCAATCAACAGAAGGTCGTCCTCGCTCGAGAAATCTCGCTTCAACCCGACCTACTTATCGCTGTGAATCCCACACGCGGTTTAGATGTCAATGCTGCTCGCTACGTTCATGAGAAATTGTTGGCACAACGCCACGAAAAAAAATCTGTCCTGTTAATTTCAACAGAATTAGACGAGGTTTTGCTGTTGAGTGACCGACTCTATGTCATGTCGAGGGGCAAGTTGATCGATGCGACAGCACAACGCAACGACATTGAAGCACTCGGATTGTTAATGACAGGAGAAACTCACGCAGATTTGAGTGATAGCCTATAACCATGATGCTAAAGGAAATCAATCTTCGCTGGTTGGCAACGCCTGCTCTAATACTCGTAAGCGCATTTGTCACGAATGCCATCATCATGTTGCTCTGTCACTATAATCCATTGGAGGCTTACCAAGCAGCGGTGAGTGGTGCGTTCGGTACTGGGAGAAAGTTCGGAGAAACGTTGGTGAAGAGCACACCGTTTCTGATGGCAGGGTTTTCAGTTGCCATCGCGTTTCGGTGTGGGATTTGGAACATCGGTGCTGAGGGACAATTTTTGATAGGGGCATTGACTGCGACGTGGTTTGGAACGAAACTCGCTCCAATTTTTCCGCAAAGCCCGTGGATCGCAGTGCCGTTGTGTCTCGGACTTGCGACAGTCGCCGGTGGCGTATGGGGACTGATTCCTGCGGTTCTGAAAGTAGCGCGAGGTGTCAATGAAGTTATCAGTACAATTATGTTAAATTACGTAGCACTTCATCTGGTGAGTATGATGATAGATGGGGGGCCGTTGCAGGAAGCAGCCAAACGAGGCCCCCAGAGTGATCGCATCGTTCAGTGGGTATTTCTGCCTCGACTTTTTCCACCGCATCGGGTTCATCTCGGCATTGCTATCGCTGTTGTATTGGCAATTATTCTTACATTTGTTCTCTTTAGGACAGCATTCGGATTTCAACTCCGCGCCGTTGGGGAGGGTGCAGCTGCGGCAGAAGCTGCAGGAATTTCAATCGTGCATAATACCCTCCGGGTCTTTTTCATTAGTGGCGCGCTTGCGGGCCTCGGCGGCGCAATAGAATTGACTGCACTGACCCGCCGACTTTTCCTTAACTTTTCACCCGGATATGGTTACACGGCAATTGCGGTGGCACTACTGGCTAAACTCAATCCGTTGGTGACGGTTGCTGCGGCGTTGTTATTTGGCGCGCTGACGATGGGTTCCTATAGCATGCAGCGGGAGGTCGGCATCTCCGATAAGGTAACATTGGTCATGCAAGCGACGATTCTATTGTTCGTCATCGGTTATAGTTCTATCCAACTATTCCGTAGACGTGTATCTTCACAGGAGTAGTTGTCAGCAGTCCGGGCGGATTTTTTCGAATAAAAAATCCTTTCAGCGATCAGTTACAAGACGGTTTTGCTAAACAAAGACTTCTTTGCCGATTGTTTGACTATGAAGCAAATTCTCGCTGTGATACAACAGCAATTCAGGAGAGTCTTCACTTTATTCGCTCATCTCAATGTACAGGTTGAATAGATTCCGTAATTACTTGGACACTTGTAGCGTCGTGTGAACGCTGAAGTTATCTGTTCTGATGGCACAGCCTAACAGGCTATGCTACACGTGTGAATTTATTTTCGGATTCTACTAGAAAAAACGAGGCATGGAAGACCGAAAATCTGCATTCTATCATCCGGGCGGGGTTTAGTCCCTGTTGAAATTGATCGGAAACCACCGCGGAATGCAATGGAGCGGTGCCCAGGAGCAATAAATTAAAAATATGTTTGAGGAGATTCTTTCCGCAACGATTCGCGGTGCAACGCCACTCTTACTCGCCGCCTTAGGCGAAGTCATCTCTCAACGTGCCGGTGTACTGAACATCGGTATTGAAGGGATGATGCTCATCGGCGCGTTTTCCGGGATGGTCGGTTCCTTCTACATGGCAGAACTCGTTATAATTGCTCCGTGGTTCGGGCTTTTAATGGCAGGCATGGGCGGTCTTATCGCCGCGGCACTGTTTGCACTGTGTGCGATAAGACTACGGGGCGACCAAGTGATCATCGGCACTGCAATGACACTGTTGGCATTAGGCTTGACAGAGGTTATCTATCAACGCCTCTTTGGGATAACAGGGATCGCGCAGGGCGTACCGGCCTTCCGACAGATTGACATTCCACTGCTCTCCCAAATCCCTTTCTTCGGGCGTGCGCTGTTTTCACACAATATTCTCGTTTATATCGCATTTTTATTGGTGCCGTGTGTCTATTTTTTTCTCTATCACACGCAACCGGGACTCAGAGTCCGCGCCTGCGGAGAGCATCCAAGGGCGATTGCCGCTGCGGGTGTGAATGTTCTTCGTTTGCGAACAATCTGCCTGCTCTTCGCTGGCGCGATGGCAGGGATAGCTGGTGGTTACCTCTCCCTTGCAGATGTCCCCTATTTTACACCCGGTATGACAGTCGGACGTGGGTTCATCGCTTTGGCGATCGTTATCTTTGGGAAATGGCATCCTATAAAAGCGTGCGGTGCTGCTCTACTTTTTGGGTTCGGTTCGGCCCTCGATGCACGGTTCCAAGCGTTGGGTTGGAGTGTTCCGTATCAGGTGTTTTTGATGCTACCTTATGTGCTCTGTTTAGCAGTATTGGCAGGATTCGTCGGGCGCGCTGAAGCACCCCTCGCGTTGGGAAGACCTTATGGACAGTCAGATACGTAAGAAAATAGTATGATGTTGGTTTGATAGATAACGGGACTTTGCACCTTCGATGATACATGAGTGTTAATACAGAAACATCGAGGCAAATACCGTCTCAATGCTGACTCTTAATAGCCAGACGCATATCGCTATAAAACACGCTTGTATTCTGTTAACTCCGGCAAAAGTGGAAACGGCTATCGTTAGCACAAAGACATGCCATATATTTAAGACATGGAAATGACTCAAGAATATAAAGATGTTCATATTCTCGATTGAACTTGCCAGCAAATGCAGCCCCGGAATCATTCTGGTATCGGCTAATGTCTCAATATCCTCAATCCTTTTAAAAATCGGAAATAACCCCACATTAATAAGAAAGATAAACGCGCGAATCAAGGATGTATGGATAATCCCTGCATAGACATGTCTAAATTTTACTGTGCTATCTATCTTGAAAATTCGCGCCGCTATTGTAAGGATCGAGCTCAAGAGAATACACAATAGGATTGTTACAATGAATCCTATAATTGCAACAGATTCTACAGAGGGTATTTTATACGGGATAGAACTCTGGGCGGCGCGCATGATAAGCAAGTGATGCGTAAGTGGTGCTGTTGTCCAACCCAATAAAAGCCCCAAAAAGCAAAACACAAAAAAGGCAAGCATCCACTTCGGGTTAAGTTTTAGACGTTTGAATGTCGCGCTCGGATTCACGATGAGATCACTTAGATTTTGCCAACTTTCTTTCATTTTATACCTGTGTCATTTTTGCGATAGGAAACGATGCGGAATTTTGATAATTAGAAAGTACTACCAAGGCGAATATGAAAAGCTCTGTACGGATCCAGAGCACCCGGTGCAGATACCAGCGGAATGGCATAATCTATTCCAGCCGTGAGTGCTCCAAGGTCAAGGTAGAGCCCTACCCCGACGGAGGAGGGTAACGGTGCTGTTGGATCGATGTCTTCCAGTGAATTCCAAACATTGCCAGTATCAAAAAAGAACGCCCCACGGACCATCCAATAGATCGGGAAACGTAGTTCTGTGTTAAAGATGAATTGCACATTGCCTCTATGTATCCCTGTGCTATCTTCAGGACCGAGAGAGCGCTCGGCATAACCTCGAACCGTTGTTCCACCACCAGCCCAAAACCGCTCAAATGAAATTAATTCTGCGCCACGATTCGAACTTAACCCTGTCGTAATACCCAATCGGACAGCGGTTGCTAAGACAAGTCCACCGGTGAGTTCTTGGTAATATCGGGTATCCGTCGTAGTTTTGATAAAACTGGTTTCGCCTTGCAAAAAGCCACCTGCATATTCAAGTGCCAGGTCGTTGAGCATACCACCGGTAGGATTCAAATAACGCACGCGGCTATCATACGTCCAGGAGAATCGAATGCTGCTCACGGTTGTGCTGAAAGGGTTCGTTTGCCGTTCAGGGGAACCGGAAAGCTCAGAGGGCTCTTGGATCGATGGAACCGGTTGGTTCAAGTCCCGGTAGCTATATCTGAGATCGAGATGGTGCAGTTCGGATAAGTCTCTGCTGAGGATGAAACTCCCTTGAAGTGCGCGGACGTTATCGTCTACCTCTAACTTCTTTGCTAATACTTGCAAGCTGCCCCGTGTTCGTCCGATCAACCACGGTTCGGTGAGTGTTGCATCAAAGAGGTAACCTAATTCATCTCGCCATCCGAGTCTCGCGCGTGCGCGTCCTCGAATATTGCGCCGAAAGAGAAGATTGCTGTCCGTTAGTGCCAAGGTTCCACGGAGCCCCTCTGCGAAACTATAACCGCTGCTGACACCGTATGTCTTTGACTTCTGTTTTTCTACCTTTATGAGAACGTCGTTGATTCTCCTTGAACTGCGGAGAGAAGAATTTACAACCTCGGACACTTGAGATGTTTCCGTACTGTGAGCAGATTGCGGGAAACGTTCACTTTGGACGCTATGAAAAAGCCCCAAACTGTGGAGATTTTGCAAGACACTGCTTAACTTTTCTGAGGTCCAAAGGGTTCCTTCGAGGTGTGATACTTCTCGTTCAAGCACCTGTTGATTCACAATGTCTGTATCCCCTTCGAAATGGAATTTGCCGAATACGACCTGTTGACCCTCCTCATCCACAATGAGGCGTAGTACCCCGTGTTCATAAACCTCAAGGTGTGTCGTTTTCTGTTTGAGAGTATACAGTGGATTACCTTCAATGTCTTGAAGGCTCCATCGATTGCCGATGTGGGTGACTGTGTAGACGCTTGTAAGCGTTAGGTTGTGTCTTTCGAATTCCTTCCGGATTTCCACAGGGAGTCTACCTTTCTCAAGGAGTGCCGAGAAATTACCCGTTACTCGAAAAACCGGATCTTCCGTTTCTGGTATGTACATGTTGCTGACCACTGCATCAATATATCCGAGTTCGTAATAAGCTTTTAAGATTGCGTCGCTGTAGGCTTTCAGCGTAAGCGAGGCCTTCGGTTGTGGGAGCGGAAGTTCGCTCTGCAAACGTTCCAGAAGCGTAGCGGTGTCTAATGCATTGTTCCCACTGATGTTGCATCGGTGAATCATCTCTTTATGCTCTTCAATTATTGTGCAGTGTATCACAACTTCGCCAATATTCCGATTATTTGGCTTCTGTTTATCGAGATTTGTCCGAATAATTGCCTTCGGATAACCTGCTTTTCCATACAAAAATTTGAGACGATGTATATCTATATCGAGTTCTGGTTCATAAAAAAAGGGTCTCTGTTCCTTTTGAAATAGCAACATCGCGATATTTGCTTGCAAGTTTCTCAGAAATCCACCTATCGGTTTCATTGTCATTTCTCGCTTCAATTTTGCATCCGAAAATGCCCTATTTCCGGAGAAAGTGACATCTTTAACGAGGTAACGCGTACCTGGATTAACCGTAAGTCGAACACTGGAGGCATCCAGTGTTTCCTCATAAACGGTGGTGTCGTGGTAGCCTTTGGCTTTGAAATAGGATTTTATCCTACGTTCCCATATAAAAGGCGAGGCAGTGTTTATGAGTGAAATTATATCTTCTCTGAACTCATCTTGGAGCGATAAGGGCAGCTCTCCAATATCCAAAACAAAATTGATCCGAACCTCCTTGCCTTCATTGACGCGAAATTGTAACACACCGGTTTCATGGACGAAATCTGGGACAATGGTGGCAGTAGGATAATTGTTTTTACGGTACAGTGCTAACATGGAAGCCACGTCAGTATCCACGGCAGCTTCGTTGTAAATTGGGAAGAGTCGACTAAAGTTACAAACCGCTTTGAGACCATTCGTTGAGATAGCAGCATTGCCCTGAATTTGCAATATTCTGATGGTTGAGGCATCCCCAATGGTTATCTGGTAGGTTAACGTGCCATCTTCGGTGAGAGCGTCGGGGCCTATGACTTCAGCCTCGAAATATCCATACGCTTGACACACCGTTTTAATGCGATCCACATCCGCTTTGACGATTGTAGGGACATATTTTCCTCCTCGCCTTGACCGCATCTCATTCTCAATACCGGTTTTGACCTCGTTTTCAGGGATGCCGGAAAGCACAATTTGTTTGATACGTGCGAAAGGAATCAGATGGTAGGTTAAAACAATACCGTCGGGAGTATCCTGCAAGTAGACATAAATTTGGGAATACTGCTGTGTTGCATAGAGTTCTTTGATGCTCTGTTGAATGATGTACCGAGACAGTGTGTCGCCAGCATATACGACTGTTTGGTTTCTAAGTATATTGAGTTGTTCCGCAGTTTCTTCAGCAGCGGTTGTGTCAATATGGTACTCTATCTTTGCAATCTGTTTCTTTTTGTAGTCATCGGTGAGAGAGGGATCTGGTTCAACAGGATTATCTCTTAACCGAGAACGATTCTCTGTATCGATCGAGATTTCCACGGACTCCTGCGCGCTTGCGAATTGAAAAAAAAGGCAGCAGGACAATAAAACTGCAAGCCGTATCATAGTTATCGGTCTTCGGTTCTTGGTTATCCGTAGAGGGGATTTGTTAAACAAATACCTTTTTAACTGACAACCGGCAACCAAAAGCAATTGCTGCGTAATTGCGTCCTGAAAATTATTAGAACCGTCCCTTGAATTCAATGTCGATCCCGTGTTCCCTTTTTTCATTGGTTTCAATTTTTACGGATACGTTTTTTCCAAGCGGGTACTCCGCACTGATATATCGAGCATCTTCATCAAGTGGACGATGGAAACTAAACGTGAGGTTGCCAAGAGCTCCTGACAGCACTGCGTTTTGCAAAAGGAAATTTATAATCTCTCCCTGTGTCAGGACTTCGGTGGTCGTTTCAGGAGGCGAGCTCAGGATGAGATTGGGATTGCTCAGAGTGCCAGTAAAGGAGGCATACACCTGAAGATCTACTGTGCTCCCATCTCTGGGTAGCACACCTCGAATGCTGTTCGGTGTGCGGAGGAAAATATTAAGCTCTGGATCAAAAGCTACAGTACTCTGATTGCTAACTATAGAACCTTCGGTAAATTCAAAAATCTGAGTAAAGACTCCGATTTTCCCCTTGAGTACCGAGACGTTTCCACTGAAAACCGGTTCATTAATTGGTCCGTAAAATTTGCCTAAGCAGGAGATTTCAATATCTGTGGGCCCTGTGATAGATGAAAGCACACGAAAATTATCAGGGATGTTAATATCTACTCCATCCAAATGTAAATCACGTAGAATAGGGTAATCCAATATAAGTTCCGTTTCCTTGACTGAAACCCCTGTGAGCCAATCTCGAACGATTTCCCAATTTTGTTGATAGTAACCTCCGCTGATATTAATACCCCCTGTGAGACGCGGACGAAGAAGTTCCCCCTGTAGGCTAAGTGAGGTGGAAGCGAGGTCAACCCGATACTGTTCCGGTTGTTCAAAAACCGTTGCAGTGAGACCGGTCGACAGGTTCAATGTCGGTGGTTTCTCCCAGATCCGTCTATCTGGTGGTGCTATGATGCTACCGTTCACAGCAAATCTGCCATCGTTCAAGATACCTCCAAATTGCTTAATAGTCGCGCCTGTTTCTGATAACTTAATGTCGCCTTCAGTTTCTTTAACTCGAATGCCAACTTCCGGAAACTCAAACCCAATATTTTCAAAGAGGACACTACCATCGACTTGTGGTGCTTCTATCGTCCCAGTCAATTTGGTATGGATTTCGCTGGTGCCTGTTGCGGTGCTGATCCCTGGCACCACAGACGGCAGCATGGTAAGGTCGTTTATTTTTACATCCAAAGTTCCACGCATTGGGGTCTGTTGGAGTTCTGTCCAAACCTGTTCTGATGTCAGTTGCAGTGCCGTAAGAAATGGAATAATTTCAAGTTCGTAGGGCATCATCCAGGAGAAAGTCATCTGATTTTCCCCAAATCGAATTTCGACGTACCTTTTTTCTGTTATTTCCCATTTTCCGTTCTGATACCGGATTCTCCATCGCAGATCAATCGGGATGTCGTGTAGATAGAGTTCTGCGGGTTCGCTTTCGTGCCGTCGCACAGTGATTTTTGGATCCGCACTGGTGCCACTCATCTGCAGACTTCCCGACAACGCGCCGGTAACCCGATACGGCGCGGGCCACGTCTCTGTTATCGCGGAAACATCAAAATTCTTGATCCGAAGTGCACCGTCAAATTCTCCGTTCATTGCCCATTTGCTTTCAGCATCTATACTGAGCATTGTCTTGACTGAAAGTGTTTGCTCATTCGCAAGTAGACCTTCAGGTTTTGTATCCTCATCGGTAAAAGTCTGTTTGACTGAAAATTCGTCTTGATTTTCAAGGGTGAAGGTTTTCGTTAAAACCAAGATTCCATCGCTGAGAATTATCGGAGTCGGTCGTGGATCTTGGAAGTCATAATGCCGATCCATTGCCTTGAAAGCGAGTCGGACGTTATCAATTGATAAATTCGCACTTGAAACAGTTACAAGGTCTGTGAGTGAAGGGAGCTTTCGGACTTGCGGAAAGGGTGTCTTCTCTCCAATCGCTAAGAAACTCTCGAACGGCACTGTTAATGTCCGCAAGGTCGTTGTTATATGTCCCTCAACCTCTTCTAACACGTCTGGTGGTAAATTTTGACGGACAGTTGAACCGAGTGGGAATCGTTCTAATTTCAACCCTCGTAATATCAAATATTCTGGTGTTAAGCCATCTAATACGATCTGCCCCTGTTCAAGTTCACAGAAGCCCTCCCCTATGTCAAATCGGAGCTCTGCGAAATCAATTATATCTTCCCGTACACTGAGTTGCATCTGCATATTCCGAAGAGGTTCATGGAAGTCCCTGAGACGCAGTTTCAATGCCTCAACAAACAGGTTGCCCATCACCTCCGGCGATTGACTTGTGCCTTGTATTCCCAAATCTATGTCAACGGTGCCATCTGCCTCTGAAAAGACAGTCTCAATCCCTGGGAAAAAGTTGAAGGGCAGTTCGCTACCTCTAAGACGTACATCGATAGGTGCAGCAATAAAGCGTTCAGATATATCCAACGTTTCGAATGTCAGGTTAAACGGAATAACACCTGCAAGGGTTAACGTCCCTTCGCGATTTTTGAGCTCTATTCCGAGAACGTTTATGCGTTCATCTTTGTATTGGATTTTACCTGACCACTCTTTGTCATTGAGCGTGCCGTGCCAGTCTGCTGTGATTTCAGGGGAGGTGAAAGTGCCTGCAACATTGACATCCATGGACGCTTTCATATCAGACGATATGAGTTGTAATGGGATCTGCACAGCAAGTGGATCCGTTCCCTCAGTGGTGTCCTCCGGATGAGATCTGAATCGGAGCGGTGCCCTGTTAATGAGATGGAAATTGTAGCCATCGAGTTCCAATTCGTTTATTTCACCGACTACTGTAATCTGTTGTAGGTCTAAGCCTGTACCGCTCAGCTTAACATATCCTGAAGCGAAACCATAGTCCCCAATTTCTACTTGTGACGCTGACACCTCTATCTCAAAATAGTTATCAGTGATGAGTTGTCGGTTATCGGTGAAAGAGGACTCTATTTCAACAGAATCGTCTGTTAACTGACGACTGTTAACAGACGGCTGATAACCATTCTTATGTGGGAACGTGGCTCTTCCCTGGACACGGTAAGGACCCTCCCCCATCTGTCCGTTTGCTTCCACCCTTTGAACATGCACAAATTCTGAACCGAAGTGAATGTCTACGCGAAGTCTCTCCAGTGTAATATCGGGGATGTAAGAGGTAAAACGGATTGGACGCTGTCTGGCTGTTTCTGTGTATAGTAAAACAAGTGGTTCGGCGAGTGTGCCTCCGATCTCTATTGATGCCTCTAAAATACCGGTTATTCCGTCATCGAAACCAATGTTATTGAGAGTTTCTATCGGTAAGGTGGCGAGATCCAAGGCAATCGTATCGGCACGGAGGTGTAACTCCGAGTCGTTGATTGCTTCGGGTTCAACGTCAATGTCCCCTTTCATGTTCACTGCGTTACCGAAGAAATTAAAAGCACAATCCTCAAAACGCAGCGTCTCCTTCTGATACGTTATTGCACCACCTGCATCGGCAATGTCAATATTGCCCGCCTCTGTTTCTAATATTAACGTTGGAATTGCCCATTCTAAGTGAACATTGGGTTGGGTGAGTGTTCCTGTCGCTTTCAAGTCATAACGGAGGGAACCATTTTGCAGTATGCCAAGTGGAAGTCCCAATGCTTCTGCAATCGGTGGCAGCGCGAACCCATCAGATACAACGTGAAGGTTCATCGCCTCACTTTTTGCGTCCAAGGTTCCTGTCAATTCAAGAAATGGATTTGTTGTTGCAGGCTGCTCTTCTTTTTTTGATTCAGATGTCCTTAAGGAAAGGGCATCGATTGTCCATTTGTCGTTTTTGAGATGTAGGCGGATCGGCTCGGCATTTGTGAAAGCATAGCTATCAGTTATCAGTTGTCGAGGGTCAACTGAAGGAGACTTCGGTTCAACTGGGTTACCTCTTAACTGATGACGAATAACTGACAACTGACAACTCCTCACAAGAATAGTTACATCGTACGGATAGACCTGCTGTTTTTGGGATTCCATGGCTATGTTCTCGGCTGATGGGGCGAGATCTGCCAGCGTTCCGCTTATTGTCGCACTCCCGCTAGCGGTTCCGGTAACCGACTCAAGTACCGGATGCAGTATGGGCAGGATTGGTGCGATATCGAATGTCTCACTCTCCGCTGTGAATTGGTACGGATTTCCCGTAGCCATGCTGACGTAACCCTGAATCTGACTGGTTCCCTCAAATCCGTGTCCATGAAAGTCGTAAATATCGGGTTCACCAGTGATGTTTTTCCGTTCTACAAGTTCACCGAGCAGATAGACATCACCGAGTGGATATTTCGACCCGCGTTCATTGTGCAAGAAGGTTAATTCTGAAAAATCGAGTTCAACTTGGAGATCGGTACTTTCGGGTTTTTTGAGCGTTCCGACAATCCGAACATCGAACCGTCCTTCAAAAGGGAAATCGCTGAGTTTTGCCGCCTTCGCGATTTCTTCTAATTGGACAGGCGTATCACTTTCGAGGCGTAGGTCATAGTCCCCGTTAGAAGCTACTACAACATTGAGTGTCATCTGCTGTCCACGCGTCGTTATCTTGAAGGCTGGCACTATGAAGTTGTAATCCTCAATCTCCAGAGGAAGCGTCAACGGATCTAAGTGGATGCCCCATGCCACGCCTTCAGTAACACTGAAGTTAGCACTGCCATCCAGATTGATGAGCGTTCCATCCAATTTGAGTTCACCCCTGATTGCGCCTTCTACAGGATATTCGGAACCTAACAGTAATTTCGAATAGTGTTGAACGTAAACGGGATCGGCGACGACGCTAAAATTCGCAGGGAATTCGTCTTTAACCTCCACAATACCGGTAATTTTGGTGCGACTCTCATACTCGGTTATTTGGCTCTCGGTTTGCTGTTTCTCTTCCTGACTGCTGACTGTTGACTGTTGACTACCGAGTGTGTCTTTCGTCATCAGGCCGTTGTCGATATAAATCTGTCCCTCTTGGTAGCGAAAATCACCGACTAAGGTACCGATCGGAATGTCATTAAAGGTCGCATTCGAGATCTCCATAAACCCCTTCAGTATCCCATCTGATAACGTGGCAGTCAAATTGCCAGTCCCTCCGAGATCTTCACTGTTGGCAATTTTCATGATGTCATCGACATTGATGCCCGATGCCCGAATTTCTAAATCATCTTGTTGTTCCACGAGGAAGGGACCTGCGACGTTAATCTCGGTCTCGTCTAAGTTCCCGTCGATTTTCAGTTCACCCGCTGCTATTGTGCCCGTAAGTGTTGAATTGTCAAATTTCACTGCGTCGAGGATCGTTTCTGTCAGGGCTATTTTGCTGTCAAGCTCGAGGCTTGAGGGATCCGTGCTATTTCCGCTGAACTTTCCGCTGCTTGCGAGAAGTCCTGTGCTATCTATGAGGTTTTCTGGCAGTTGAGTGAACATTGACAGCAGCGGTATCAGTTGTATATTGGTAGCATCCCATTTTCCGCGGTAAGTCATCGGATGGGTGGGGAGTTGTTGAAGTTGCGTTAATAGATCGCCCTCCAATGCCCTGTCTAACGTGATGCTTCCATCACCGACCATAGTGCCATCGGCGACTTGGAAACTGAGTTCTTTGAGTGCGAATGTTGGGGAAGGATCAGAATTGAAGTCCGCGTCAACATGTAGTGCTGTGAACGCTATTTTCGGGCTATTCTCTGCTTTGCCAGCGGAGAACATTGGGATTTCTGCAGATAGCGTGCCTACTAAGGCAGACTCCGTACCGTTCGCTGTCAATGTTGCGTCGACATCGCCTTCAAGTTCAATGCCTTTCCCAAAAAACGGCTCTATATCTGCGAAGTTCAGATTCAAGTCAACTTTGCTGTTCCAAGAAATATCGGTTTCTTCGTGAGTAAATCCACCTGTGACCTCCAGATTGGAGTCGCCGAATTCGAGTCGGAGTTTCTCTAATGTGCTACCGCTGGCGAATATCTGAAAATCGGCATCAAACTTGTCGATCGCAGTTTCGGCACCGTTGATCGTAAAACTACCGCTTTCAATCTCAAAACTGCCGTTGTGCTTCCAAGTGCTGAGGGGTCCCTTCACCTCAATATGGATTCCATCAATACGGACATCAAAATTCCGTTGTAGGTCAGTGTAATCAATTGTGCCATCTATACACTTAATATGTTCGACAGCAAAAGCGAATTGTGGGGAGCCTTCGATCGTTTGCTCCCTAAGAATATGGGCAAGATTGAGGTCGCCATCGGAGTTCCTGAGCACGTGAATTTCCGGTGTGTTAACCTGCAGTTCAGTTGCCTCAAATTTCCGGGTAAGCAATCCTAATAGATTGTATTTAAGGACGACTTTCCCTGTGGAAATTACGGGTCTACTTTCCTTGGAAATATCAACGCTTTTAAGGCTGACGCTCCCTAAGATGTTTCCCTCTATTTTGCCGATGCTTGCTTTGTAGTTATTGTCTATTCGATTTTTTAGTTCGGTCTCAAGCCGTTCCTCTACCCAATCCAGGAAGGTCCGTGAACGGATAAAGAAAAAAGTCCCACATAACCCCAAAATAAAAAATAACCCAACGAAAATGGATATGATTCGGAATCTTTTTCGCATTCTTTTCATGTTCCTTGCGGATAGGTCATAGCATCTGTGAACTTAACGATTTTCGTCTTTGAATCGCCTGCACCGTTGTTGCAGGAAACCTGGGTTTTGATGCGATACCGCACGCATCCTTTTTTCGATTGCGATCTCACGAGGAAACTGCTCGTAATGAAATTAGGTTCTCCTTAAATGGCATCATGTATCTTGGCTGGACATGTGGAAAACTGGTCAGAGGCACATCGTTAAAAATATTCATGTGCAGCTTCTACAATCTCTGCAGTCGTATGTTTGAGTTGATAGGAATCCAGGCGCTTATCATTGACCGTAAGCCAAAGCAGGTACTCAATATTTCGGATGTCCTTGTGGATTGGCGAGTAGGTTAGACCTCTTACTGTCGCTCCGAGTTTTTCCGTCACGAAGGTGCTGAGGTTATCTATCGTCTGGATATGTGCGTGTTTGTCAGACACGATTCCGCCTTTTTTTACATGGATTTTGCCAGCTTCAAATTGCGGTTTCAACAATGCAATAAGGTCAAAATGGTTGTCGGTTAACGGAGACTCTGGTTTAACAGGTTCACCTCTTAACTGATAACTACTTAGAAGTTTGATGACACTCGGCAGAACCGTTCTCAAAGAGATGAAGGAGACATCGACCACAGCGATGGAGGCAAAGTTTTCTGGGGCATTCAACGCCGATGTTTTGAGGTGTGCTGGCGTTAGGTGTCGGATGTTCGTTTTCTCAATCGGTTGCACCTGTGGATGCGTACGGAGCTTCCACGCCAGTTGCCCGTACCCGACATCAATAGCATAGACAAATTTCGCGCCGTGCTGGAGGAGGCAATCTGTGAACCCACCTGTTGATGCACCAACATCAAGCGCAACCCGATTTTGTACGTTTATATCAAAGGTGCGTAACGCCTTTTCTAATTTGAACCCACCTCGGCTCACATATTTTTGTTGCTGTCGTACGATCACCTTGGCATCGGATGGGATGCGCTGCCCCGGCTTTATTCTTGAGTTCCCGTTGACGGTCACCGCCCCTGCAAGAATGAGCCGTTTTGCCTGTTCCCGACTCTCTACTAAGTCGTGCGCTACCAGAAAGGTGTCAATCCGTTTTTTCGCTTTTGGCTCTCGGCTATCAGTAGATTGTGTCAGAGGCCCTGACCTTTTATTCACCACAATATCCTCATGCTGATGGTGACGACTAACTGCTATTGTAACCCAAGTTGCTATAGACACAATTTTAGAGAGGCATCTGCTACTTTTCATTCAAAAACGATCAGGATCCGCAGCAGTGCGTAGCGTCTGTTGTTGGTCTCCTGCGTCTGAAGATGCACACCCTGACAGGTTATGCTACAGGGTGGCAACTTAGGTTATTGTAACATCGCCTGTGCAGTTCGGACAACCGCATCGGCATCGCAATTACAGAGGGCATAGAGATGTTGAACATCGCCGTGTTCAATAAATTCATCTGGTATACCGAGATTTGTGATCTGCACGTCTTTGATACCCGCTGCAGCGAGTGCCTCCAAAACTGCGCTACCGAAACCACCCATTATCACACCATCTTCAATCGTAATTACCTTGCCAATCCTTTTCGCAAGCGGTAGAATCGTCTCAGTGTCCAGAGGTTTGACAAACCGCGCGTTAATAACTGCCGTTGAGATTCCAGAATCTACTAACGTTTGGGCGGCTTCAAGTGCAGGATAAACGCGGTTCCCGACTGCAATCACGAGCACATCCTCACCTTCTCTGACAATTTCACTTTTTCCGATCGGGAGTATCTGCGGTTCCGCAGCGATTTTCACGCCGATGCCAGTGCCACGCGGATAACGGAACGCAATGGGACCCTCTTGATACGCTACGGCTGTCTTCACCATAGATTGTAGCTCGTTCTCATCTTTGGGTGCCATGACGACCATATTTGGAATGGAACGGAGATATGCCAAATCGAAAACGCCGTGATGTGTTGGACCATCCGCTCCCACAAGTCCACCTCTATCCAACGCGAAAATAACGGGAAGATTTTGGATGCAAATGTCGTGTAACACTTGGTCGTAACTTCGCTGGAGGAAGGTAGAATAGATAGCGACAACGGGACGCATGCCTTGGGTCGCGAGTCCACCGGCAAACGTAACGGCACACTGCTCTGCCAAGCCGATGTCGAAGCATCGACTCGGAAATGCGCTGGTAAACTTATCGAGCCCTGTACCACCGGGCATCGCTGCTGTCACACCCACAATCCGTGCATCGCGTTTCGCTAATTCAATCAACGTTCGGCTGAATACTTCCGTATAGGCGGGTGTTTCAGGTTTCGGTTTCGTTGTCTTCCCTGTTTTCAGATTGAAGGGACCACTGACACTGTAAAACCCGACGGGATCTTCTACTGCGGGCGTATAGCCACGCCCTTTTTCGGTTACAACATGCAGTAGGATAGGACCCGTGAGGCTGCGAATACCCGTCAGGACAGGTATCAACGCTTCTAAATCGTTTCCGTCGAGCGGACCGAAATAACGGAAGCCGAATTCCTCAAACAGAGTCCCCGGTTTCAATGATGCCTCAATCTTCCTTGCTATCTGCTTGGCATCTTCTGAAATCAGATTCATCAGTCCCTTCGCGCCGTCGCGAAAAAAGTTGTACTGTGGTGAACTCGTGAGTTTGTGAAAATGTTTAGAGAATGCGCCGACAGTCGCTGAAATGGACATATTGTTGTCATTGAGAATGACAGTCATGTCGTTTCTAAAGTCACCAGCGGCATTCAACGCTTCAAATGCCATCCCACCTGTTAACCCGCCATCTCCTATGACGGCAACGACTTTGTAGTGTTCGTTGACGAGGTCTCTGGCAGTTGCGACCCCTAACGCCGCAGCGATGGAAGTACTGGAATGTCCCGCACCAAAGACATCATATTCACTCTCTGCTCTGCTAAGAAATCCGCTGATACCACCACTTTGTCGGAGCGTTGGAAACGATTCCCGTCTTCCGGTGATCAGTTTATGCGGATATGCCTGATGCCCGATGTCCCAGATGACCTTATCACGTGGTGTGTCATACACTTTGTGCAATGCTATTGCGAGCTCGACAGTCCCGAAGTTCGGTGCGAAATGTCCTGGATGCTCAGAGAGCACTGCCAATAGATAGGCGCGCATCTCTCCAGCAAGGGTTTTGAGTTCGTCGATCTCAAGTTTTTTCAAATCTGATGGGGCGTTAATTTTTTCTAAGTACATATTTTTATGAGTTGGCAGTTATCAGTATAACGGAAAACGCCGATAATCCTTTCATCTCCTTCTAAGAACCGAAGACTGAAAGGGTTTTATGGGCAAAATCCGAAATGACAACTATTTCTCTGATGGCTGACGACTATCTCCTTGATATCGTTTTTCAGTTTTAGTGATTATCGGCTATCGGTTAAAAGAGGGGTTTGATTGTAGGAGAAACTACCCTAATCCCTTTTTTCATTGCTGACGACTGACGACTGATGGCTATTTAAGCGTTGTCTGTTTCGAGAACAATTTCTACCCGTTGTTCAGCGTTTTCAAGAATCTGCCTGCACGATGCGATTAAACCGATGCCTTCTTCAAAGAGTTTGAGGGAATCCGAAAGCGGTAGTCTGTTACCCTCTTCTAGTTGTTCAACAATTTGTGTCAGTTTTTTAAGTTTTTCTTCAAATGTCATCTTTTTTCCTATAACAGTAACCAAAGTTGCCGGTTCTGTAGCATAACCTGTTAGGGTGTGCATCTTCGGGCGCAGGAGACCCACAACGGACGCTACGCACTGCTGCGGATCCTGATCGTTTTTGAATGAAACATAGCAGATGCCTCTCTAAAATTGTGTCCGTAGCAACTTGGGTTACAATACATTGATGATGTATCTTAAACTGGTACGGTTATTCCTCAGAGAGGAGTTCTTCAACGCGACATGCGAGATGTCCATCTGCGAGTTGAATCTCAATCCGATTGCCTATCGACACCTGTTCAGCCGAGGTCAGGACCTCTCCATCTGTTTTTCTACTGATGCTATACCCTCGCTGCAATGTAGCTAACGGACTTAATGCGTTTAAACGTTGCGTAAGTGTTTGAAGATCGCGTTTATTGTCGTTAAGTCGACGTTCTACGGCCGCCCGACACGCAGCATCCAAGGCATCTACCGTTTGGTGAAGTTGATAAATTGCGTCTTTACGCCGTGTTGGTGCAAGCCGTGTCTCAAGTTCTTGGAGTCGTGTTTTCTGCGTATCAAATTGGTTATTTATCATTCTACACAGCCACGCCTTATATCCCTCTAATTGAGCGAAAAGTTCCTCCTGATCTGGAACGATATGTTCAATTGCCGCAGAGGGAGTGGGTGCCCGGTGATCTGCCACCATATCGGAGATAGTGAAGTCTGTTTCATGTCCAACCGCGGAGACAACTGGGATCGTAGAGGCGAAAATTGCACGCGCGACGAGCTCTTCGTTAAATGCCCAGAGATCCTCAATGGAGCCGCCGCCGCGACCGATGATTAAAACATCTATATCGTCTCGCTGATTCATCGCCTGCAGTGCCCGCGCGATCCCTTCTGCCGCTCCTTCGCCTTGAACAAGCGTCGGGTGTAGTAAGACTTTGGCTAACGGGTACCGCTTACGGAGTTGCTGACAGATGTCCTGAAACGCCGCACCTGTTTCGGATGTCACGACACCGATTTTTTTCGGGTATTCCGGCAACGGTTTTTTATGCTGTTCGTCAAATAAACCTTCATCTGCAAGTTGCTGTTTCAATTCTTCAAAGGCTCTTTGCAACGCTCCTATTCCGAGTGGTTCTACTTTATTCGCGTTAATCTGATATTGTCCCCTGGCAGGATAGAGGTTCAGTCGCCCTTGCACGAGCACTTCCTCACCATCCTTCGGGACAAACCTGAGTCCAATGGCACTGTTCCGAAAGATAACAACTTGGATGTGGGTTCTATCATCCTTAAGCGTGAAATAGATATGCCCAGCCCCGGATCGACTGTAATTCGATACCTGCCCTTGTACCCACACATTTTGCAGATATGGTTGTTGTTCTATCAGGTTTTTCAGCAGATCGGTTATTTCACTGACGCTGTGGACAGTTCTTGTTGCTATTGGTATTTCCAATTGCATATCTGTTCACCGAAAGTCCCTGAATGTATGTTCACTGTTAATTTCAGAGTCATCTAATTTTCCGTAGGAGGAAATTCGATTCCTGACCTTGACTGCCGACCTCCGACCGCTGATAGTCTTTCTAATACTGATGCTGGATCGGTGTGATGCTCACTGCTAACCCTGTTTCTTCGTCAAGTTCTATCTCGGCACCACAAAGTTTGACGTTCCCTTTAGCAACGGTGAAACGGGTGGGCATCATCGTCAAAAAACGTTCAAGTGAATAATCTATCTGTGTACCGATAACTGAATCGTAGGGGCCAGTCATACCGACATCCGTAATGTAGGCAGTCCCCTGGGGTAGGATGCGCGCGTCTGCTGTTTGAACGTGCGTGTGCGTGCCCATCACGGCCCCTATTCTGCCATCTGCGTGCCAGCCCATCGCAATTTTTTCAGAGGTCGCCTCTGCATGAAAGTCGAGAAGGATATAGGGTGTTACTGCTTTCACTTCAGGTAAAATAGAGTTGAGCGCATGAAACGGATTGGTGTAAGAACTCATGAAAATCTGTCCGGCAAGATTGATGACCCCGAGTTGAGTTTGCCCATCAGCGGATGCAACAATGGTTACACCGCGTCCAGCGACATCGGTCGGATAATTCGCAGGTCGTATCAGTTGCGGTGTTGTCTCTATAAAGTTGAAAATATCTCTGTTATCCCAAACATGGTTCCCTGTTGTAATCGCGGACACACCAGAGGCAAGAAGCTGGTCGACAATGTCAAACGTTAATCCTTTCCCACCGGCGGTATTCTCTCCGTTTGCAACGATGAAATCGTATGTGTGCCGGTATTTTTCCAAAAACTTGACTGTTGCGGCTCTGCCTGGTTTTCCAACTATATCTCCGATAAACAGTATTTTCATTTGCCTCCTGTCACTTTCTGCGTAATATCACTTTCTCTCTCAATATGTCTCTTCCGTAGGAACGAGTTTGCTCTCGCCTCTTGCTGCTGGCCGCTATTCTTCTAGCTCCGCGAGCGTAAAAACAGAGGTGAACGAACAGCCGAGGGCATTGATCTTCGCTGTTCCGCCTGCCTGTCGATCAATGGCAGCTACAACGTGTTCCACCGTATATCCTTTCGAGCGGATCTGCTCAATGGACGTGCAGACCTGTCCCGCAGTCGTAATCACGTCCTCTATAACGACGAATCTGCTTCCCTCCTTAGCACCACCCTCTATGAGGTTGCACGTGCCGTACGTTTTCGCTTCCTTCCGTACATAGAAACAGGGCAGTCCCGTTTGCAGTGAGAGTGCCGTCGCGAGTGGAATACCGCCTAATTCTAAACCCGCTAACCCATCGCATTCGGATGGCAGTAATTTCGCCATCTCTGCAGCAATCGCAGTGAGCAGTCCGGGATGACTCTCGAATCGGTACTTGTCCCAGTAGAAGTTGCTAATATTTCCTGAGCGGAGTACGAATTCTCCTGTCAGATATGAAACAGCGCGTATCTGTTTTGCGAGTTCCGTTTTTGTCATTTTTTAGAGTACCCAACTATCGGTTGTAAGTTATCAGTTATAAGAGGGACTTGTGAAACGAAAGTCTCTTAACTGAAAACTGAAAAGTTTTTCGCAAAAAAACCGCACTGACAACCGATAACCATTAAAATACTTCAATATGTGCGGTATCCTCTTCCATGACTTCTCCGATGATAGCAGCTTCTGGACAATCGGTGGCATGGAGTTCCTCTATCGCCGCGTCGGCGTTTTCAGAGGGAAGTGAGAACAGCAATCCACCAGATGTTTCCGCCTCCATCAGAATATGATGCATCGCATCGCTGTTCGTGTGAAAGGTAACCTTGTCTGCAAGGAATGTCCTATTCGCAAGGTAGGCTTGCGTGTAGGTGTCCTGTGCAACGAGTGCGGGAGCGTCAGCAAAGTGGGGCACCGCACTGCTATTGATCTTTAGGCGAACGTTGTTACCTGCTGCCATCTCCGATGCATGCCCCAATAAACCATACCCTGTGACATCTGTACACGCACTTGCACCGTGCTTCAGCATGACAGATGATGCGGAGGCGTTGAGTCGGGTCATCGATTCGACGAGTTGCGGTAAGACAGCATCGCTGATTTTATCGAATTTCAGTCCTGTGGTGAGGATACCGATACCGAGGTTTTTAGTAAGAATAAGCACTTCACCGGGACACGCACCGTAGTTCTTGACGAATTTCTCCGGATGCACGATACCCGTTACGGAGAGTCCATACATCAACTCAGGGGCATCCACCGTATGCCCACCGACAAGTGCTGCACCCGCCTCAATCGCCTTTTCGGTGCCACCTTGGACAATGTCACCGAGGATGGATAGATCCAAGTCAGCCTTGGGCCAGCAGGTGATGTTCAATGCTGTTTTCGGAACGCCGCCCATGCTGTAGACATCACTCAACGAGTTCGTCGCGGCGATCGCTCCGAAGGTATATGGATCGTCTACGATAGGCGTGAAGTAGTCTACCGTGTTAACGAGAGCGAGTTCGTCAGAAATGCGGTAGATCCCAGCGTCATCGGAGGTTTCAGTGCCGACAAGTAGATTCGGGTCCGTGGATTTTGGGATTTTACCTAAAATGTGCGCAAGCTCACCCGGAGCAAGTTTTGATGCTCACCCCGCACATTTGACGGTCGCGGTGAGTCGAATTTTCTCTTGTGTCATAGTGGAATAGATGCCTCACAGTGAGAGCAGTTTTCAGTTGTCAACGGAAGTGGTTATCAACGAAGGAGGTACTTTTGTAACAATCTTCCTGAACTTGGAATATTCCAAGAAGAAGTTTGTTGTTACAGAAACCTGTTAACTGAGGACCCTTATTGCAGATCCGACAAAACAGATTTTACGTATGCTACGCTCCGACCGTCTTGGTGGAACTGGTCGCCGTCGCGTATGCCTTCGATTGCCAGATACCCATCGTAGTTGACATCCAATAACGCCGCGATCGCGAAACGATAGTCTATTTCACCGTCAGGCAACGGAGCTTGGACATAGATGGCCGTTTCTAAGTCTGGGATATGCACCCGATAGAGGCTCTTGCAATGCCAATAGTTGACGTGCTGCGCGAGCGCGACGATCGCATCTTCGCACGATTCCTCTGGAATATCGTAAGTCCAATAGATGTTACCTAAGTCGGGGTTCAGACCGACGTTCGGTGCATCGATTAATTCTAACAGGTGTAATGCCGACCAGCTGTTATCCGCAATCGAATTTTGATGGATTTCTATGGAGATCTCTACGCCTTGATCAGCAGCGATACCGGCGACTTCACTCACTGCTTTTGCCGTGCGTTCATAATCCACCGCACTCGCGAGACGACTTGATCCTTGCGAGACCGATTCACCGCGATATGTGCCTTTACCGTTCGGATCGCGGGGTGGCGTGGTGACCGTGGAATTCACAACGCCCGCGCCGATATTCGAGGCAAAGTTAACGGCGTTTATCATACTTTGCTTGTTCGCAGCGGCAACACGCGGGTGTGCGGCACCACCACCGCCGCGAATCGCAACGCAGGGCATACCGGCATCTTCAAGTTCCAAACGGAATTTCTTGGCTTCAGCGTCAGGAAGGTTCATCGCGGGAAGTTCAATACCATCGAATCCAATCGCTTTGGCATGATCCAAAAACCGTCGTCGGTCTGCTGCATCGGTGGGTAACCCGCCACCGTTGTACGGATAGGATGCACAGCGTCTAAATGCGTACGCAATTTTCATTGAGTCTCTCCTTCAAATAAGTATGCTACAGCCTGCTGAAGCTGGCGAAAGAGTTGAGGATTTACAACGTCTATTGCTTCGGAAGTCTTCCAAGCGTCGTTGCTATCAGGGGACCCTTGTTGAGGTGCGGTGTCTGTTCCATCGGAGTGAGCCTTCGCACAACTGTCATGTTTAGAGAGTTTAGCATGGACTACGCTTTTTTGTAAAGCGGCATTTCGGTCGGCGATCGCACCAAGAATACTGCGATAATACCATGCCTGATCCTCGACACCGCCATGAAACCGATCCCATACGGCATCCCCGATGACATCGTACTCTGAGATAATGGTGCGTAGGTTATGGAGTTTGTCGGCACATGTTACGATACAGACTTCAGGACTCGCAGTTCGTAAGGCTTCAATCCGTTCGGTTTTACGTGCTCGCCACCGCAACGCTTTGTCTTCTGAACACCCTTCGACAATGTCTGCGATGTCGTCACCAAAACGTTCTCGAATGAATTCCAACGTCAGATCGGTGTCCTCGACGGTATCATGCAGGATACCCGCAATAATCAAGGGTTCAGTGCATCCGGCATCCATTAGAATGAATCCGACGGCATAAGGGTGTGTGATATAGGGCGTGTGAGTGCCTTTCCGATATTGCCCGTGATGGGCTTCAGCGGCGACTTCTATCGCTTCTTCGATCTGGTTTTTTCGGGTGCCGTTCTGCGTCATGCGTCGTGTCGCTACTCCGATTCGTGTCTGTAATGCCTGAATTTACTGTTAGAAAATAAAAGACTTAAACGCTGTTAAATGATACACTATTTTCAGTGAACCCGTCAAGATATTTTTGATTTGCGGTAGGAGGGATTTCCGAATCCTGATTCTTGCTGACAACTGACCGAGGAACATACTATGACAAGACTTGCTATCGCCGGAATCATGCACGAATCTAATACATTTAGCGACACCCCCACCGATGCTGCTGCGTTCTCTCAAACCCATGCGAGTAATATGATAAAACGCTGGGAGGAAGCCCATCATGAACTCAGTGGGTTTATTCAAGGCGCGACACAATACGATTATACGATCTATCCGACATTCATGGCGACTGCGACACCGGCAGGACGCGTGACAGATGATGTCTTCGACCGGATGACCGAGATGTTAATCCAGCACCTCAAAGCCGCACCGAAACATGAAGGTCTCCTCCTTGCACTGCATGGTGCAATGGTCGTTGAGAGTTATCCTGATGGTGATGGTGAGGTGTTGCGACGGCTTCGAGACGCATTCGGTAGCGACTTCCCGATTGTTGTTACGCTTGACCAGCACGCGAACGTCTCCGAGCAGATGGTCGATAAATCGACGGCACTCGTGATTTACAAGACAACGCCGCATATCGATCAACGCCAACGCGGACGACAAGCCGCAGAATTGATGATGCGGATACTCCGAGAAGAGATTACACCAACGCAAGCACTTGCCAAACCACCCATGCTCCTCAATATTTTGTATCATGTCACCAGCGCACCACCGATGGTACCTATTCTCAACGCCGCGAAGCAATTAGAAGAAGATCCGAATATCCTCGTCGCGAACGTCGCATTGGGCTATCCGTATGCCGATGTACATGAAGCCGGTCCTGCCTTCGTTGTCGTCACGGATGACGATCCACAACTCGCTCAGATGGAAGCCGATAGGTTGTCGGACATGCTATGGAATGCCCGCGGACAACTCACGGTTGATCTTCCCAATGCGGCGCAAGCAGTCGAGCAAGCTATCCACTCTGAAAAACATCCTGTTATCCTCGTTGAGATGGGGGATAATATTGGTGGTGGTTCACCAGGGGATAGCACCTTCATCTTAGCGGAGTTGCAACGACAAGGGGCATCGGGATTCGTCGGGGTCATCCATGATCCAGAGGCTGTCCAAAGTTGTATTCAGGCAGGTGTCGGTGGGAGGGTTTCTCTCGAAGTCGGCGGGAAAGCGGACAATCTGCACGGCGATCCTGTCTCGATTCACGGCGATGTCCGGCTTATCCACGATGGTCGGTATATAGAGACGCAACCTCGGCACGGCGGGCAGAGATACCACGATCAAGGTTTGACGGCTGTGGTGGTAGTGGGAGATTCTTTAGTTGCTCTGACAAGTCTGCGGCAGCCCCCCTTTAGTCTCCAACAACTCTACAGTCTCGGCATCGATCCGACAGAGATGCGGATGATCGTCGTCAAAGCTGCTGTTGCCTACCGTGCCGCCTATGAACCCATCGCAGGACAGATTATCGAGGTAGACACACCGGGACTGACTGCAGTAAATCCACTGCATTTTGAATACCAAAACGTCCGCCGCCCGCTGTTTCCATTGGATTGAGAATAGCCCAGAAGGGTGAGCGGTTTTGAGGACTGATAGCTAACTCTTCTGAATTTCGGATTTTCGGGAAAACACGGCAATTTCAAAAGTCCCTATTCTGAATCGTAAAGCAGGATATAGTTTCAGAAACGGTATTATATATCCTATGCCCACCAAAACATTGGGATCAATCGTTAGTACCGTGTATAATAA
>RKRR01000163.1 GCA_007571305.1 Candidatus Poribacteria bacterium | reverse complement strand
ATTTAATATCTCACATAAAATCTCTAATATATGATGTTGAAATATCTGTCAGAAGGAAAGAAGGCAAACCGCTAAATGTAGATACATTTCCTCTAAGAATAGTTAAGCCTCAGTCTTCCTGCACCACACCTGCGACGAAAGCGAGAGTCCGCATTTCCTCTAAGAATAGTTAAGCCTCAGTAGAATATGTATTGTCTGTTGTGATTAAAATATATTCAATGAAATATGTCAAAAAAACCATAGAAGTGTAGGCATCTTGACTGCCATGGGCTTTGTTGCACAGTCCTAAGGGCACATGAATGAACATCTCTAAGATAACAACAGACAATCTGAGTAAAAATCCGGAGAACATGATATAATGTCATCAGAAAAGAAATTTATAACAACTTGAGAGGACAGGGTATGAGTGCTTGGCGAAACGTAACTATTGATGATTTAGGACAAATCATCACCGGTGCTACCCCTCCGACTAAAAAAACAGAATACTATGGAGGTAAATATCCCTTTATTACACCAACGGATATAGAGACAAATTCCCGTATTGTCTACACCCAACGCTTTCTATCACAGAAAGGTTATGAATATAACAGAAATCGTCTGCTTCCTCCAAACGCGATATGTGTAACATGTATTGCAAGTATTGGTAAGATTTGCATGACATCCGCTCCTAGTGTAACCAATCAACAGATTAACAGCATTATAGTGAATGAAGATGAGTACGATCCATACTTTGTTTATTACCTTTTGAGAACCAACACAACTACTCTTCAAGGCATTGCCGGCGGTGTAGCAGTTCCAATAGTGAAGAAGTCAACATTTACGAAACTTGAGACATACGTTCCCCCTCTCCAAACCCAGCGCAAAATCGCCGCTATCCTCTCCGCCTACGACAGCCTCATCGAAAACAACACCGGCCGCATCAAAATCCTTGAGGACATGGCACAGACCCTCTACCGAGAATGGTTCGTCCACTTCCGATTTCCGGGACATGAGAACGTCCTGATGGTAGAATCATCATTGGGCCCGATACCGCAGGGGTGGAAGGTTAAGAAACTTGGAGATTTAGCAGAATCTGTCAGGCGAAACGTTAAGCCGGATGGTATTGACAGACAAACATCATATTTCGGTTTGGCACATTTACCTCGAAAATCAATTGCTCTTACAGATTGGGATTCTGTTGACTCAATTGGTAGTGTAAAATTGGCATTGAAAAAAGGTGAAATTCTTTTTGGCAAGATTCGTCCATATTTTCATAAAGTTGGTGTTGCCCCCTTGGACGGAATTTGTTCATCAGATGTAATTGTAATACGTCCGAAAAGCAATGAATGTTTTGCAATAACCCTTGCTTGTGTCTCTAGTGAGAAATTTATTGCGTATGCAACAGCGACTTCACAAGGAACAAAAATGCCAAGAGCTGAATGGAAGGTACTTGTCCAATACCAGATTGTGATTCCACCAGTCCAAATCAGTCAATGTTTCACCAACTTTACTTGTGATATAGTTGACAAAATCCAGAACCTAATTTTTCAGAATAGAAACCTCCGCCAAACCCGGGACCTCCTCCTCCCCAAACTCATCTCCGGTGAGATTGATGTATCCGAACTTGATATCGACACAGATGGAATACAGCCCAGTGTTGACGTTCTCTAAATATGGGTTTTCTTTCGCATGCACATTGATGTTACGCTAAAATACTTGTGGTAACTACTTAACGATAGTCAAAAAGGTCCTCACTATGTCTAAAGTAAAAACGTTCATGGAAAAAATTTACATCAAAAATTTCCTCAGTTTACGGAATGTTACGCTTCCGCTTAAGGCTTTGACAGTTATCGTGGGACCGAATGCCAGTGGAAAATCAAACGTATTGAATGCCTTAAGCCTTCTAAACAGGATGATGATTGTTGAAAACCCACCATCTGCTAAGTTCATTCAGGATCACCTTTGGGCAGGTAAAGCAAACAATATTGTTTTTCAATTACAATCCAAAGTGGCAGGAAATTTAACTGAATATACGTTGGAACTTGCAGCTAATTCTGACAACCCTTTTGTTGCTGAGGAATTAGCACTAAAGGATGTAAAAGAGACTGGGGTTAATGCAATATCAATTAAGAATGGTAAAGGCACGGTTCAAGACGAGGATGGTACTAACAAAACAAAATATAAATCCAATAAACTTGCTTTGAAGTCTGCTGGCGATTATGGGAACAAGCCGGTTACCCGCGCTTTAACGGAATTTATTAAGAATTGGGAATTCTATGACTTCCAACCCAGGCACATGCGGGGACCTGTCACAAGACTATATGAGATTTTATCAGACCGGGCTGAAGGAGTACCGCAATCTCCAAAATTGGATGATGATGGTTCAACCCTACGTTCTTTACTTTCGTACTGGTATGAAAACGATCTAGAACGTTTTGACGACGTTAGTAAATCGCTCGCAGCCTCTACAAATATCAAAATAGATCTTTGTGAAATTGATGGAGATCACCAACTTTGCCTTTCAGAAGGATATGAAAAACCGTTGCCTTTGAAGAGAGCGTCTGATGGTACATTACGTCTTGTAGCATATTACATCTTGCTTAACGAACCTGAATTGCCCCCACTCATTGCTATTGAAGAACCGGAGCGAAATTTGCACCCCAGAGCTCTGACAGACATTGCATGCGTGCTTGAGCAACTCGCTGAGCGAACACAAGTGATTATCACAACGCATAGTTCACAACTCCTTGATGCCTTTGATTCAAAAAGATTATCTGATTTACTCGGTATACTACTCCTACGGAACCGCTCTGGACTCGGCACAGAAGTACTCAACCTTGAGGAAATTCGCAATAAACGAGAAGCATTAGACGGTTGGATTTCGGATTTCGGAATGGGCAGTGCCGTTTTCGACAGTGAACTCTTGCAAGACCTCATGGAGGAACCGGTATGCTGAATATAAGAGTTTGGAATTTGCAATCTAACCGAGAAGCTGAGGCAGTCAGATTCTTGGAGAATACATTTTTAAGATTTAGGCAGCTTGAGTATTTGGCTATCCGGACATCGGGAAAAAGGGCACTCCGTAAGTGTCATAGAAAGGGGGTTCCTGTGAGCAGTGACTTGAGGAAGACCCTCCAGTACTACCTCGCGCAAGATGACTATATTATTGTCATCATTGATACTGACCAGCAGGACCTGAAGGAATCAAGAGTGCTTGTCGACCAACTCAAACATATAGTCAAAGATTCGGATTTCGCTGATAATGTCTTTTTCTTACCGGATCTTCAGGAATATGGTTCATCCATCCCACCACAGTGGCAGAGCATTGTTTCGCGTTTCCGCACCGAGGTTGAAAGTGAACGCAAACGACTTCGGGAAGAATGGGATAGGGCGATAGCACCCTTTCACAATGTTTTTGCCGATATTCCAGAGGAGGAAGTGCTGCGTCATTTTGAGGAAGCACTCGCAGAGGTGAGGCGTGAACGAACCTGAAAACCGGCGGAGGGTCTACCGAACAACTTTTGATACGAATGCCTTTGTGCGTGCAGTTATTCGGAAAGATAATCTTGCTAACCGTTTGCTATCGCTTTGGCGTGAGCAGCGATTTGTCCTCGTCTTATCACAATCTATTATTGACGAGGTTGAGAAAGTCTTATCACGTCGCACGTTACGCCTAAAATATCAATATACATTAACTGAAGTCACAAATCTTATCAGGCTTCTACAGCGCGCGAGTATTATTGGGGTCCCTGCATCGTTTGAACTCTGTCGAGACCCATAGATAATATGTTCATTGATTGTGCAGTTTCGGGACGCGTCCAATTTTTAGTGTCGTATGACAAGGATCTCATAGATGATTCCGAACTCAAACGAGCACTGTTTGAATTTGGTGTTGAGGTCGTCGAGCCGCTGCATTTCTTAGAGAAAATCCGATAGGCACAAACCAACGAACTTGACTTTAGTTAGTCGCTAACCATGCACAATCCATACAGTGAAGATGAACTCATAGAGCAACCTGCTATTGCACTCCTCGCAGGAATGGGATGGGATACACTAAACTGCTACAGTGAATTCGATCGAGGTGATAGTTCCCTCGGCAGGCGAACAAAATCCGAAGTTGTCCTCATCTCTCGCCTTCACACTGCATTAGAATACCTCAATCCGACTGCTACCCAAGAAGCTATCGCCAAGGCAAGCGAGGAGATCATCCGCTCTCGCTCCGTTATGAGCGATGTTGAAGCCAACCGAGAAATCTATATCCTTCTAAAAGACGGTGTTCGGGTCGCTATGAGCGATCCGGACGGTGAAGGCGAGACTGTTGAATTACTTCAGGTCATCGACTGGGAAAACCCAGAGAATAACAATTTCTTCGCGGCAACGCAATTCTGGATCACGGGTGAGATGTATACAAAGCGTCCAGATATGGTATGTTTTGTCAACGGAATCCCGTTAGTCCTGATGGAGTTCAAACGAATCGATGTGAATCTCTATGCTGCCTACAACGACAACCTTCGAGACTACAAACAGACCATCCCACACCTCTTTTGGTACAATGCCTTCGTTCTTCTCTCTAACGGCACGGACAGTAAGGTCGGCAGCCTCACCGCCGGTTGGGAACATTTCGCCGAATGGAAACGTGTCCACAGTGAAGACGAGCCTCCCAAGGTCTCTTTAGAAACGATTCTTCAGGCACTCTGTGAACCCCAAAGGTTACTTGATGTTGTCGAGAATTTTATCCTATTTATGGAAGCACAAGGCGGATTGATCAAAATTCTCGCCAAGAACCATCAATACCTTGGTGCCAACAATACGATCCAATCCTTGCAGAAAATTGAAGATAATCAAGGCAAACTCGGTGTCTTTTGGCATACGCAAGGGAGCGGGAAAAGCGTTTCGATGCTCTTCTTTGCACAGAAAGTGCTTAGAAAAGTGCCGGGAAATTGGACATTTGTTGTCGTAACCGATCGCAAAGAATTGGACGATCAAATCTACAAGACCTTCGCCAGTACAAGTGGTGTCTTGACACAACAAGAGGTTCATGCAGAAAATATAAAACATCTACGTCAGCTCCTCAGTGAAGACCATCGCTATATCTTTACCCTCATCCAGAAGTTTCAGACGCAAGATGGCGAGCGACACCCTGTCCTTTCTGAGAGATCAGATGTCGTCGTTATCACCGATGAAGCGCATCGAAGCCAGTACGATACGCTCGCTCTGAACATGCGAACCGCGCTCCCCAATGCCGCGTTCATCGCGTTTACAGGTACGCCTCTTATAGCAGGTGAAGAAAAGACAAAATCGGTATTCGGGGACTATGTGAGTGTCTACGACTTCAACCAATCTATCGCTGACGGTGCAACCGTTCCACTCTACTATGAAAACCGTGTGCCAACCTTACAACTGACCAACGAAAATCTTAACGAAGATCTCGAACAGATTCTGGAAAATGCCGAGATGGATGAAGCACAAGAGACGAAACTGGAATACGAGTTTGCCAGAGAGTATCACCTCATCACGCGGGATGAACGCTTGGAAGCCATTGCAAAAGATATTGTTGAGCACTTTATGGGCAGAGGTTACCAAGGGAAAGCCATGGTCATCTCAATAGACAAAGCCACTGCTGTCAAGATGTTCGACAAGGTTCAGAAACATTGGAAGCAGAGCATTGAGCATCTGAAATCAGGGGTAACCACACATACCGGTAGCGAACGGATATTCTTAGAGGAAAGGGTTCGCTACATGGAAGAAACCGATATGGCTGTTGTGGTTTCTCCGGGACAGAATGAGATAGACGATCTCAGGCAAAGGGGAGTGGACATCCTACCCCATCGCGCCCGTATGAACGCGGAGGATTTAGATGCCAAATTCAAAGGCCCTGATGATCCCTTCCGAATTGCCTTCGTCTGTGCGATGTGGATCACAGGTTTCGATGTCCCTTCATGTTCCACTATCTATCTCGACAAGCCGCAGCGAAACCATACTTTGATGCAGACCATCGCCAGAGCCAACCGCGTCTTCGGTGATAAAAATAACGGCTTAATTGTTGACTATATCGGGGTTTTTCGTTATCTTGAAAGAGCATTAGCAATTTATGCCACCGGTGCTGATGTAGCAGGAAACCAGAAACCGATAGCCGATAAGTCGGAACTCGTCGAAAAACTCAAAGAAGCGGTCGCTGAAATCTCCGAATTCTGCCGAGATCTCAGCGTTGACTTAAGAGAAGCCCAAACGGATGATGCTTTGCCAAATATCAACCAAATCAATAATGCAATGGAATGTATCCTGATTAACGATGAAACCAAACGGGATTATCTACAACAGGCAACGAATGTCGTTAAACTATACAAAGCAATTTTGCCCGACCCCCTAGCACATGAGTTCACCAGAGTTTGTCAACTTATCAATATCATCGCACAGAAAATCAGGAATTTAACGCCGCCCGCTGACATTTCAGGTGTGATGACAGAAGTCGAGGACTTACTTGATCGGTCAATCACACCTGAAGGTTTGCTCGTTCAACTACCGCCTGACAGTTACGATATGAATCCGGTAGATTTAAGCCAAATTGACTTGGAGCAGTTAAGTGAGCAGTTCAAGACAGAACACAAACGCGTTGAGGTGGAGAGGCTCAGAGGTGCAATCAACGGCAAGCTCGCTGCGATGATTCGACGCAACAGAAGCCGAACGGATTATCAACAACAATTTGAGCAGATGATCGCAGAGTACAATGCAGGCACTACTGGTGTTGATGATTTCTTTCAGAGGCTTTTTAACTTCGCCGGGGACCTCAGTCAAGAAGACCAGCGCGCCAGTAATGAAGAGCTCTCTGAAGAAGAATTGGCAGTGTTTGATCTTTTGACGCGACGTGAGCCGCATCTGACTGTTCCTGAGCGAGATGAGGTGAAAACTGCTGTGAGGAGATTGCTTGAGACGCTCAAGCAAGAGAAGTTAGACTTGGATTGGCGTAAGCGGACCCAGTCAAAAGCAAAAGTCAAAGAAACTGTTAGCAACATACTTGATGATGGACTACCTCAGCCTTACACACCGGCACTGTTCAACCAAAAATCTGAGGCAGTTTATCAACACATCTATGATTCTTACTACGGCGAAGGAAAAAGCATTTACACGAAAAATTAAAGGCGCGGTTCCAACCGCACCTCTTTTAACGCAACACTCTCAAATTATCATCCAATCTCACCAATTTCAATCAATCTATCATCCAATGACAAATCTGGACGTGGGAGATCCCCGAACAGGGGACGGAAATATCCAGCACCCGCTGGAGACATCTGGTATCGTTCCGCATCGTAGAACCGTAAATCCAGACTCCTTCGAATGACATGACCGGAGGCATCTCGTTTCAACACTTGGTCTAATGGCAATAAGGTTGGTTCGATGCCGACTTCCGTTCGCGTAATCGTAGCGACACCGTTGAACATTCCGTCTGAAAGTGCCTGCACTGCCATCGCCCCTGCCTTCATGGCGATGTCTCTATCCAATGGAATTGGGCTACCGCACCGCTGGAGATAACCGAGTATCAATGCTCGGAACGCTGAACTTGAAATTTCGGGAATCAGTTTCTTCATCGCCTCAACGATAATTTCTGAACAGCCTCCCGGTTTCGTATGTCCAAAGGCATCGAGTTCCGCCTGAGAGGTAATCATGAGTTCCCCATCGTCATTGCGAATGCCTTCCGATACAACAACGATGACGTTCCCCTGTTGGGCGTGTTTTTCTCGAATCGCTTCTGCCAGTTTTTCTGGTTGATATGGCATCTCTGGGACAACGATAAGATCCGCCTGTCCGTAAGCTGCAGACAAGGTCAACCACCCCGCATCTCTTCCCATCGCTTCAACGACAATCACGCGATCGTGGGAGTAGGTAGTCGTCCGTAGATCTCGGACATAGTTAATAACGCTATTCGCCGATGAAGGGAAGCCGGGACAGAAGTAGTTAACCATCTTAGAGTAATCGACGGCATCACCTTCAGGTGGGTTGATACCTACGTCGTTATCAATTGTTTTCGTGACGAACGTGGTTGTGAATTGATCCGACAGCGCGGTCCCGACTGTCAAGGTGTCATCACCACCTATCGGAATAAGACCACTGATGTCTAATTTTTTCAGATTGCTAACGGCTTCATCTAATTTGCCATCTTTAATCAGGTTTGTGCGTGAACTCTTTAACAGTGTCCCACCCCGGTTTTCATCAATCAAATCAGGTGTCAGCGTAAAGTAACGTCCACCCTTCAAAACACCCCGCCACCCTTCCATGAATCCGATGAGTTCAAAACCGAGTTCTTCGGCTTTCAACGCAATGCCCTTAAGGGTGGCGTTAAGAGCACTTGTATCGCCTCCACCTGTCAAAACACCTATCTTTTTTTTCATCTCAAGCTCCTTGATTATATATTTATAGGACTTACGCATGCTGTTCTTTTGTAGTATAACCTGTTAGGTTGTGCCACGAGAACATCTGTGTTTTTTTAGGAGTTCTCCCTCTCGCGAAGTGTCCTATGGTCAAAATTGCGTGAGTCCTGTATTTACTTTTCTTATTCAGTGCTGTATCCATTATGAGCGATCTTTCGGCAACGTTTCCACAGTAGCGACTCATATATTTTTGGTAAACTTTAGAAGGTACCTTGTAGGGGCAGGTCTTGTGCCTGCCCACATAACTATTTAACGACTTCGAGAAGAACCGGTTTGTCCAAAGCGAGTGCCTTTTCAAACATCGGCTTAAAGTCACTTGGATCTTCGACACGCATCCCAATCGCACCGAACGATTCTGCAAACTGCACGAAATCCGGATTGGCGAGTTCAACACCGATTCGTTTGCCGAATCGGCGGAGTTGCCCGCGTTCGATTGAAGTGTACTGGTTGTCGTTCATCACAAGCGTCACAACAGGCAGGTTGTACAACACCGCTGTTGCCAGATCAGGACAGGTCATTAAAAACCCGCCATCACCACTCAGTGCGACGACTTTTCGTTCTGGATAAGCGACCTGTGCACCGATAGCACCTGTCAACCCGATTCCCATCGCAACGGATACACCGGAGAAAATGTAAGTACCCGGGTAATAACACGGGAAATGTGCCAATGCACCATAGCCAGTAATGTTAACGTCAACCGACAAGATCGCATCACGAGGCATCACATCGCGCATCTCTTGAAGGATCCGAGGATGTTCAATCGCCATGAATCGTCGACGTAATTCGCGTAAACCTTCGCCCCAACCGCCTTTCCACTTCTCGTCGCGCAGAGCTGCGTTCAACTGACGTAAAACCAATTTCGGGTTCGCACCGATGCCGACAGTCGCAGGATATTCTTTGTGGATCTCTTCTGTGTCCGCTTCAATATGCAACAGAGGCTGTGGAATCTTGAGGCTCCAGTTGCCGGTATCACGATAGTTAAACCGGGTACCGACAGCAACAATGAGATCGGATGCCTCCATCGCCGCTTGGGAAAGACCATCGCGGAAAATACCAATGGAATTCGGGGAGTCCTCCGGTACTGAACCTTTCCCGAAACCTGTCATCACGATTGGCGCGTCCAGTAGTTCCGCGAACTCCAATATTTCTGCAGTCCCGCGTGTATGGTTAATACCGCCACCTGCAATAATAAGTGGGCGTTCTGAGGTGTTCAACAATGCCAGTGCTGCATCTACGTCCTGTGGGCTTGCAGTCGTCTGAATTCCGTCGTTTCGTGGAGGGATTGGAAAGTCAGTTTCGGCATCCAATGCGTCTTTTGCTAACTCGATCAGCACAGGTCCGGGTCTACCAGAGCGTAAGGCACTGAAACTGCGATTGATGGCACCCGGAATTTGGTCTACCCGATGCACAATTTCCAGATGTTTCGTCATCGTGCTGAAGGCGGCTCTCTGATCCAATCCGTGAAAACTCTTCTTCGGATCCCGTGATGCCAAATAGGATGGGTTCTGCCCAGTAATCCAGAGTACCGGGGAAGACGCTGTATTCGCCTCACCGATACCGATAGAGGCATTGTTTGAGCCCGGACCCGGGACGGTCATACAGACACCCACATCACCTGTCGATCGCGCATAGCCATCCGCCATGAATGATGCCCCACCTTCGTGCCGTGTGACATAGTGCTGGATACTGTTCTGATTGTTGTACAATGATTCATAAACAGTGTCTAAGTGGTTACCCGGCAAACCGAAAATAACACTCACGTCTTGCGCTTTCAAACATTCTACAAAAAGATCTCCACCGGTCATAATAACTCCTTTGGTTCATAAGGTTAAATGGTAGCCTGCAACAACGGCGCAGGCGAATATGTGAAACGCACGTCATTTCCCCATAAGGAATAATTAAAAAATTTCAAAGAGCCGACCCTGTTTAACTGTAAATGTTCTATTGAGATATGTCCTTCCATTCGCGTGCCAAAAATCAACAGTTTCTTCCGTTTCCTTAAACAAATCCCATTCCGTAACATGAGATGCCTCACCATGTATCTCAATCAAAGTATCGATCGGTTCAGGCCCCCTGTTGAAAAGATAAACTATTTCAGATCTGTCCGCTGTCCGATGGTGTAGTTGAACGACATTCGTCTCCTCGTTGTCGGGTTTTACATATACCGATATGCGACGATTCACCCATTTTTGGAGACATCTTTCGAGTTTCTCTATCTTCTCGTTCTGCGGGCCTCTTAGAATAGTTGTCCGCCGTCCGTAGATGAGTTGTTCCAGTGGATACGGTTCAAGTCCAATCCTGCCGTTGAGCAAATACGGAATCGGTTCATCTGCTATCAACCTACCCTTCGCTTTCGTGAATCCACGCAGACGTTTGACGGTCTCTTCTTGAAGTGATATACAACTTGGGAGTAGAATAACGTTGTAAATCTCTTTGAGGTCTGCTCGGTTATTCGGGAGACGAAGTCCACCGCTCTTATTGCCCCGTTCTCCTGTGCCACCAGCACGCACTATTTCTGCTGAACCCAGTTCCTGCTCCGAGACAATCCTGAAGTCGTAGCCCAATTCCCACACGCTCTGACACAACCATCCCCACGCTTTCGTCAATCCATTCCACTGTTTCTCATCAGGTTTCGTCCAGAGGCTCTGTGTCGGTGCGACTATAAGGAGCGGTCTCTTTGGATAACCTTGCGATAATTTCTGCGTTATCGTGGTGGATTCCGAGGCTGCCCTCTGATCTTTATTTATCCACAGATTAAAACCGAGACTCGCATCTTCAAGCACTGTCTGTCTATTCGTTTTCTGGGATGTCTTTCGTGAAATACCGGCGTACTGCGTATCGCTGCAGACCCATTTTGCAATGACGAGTCGTTTCGGTGTATCTATTTCGGTGGCGTTTAGAATAGGACAGTCCACTTGTGCCAACATTGCCGCTAATTCAAACTCCAGTGCCCTTGCACTTGCGGGGAGACTTAAAGCAAACTGTAGTCTTTCCTGATGGCAGAAATCACGCACGCCTCTCAGAAAGCAGGTTGCGAATCGCGTTGTTAGTTCGCTCCAAAATGTGTTCCTGATTGCTGCGGAGTTATAAGTTTCGTAGAAAATTAAGGGCAGATATGTTGTAAATGTCTCCTCAGTCGTTTCTAAAAGTGTAGGACTCCACGGTGCTGAGGTGATGCCAGTTCCAAGAACGCTTGCCAAAGACAGAAACTTCGGTAGTTCGCACGTAAAACCGATAAGATGTTTCTTGCCGTAGATATTTAGATAGTCCACCAGCACACGTTTGATGAGTCTTGAAACTCCGGTGCTGCTCAAAATATCTTCCGTTGTTTTTTCCGTTTGGTGAAGGTGAATCACCGTCCGTCCACGGAGTCGTTCTGCGACTGCAAGATCGCCTGCGATGCATCGTTGGACGTACTCGCTGATATTATAGCAGGGAGCATCCGCCTGTGGGTGCGCAATTAAGTGGTGCTGACTAAATTCTACGGTGTTATGCGGGTGAGACCGATGCAGTTTCGCCTGAATTGCTGTCGTTGCTTCCGCTTCACCAAAGGATAGTTCCATGGCGTTCAATTGATACCGCGTTTCCAACAACTCAGTCGGGAGTGAAACCCAGGCGCGTTCCCCGTGCCGCAACAAATGCGTTAATGCTGCTCGATGATCTGCTTCTTTTCGCGTCCCACGCCACAACAGTATGCTTCCCGCGTCAAAGGGAACCGTCTGCACAACTCTCTGCTCCTAATTTTTTAATTATGTAGTCCCTTCCAGTTAGCTAAAAGCGAGGCACATAGATAAAAACGTGATTTGCAACACTGCTCCATAGTATGGTATACTTTTAACATTGATGAAAGGGTAGGAATTCGAGACTTTTCTTCCAGTTTTTATAAGCCATTTATCTTAAAAAGTTTAGCATACCTTGAGAATTGATACAATTAAAAGTTTTTGTCCAATGTCGGAGGGATCTCCGAATCCCGACTTTGATTGACCGCTGATTACTGATTGTTATTTTAACGTGAGTTTGAAAAAAAAATGATAAAGATTGGAATTGTTGGTGCGTCGGGGTATAGCGGTAGCGAATTGCTGCGCTTCCTCGTCAACCATCCCCGCGAACTTCAAGTAGCACTCTGCACGTCCGAGACCTACGCAGGACAGGATATTGATAGCGTCCTCCCGAATCTTCGAGGGTTTCTATCGTCCAAATTTGAAGCATTAGATCTTGACTCCCTCAAAGATAGAGTAGATGCTGTTGTGCTCGCTGTCCCGCACAAAGTGGCGATGTCTTTCGTCCCGCAGATTTTGGCACAAGGTCTGCGCGTCGTGGATTTCAGTGCAGATTACCGTCTTGAGGATGCCGAAACCTATGAAGCCTGGTACCATGTAGAGCATACAAGTACATCGCTCATGTCCAAGGCTGTGTACGGATTACCAGAACGCTACCGCGATTGCATTCGTTCCGCCCAACTCGTCGCGAACCCAGGATGTTATCCAACAAGTGCTATACTTGCAGCAATGCCGTTCGTTAAACTCGGGGTCGTGGAGTTAGATTCCATCATCGTCGACTCGAAGTCGGGCATCTCAGGTGCTGGTCCGAAACCGAGTGAAAACACGCATTACGCGAATCGAGAGTCCAATTTTATCGCTTACAATATCGGGGTACATCGGCATACACCAGAGATTGAACAGGAGTTGAGTGCTGTCGCACCTGAACCCGTTCGCGTGACCTTCACACCACACCTTGTCCCGATGACACGTGGTATCCTTAGCACTGTCTACATGCGTCTCACAGAGGATATCTCTACAGAAGAAGCCCTTAATATGTACGTAAAGTTCTATGAGCATGAACCCTTCGTTCGGGTGCTTCCAACCCGCACATATCCGCAAACGAAGGCAGTTCTCGGCAGTAACTATTGCGATGTTGGGCTTGAAGTAGATGCGCGAACCCGTCGTATCGTCGCGATGGCCGCAATTGACAATCTCGGTAAAGGCGCAGCCGGAGCCGTCGTGCAGAATCTCAATCTGATGTTCGACTTCAAAGAAACTGATGGGCTAAAGGTACCGGGGATGATGCCGTAGAACAGTTGTCGGTTATCAGTTATCAGTTAAGGGAAACTTGTAGCAGTTGCGTATCGCTTGCATCGGATATTAACTGACACTTGACGACTGAAAACCAACAACGATTTGGAGACTGTTGTGCCGACCGTAATGATTGTTGTTGGGGAACCCTCTGGCGACTTACACGCTTCTCATGTTGCACGCCGACTCACGGCACTCTGTCCAGATATAACACTCTTCGGGATGGGTGGCGATCAGATGGAAGAAGCATCGGTAACACTCGATTTCCACATCCGAGATTCCGCTGTCATGGGGTTCGCCGATGTTATCACCGTCCTACCGATGTTCCTTCGGAAACAGGCGCGCCTGAAACGGCGCATCCGTGAAGAACGCCCCGATGTTCTTCTCCTTGTGGACTTTGCGGAATTTAATATGCCGTTAGCGAAGTTCGCTTGGAAGCAAGATGTTCCAGTCGTGTATTACATTCCTCCGAAAGCGTGGGCATGGCGTGCGAAGCGGGCACGGAAGTTAGCGAAGTGGGCAAATTTTGTCGCCGCAATCTTTCCCTTTGAAGCAGAATTTTACCGAAATGCAGGGGTGAACGCCGAATTTGTTGGACATCCGCTCGTCGATTTCGCACAGACACCTCTCAGCACACAAGCCGCACGCAAACATCTCAACCTCAGCAAAACGGCAGACGATGAAAATACACCTGTCATTGGATTGATGCCAGGGAGTCGCCGTTCCGAAATCCGACACATCTTTCCAGTCATACTAAGAGCCGCGGCGAACATCGCTCAGATCTACCCAAATGCCGAATGGATCCTCCCGTTAGCCCCAGGAATTTCACACGAACTCATCGCGGAGTACCAACAGAAGCAAAACCAATCAGGGATACAGACTCCACATATCAGAATCGTGGAAAATGGAACCTATCCGGCAATGCGAGCATCAACGCTGTTGCTAGTTACTTCGGGTACAGCGACACTCGAGGCGGCATGTATCGGCACACCGATGATTATCGTCTTTCGGACCGCGTCACTTAACTGGCACATTGTCAGGTCGTTGACACCTTTGGAACGGAGCGGACTCCCCAATCTTATCGCAGGACGAGACATTGTACCAGAACTCCTACAGACCGAACTGACACCGACTGCTTTGACGGATCTGTCCCTCGACTTCCTACAGAATCCACAGAAACGAGAAACACAACAGGAGGCACTCCAAAAGGTACACGCACAACTCGGGACCACCGGCGCCGCTGAACGTACAGCAGAATTGGTTTTTTCAACGATTCGCCATGCGTGAAGTGAGTAATTGAGACAATAACAGTTTCCAACGAAGAGCCGCACGCGCATCTGTTGCGTGCTACTGGCACTGTTCAACTAATTTCTCATGAAACCTATACACATCCCGGATCTTGCTTCGCTACAGCAGAGCGTTCTCGCCACGCCTCTACGATTTTTATTAATCCCGTTGAGTTGGGTCTACAGGGTAAGCGTCCAACTACGAAATATTTTATACGCACACGGTGTATTCAAAGCCCGTAGGTTGCCGTGCCGAGTCATCAGTGTTGGTAATATTGTTGTTGGCGGGACAGGTAAAACACCTACTGTGATAGCTATTGCTGGACATCTCCAAAGAGGAGGGATGCGGGTCGCCATTCTATTGCGTGGGTATAAACGGCGTGTTGGGGAAAAAGTGGCAATTGTCTCGGACGGCGAAAAAGTGTGCAAGTCTCTTGTAGAAAGCGGTGATGAAGCCTACATGATGGCGAAACACCTCAGGAACGTCCCGATCATTATAGGTAAATGTCGCTATTCGGCAGGTCAGGTTGCACTCGAACGTTTCAAGGTAGATGTCCTGCTCTTAGATGATGGATTTCAGCATCGGCAGCTCGCGCGCGATATCGATATCCTCACTATTCCCACAACACATCCCTTTGGGAATCCAGAGAAATTACTACCCGCGGGAACTCTACGTGAGCCACTTACCACCCTACGACGCGCAGATATTATTTTACTGACGCACGCAGACATACCCAACATATCCGCACATACCAAAAAATTGGTGAAACCGTTAGCACCGAACATACCCGTGTTAACAAGCATTCACCAGCCAACACACCTCTATCCGTTAGTCGCCAACAATCAGCAATCAGCTGTCAGTAACAAGAGGCTTCCGTTAAACGAAAATCTCTTCGCTAAAAACCGACCACCGATGACCAATAACTATAAAATAAAAGAACTTAAGGGAAAACGGATACTCGCAGTGTGTGGCATTGGAAACCCAGACGCGTTTGTTTCGACCCTCACGCAATGCTCGGTTGCGAGTGTGGAACTACTAGCATTTCCCGACCACTACGTCTATACAGAAACCGACAAACAGCAGATAGAAACGGCTTTTCAAAAAACAGCGGCAGAACTGATTGTCACAACACAGAAAGACGAACAGAAATTAGCAGGCTTTGCAGACAATTGGAAGCTGCCGATAGTTGTTTTAGCCGTTGGGCTGGTTATTACGGAAGGTGATGAGAAGTTTTCGGAGATCCTTTTTACAAAAGACTAAATCGTCTTACGTTGCCGGTCAAGCCATCTGACAGAAAAATGGAGCAGATTTTCCATAATTTTATCGTTGACTTGGACATCTGCTTCCGTCTCATTCTTCAAACTGGTGACGATATATAACCCTTTCTGAAATGGAAGGAGGAGCAGTGCGGAGGCATCTTCAAACCCATTCCTTGGAAGACTTGCAGCAGCCGAGTTAATTTTGGCGAGAGATGTCCATTTTCCAAGAGGATCCACCCACATATCATCCAGTCGAATAAAGGGCTGCTGGTCTTGCACTTCTGAACCGGCATGATTCCCATTAAGTGGATTCGGATATTGGAAAATACGTGAACGTTTCCCCTGGGAGGTAGGAGCAAACTCATAAGTCTCTTCACATTCAACTCCGGTGAGGGGTTCCGGAACCCATCCGGTGCCGCGGCGCTGTTTGGCACTGGCTTTGACATCTTGCCCGGAAACGATAACGACCCCACCTTGGCTGACGAAATTTTTAATCCGATGTTCGGTATCTATGTTTAATCTATAGCCGGCTTTATAAATTTCGCCATTGCCAATCCATAAAATATCAGTCTTTGCGAGTCGATCCGTTCGCAGAGACTGAACGGAGTTGTAAATTATATGATGATCCTGAACGTATTCAAACCGCTCGAGTACTGGAAACTCGACGGAGGATGTATTTCCAGTCAGTGCCATAAGTTTAAACGGCATTGCGATCTCGACCTCCGAACGTTTTATATCAACCGTTTTGGAAAGCCCATTTCCCGATCTCCAAATTGCAGCATTTATGTCCCTCACAATTCGATTCCACATCCGTTTTCGCCTACGTTTTCGTTGTTCCGCAGTGCTTACGCCACCTGACCGCGGATAAACAAGTGGAGCGAACGCCGCGTGTCGAACCGGGTTCCTGTGTACCTGCTCAACGAGGGAAGCATGCGCCGTAATACGGGAGCGATTTACCGGTAAAAGTCTATTGTAGACAGGAAATCCACGGCGGAGTTTATTATCAAAGCGGCGAAACGCGTTTTCGACATCCCATCTTCGGCCATAACTTGCATCAATCGCCTTTAAATCAATACGTTCTTCATTGATATTTGTCACATATCCGTGAACAATGTTGACACCGTGGATAGGATTGCCATCCTTGTCCGTAATGGCAATATCCTCCGTATCACGCATGTCTAAAATAGTATCTGTCAAGCCGGTGAGACTGAAAAGTTCAGGCTGATATTTCTCGGCACTTTCCACAATTGTGCAGTAGCGTCGTGGAAAGACAATATCTGCGTCGCGGAAGGAGCGAAACTTGAACCAAATTTTTTTGTAATTGTTTATGGCGCGGGTATCTCGAACGGCGACGCGCTCGAAAGGCTCTACATTATGTTTAACGACAGGCTCTACCCGAAGCCTTTGAACGCTGAAGGCTCCGATATGGTATTTGAATTCATAATCTTTTTCCCACCTCGGTGCGTCCTCTGTCAACCGAATGCGTCCGAGTTGGATTGTATAGGGTGTATTATTTTCAAAGATGATTTCATCGCCTTCTGCACGACACCGCAATCCGCGATCATCTCGGCGGTTAAGTTGCGCCAGATCCTTCTTAAATTCATGTTCATATTCCCACTCGTCTGCGTAGCCGTTGTTGTCCTTATCCTTCACATCCATAAGCGCAATATGTTTGTTATTGTAGTCTTTGAGGATAGCCGTGTACTCGGCGGTATGCTCACCAAAACGGACTCGGACTTTGACCCGTGTCCCAATCAAACGCTCGATCAAACGCTCGTAACTCTCCTGCTCCAGATAACTTGTCGATTCTTCTTCCAATTCGCCGAGCCTTTTTTCCAGATTGCCGCCACTATTTTCATACGCCTCAGCGTAGCGATCTAAACGTTTGTTTGCTCCTCTTGTGAAGCTGCTCCATGCCATGCTAATGGCTTCTTTCAATGCCTCGTTGAGAGCGATGAACATATTCCGGATTTTCCGTCCAACCTTATATATGACAGGCGGATGATAGACACGCTCAAGTTCCCACGCGCGTTCTCTGAGTTCACGCGCATTCATCGAATCATGGTAACGGATGTATGCGACAATCCCTTCATCACGTTCTTCATTGGAAAAAATATAACTTGGAGCGTGTCCGCGTTGCCGGGATTCTTCAGAGATAATCTCCATCCCCGTAATTTCCAGCCTCATGGTGCCTCGGTAACGCCTACCGTCTTTCATCTGAAAAACGACATATCTATTCAGGAGTTTCTTAAGAAGTTTGTCCTTTTTAAAGAGCCTGATTATATATCCAACGCTACTGATTACAAAGACGAGAAGGATAACCCCGATGTAGACCTGTGAGTTTGACCACCAGCTCCGCGCCTGTTTTTGGACCTCCTCAACGACATTGGATTCTTGCCCGAACGCTGAGTGCAAAAGTCCAAAAAAGATTGAGACAAGAATTAAGCATGCTATTCTTCCTACAGAGATTTGACCCCTACGGGGTGGAGCGGGGAATATAAATGTATTGAGAAAGCCTTTCATCATCAAGCCTCCATTTTTTCTACAGAGATTTGACCCCTAAATCCCATCATCAGGGGATAGGGTTAAAAACACTCTTAACCTACGACCAACAACTGGCAATCATTAATAAATATGGACTCCGTTTTCGGCGGCAATCCGTCGGACATTCGTGTTCGCGAGCGGGATTTTCTCCGTGGGGAGATGTTCTATCAATCCGTAGCCATCCGGATAGAGTGCATCAAAACGTTTTAATGCTACACCGAGTGCCAATTCACCTTCACCAGGCACCTCCTCATTGAGATGGAGCACCAAACCGTCCTGGACACTGATATCTTTGATGTGTGCCATTGGTGCGATAGGTCCCATGATGTCAAAAATGTGGTTAAGCCGCGCCTCGCTCTCATAGACCTGCCGAAGCGTTTGAAAGTGATTGACGAAATCCATGACAATGCGAACTCTCTCGGAACCGACCCTCTCCACAACCTCTCGACAGGTTTCGGGTGAATCCATAATTGAAACTGCATGTGTTTCCATAACAAGCGTCAGTTCATGCGCCTCAGCATGCTCTGCAATCGGTTTCAAGGTGTCAATCAAACGTTCCATTGATTCTGGTAGATGGTTATCTTGATGAGATGTCCAAGCACCACTGGGGTTGAGGCTACCTGCGCGAAATAGATAATGGTGTGCGTTAAGAGAGACAGCGGTTGCCATGCCACGCTGGACGCTTGCAATACCTGCTTCTCGGACAGCGGTATCTGGATGGAAAAGGCACTCCTCGTAAGTAATGCCGAATTGCACGAGGTCAAGTTTTGCGGCTTCTAACATCTGCACACAGTGGGTAATCGCCTCTGGTGGTACAGATGGAATCTCTGCACTACGGAAATGGAAACTTAAACCCGTAAATTCTAACGCCTTGATTCTATCGATCTCATCCGACGTGAGGGTGCGAAAATCCCCACAAATTCCAACAACACCAAGTCTCATTTTTTTAATTACTCCTTGCGGGGGAACCCCGAGCATCGGGACTTTAACGTCCATTCCCTCTATCCGCCTGCACCGTTGTTGCAGGCTACTGTTGGACTTAGTTTTTGGTTCATCATTTCAAGTTCAACTACTTTAACCCAAATTGCCACGTTGTAGCATAACCTGTTGGGGTGTGCATAAATGTCCACAGGAAACCAACAGTCTCCTATACTACAGCAATTGGGGTTACTTTAAGGCTGTCTGCAGCTCCTCCAGAAGATGTTTTGCCTGTCGGAGGTCTTTCGTCTCAAAACCCTCCGAAAACCACATATATATCGGTCTCAGCAAATTGTATGCCTCCCGATAACGGTATTGCGTACACCACAATTCACTCAAACTGAGAGCGACTCGGAGCTCCCATGATTTTGCGCCTTGGCGACGTGCTATGGCTAATGCCTCCTGAAAATAGGATTCAGCCTTCTCAGTAGTGTCGTAGGAAGGGTGTTTTTGCTCGGACGTTTCCGCAAATTCCTTCCTGCCAACCGTCTCGGTCTTTTCACCGAGGATGAGACAAAGTTCACCTTTCCGGCGAGTGAGTTCCGCATCATAGGCGCGCTCGCCCGTTCTTGTAACGACCCCCAACGCAGAATCAAGTGTTTGCAACGCTAATGTATACCGTCCTGCACGTTGATATGCTTGTGCGAGCAGTGCCAGAAAAAGGGGTAGTAGTAATTCAGCCCGTGTCTTTTCCCATGCGGCAATGCCCTTACGTATCATCGCGATGCCTTCTTCTGAGTGATTCAGTTCTGTAAGTGCCCAGCCTTTCATCACTGTTGCAGCGGCTTCCCACAAGGAAAATCCGTGTTCTTGGCATATCTGTAGCATCTGCGTTGCAGTGGTCTTTACCTCTGCTACTCTCTCTTGGTGTTGATAGAGTACGGCTTTAAAATGGAGCAATACAGCATCACTAAAAGGATGGCTCCTATCTTTTCCAATTCTTGCAGCTTCAGCAAGCCGCTTTTCCGCCTGCAGAGGATAGCCGAGACACCATAAGAGCGGTGCAGAATAAGCGAGCAGCGTCATTCCGGGATCCGCTACGAAGTGCAGGAACGTCGGAACAGGATAGTGCTGCGGCTGATAGAGTTCAATGCCTGCCTCAAGATGCGCGAATGCATCTCTGAATTCGCTTAAATAGTAAAGCGTTGCGCCGAGGGCTCTATGCGCTTCTACCTCAAAAGTTTGATCCTCAACCTGCTTCGCAATCACAAAACACTGTTCACCAAGTTCACGTGCAGAGAGGAATCGTCCGCGCACGAGATGAGATAGCCATAATCCAAACAGAATCGGAAAGCGGAGATCTTTGATGCGATCCAGCGAAGCATTAGTATTTTCTGCTAAAGTCGGTTCCTGACTTTCAAGGATTTCCAGCAATTCCCTCGCTCGCGTATAGGCGACCTCTACCTCTGGTGCAGCATATCCTTTTGTCGCAATGAGCGCGCTACCAAGAATTGTCTGCATCTCCAATTCTCGCTGAGTGGTAGCCTTCGATTCTCGTGTGCCAACGTTTGTAGAAAGTTTCTCAAGTGCTGCAAGCCCCTGCGTGATATGACGGATGCCCTCCACGTTTGCGGAACGCTCAAGTGCACGTTGTCCAGCATGGTGCCAATAGTCAATCGCTTTTTCAGGGAGACCTGCTTCGGTGTAATGATAAGCAACCAATTCGGGTTGGAAACCGCTCTCACCTTGTAACACTTCTGCAATCCGTTGGTGATACTGCTGCCGTCTACTTCTGAGCAGAGATTGATAGGCTGTCTCACGCAGGAGTGGATGTCGGAAGGTATAGCGGAGTTGATTATCAGCAACTTGATTCCGATTGAGGATGTAGGCGTTCACGAGCTTGCTCAATTCACCTTTCAACAATGCGAAATCCGTAAAAAGACGATTCCCTACATAAAGTCCAGAGGCAACCTCGTGTAATAACTCAGCTGTCCATTCCCTTCCGAGTGTTGCACCCAGTTGGACAATCTCCTTGGCAGCACCGAGTTCGTCTAATCTTGCTGTCAGTAAATCCTGTAGTGTTACAGGCACCTCCACTGTTTGCGAATGTGGCCCCGCTCCATCGGACGGATCAGAAGCCAATGTCAACGGATCGCCTTCCAACATCATCTGAGTGAGTTCCTCAACAAATAGAGGAACACCCTCGGTCATTTCGACAATCCGCGTCAGTGTCTCCGATGGCAGTGCTGTGTCCCCTGCGACGTACTGAATCATCTCCTCCACTTGTGGAGGCGTAAGTGCTGCTAACGGCAGCCTATTTGCCCACTTTGGCCGTAGAAGTTGTTCCAGTATTTCTCTATCAAGGACAGAACTCTCAAGATCACTATCGGAGACTTCATCCCGTAGTAGCTGTTCGTCTTCTTCAGATTGTGAACTGGGCCGAAAGTATTGCGTACCGGTACGACAGGACAAAACTACGAAAATCCGGGCATTTTCGATCCCCGCAATCAAGAGCGTAAGAAATTCTATACTCGAGGGGTCAACCCAGTGGAGATCTTCAACAACAAAAAGTATCGGCTTTTGCTCAGCCATCTTCAGTAGCACTTGAACGAGCACTTCCAAAGTCTGTTGTCGACGCTGTCTGCGTCCCCAGCCTGATGGATACGTGTCTTGTTTAACAGGTCTACTATAGAGGCGAGCACCTACACCGGTTTCTGTTTGTTGTCGTACCTCAAAAGGTATCTCCAGTAACTCGGCGAGAAGTGGCAGTGTCTCTGGCACTTGCTCTTGTCCCTCACGATCAAAATCTGAAAGAGATACTGTATCGTCTCCGAGGGTCGGGATATTGTAATCGCGCAGTAAATTCTCAAGTTTGTCGAGGCGCGTCTGCGCGGTATCGGTGCTGGCAAACTGCACAACATGCTCTTGGAACAGCGAAAGAATCGGATAAAGCGGACTATTCCGGTAATAGGGCGAGCACCTGCATTCCATGACCACTGCTTCAGGGGAGTGCGCGGCGTACTCTTGAATGAGTTGCAAACATCTTGACTTTCCGATGCCTGCTTCCCCCTCAATCAGTAGTGCTTGTCCATGAGATGCCAGTACTTGTCCCCATCCCTGCTTGAGCGATTCAATGTCACGCGCCCGTCCGATTAAAGGAGTCAATCCACTTTCACTGGCAATATCCAATCGGCTCTGTGCGGGAATTTCATCTAACACTCGATACACATTCACAGGTTGCGAAATGCCCCGAATCAGAGAAGCACCGAGCGGATCAGTAGAAAAAAACCCTTCAACCAATTGATATGTTGTATCACCAATGACAATGCTGTTCGGTGTTGCTAATTCTTGAATTCTTGCGGCGAGATTTGGTGTTTTACCGACGATGTCAATCGCCTCTGGAGATCCTTCCCCTGATATATGCCAGATGACAACAAGCCCTGTGTCAATACTCAGTCGGACATTGATTTCAACACCAAAGGTAGCCTGCAGATATGGGTTTAGCGTCTCAATAGCGGCAACGATACCTAACGCCGCTCGGACCGCGCGGTGTGCGGTATCTTCGTGGGCAATTGGGTAGCCAAAATAAACAAGAATGCCATCACCAAAGTAACGTGCGACATGTCCACTTTGTGCTAAAACCACCTCCATGATACACGTCCGGTAGACCTCTAAAAGATTTCGGAGTTCTTCAGGATCCAATTTTTCGGTGAATGCAGTGGAGTCAACAATATCACAGAAAAGGACGGTTAACTGGCGACGTTCCGCTCCATGCGGTAATGTTTGCTCCACGACAGCGGTATCTATTGCAGGAATTTGACGTGAACGTCCGGGACTCTCAAGGAACGTTCCGCATTCACCACAAAATTTGAAGGGCGGATTCAGGAATCCACAATTTCGGCAGCGTTTGTGATGCATATTTCTCATCATGGCCCATCTGGGCGTTGCCCCACTACGTTCCGCAACCGTTTTCGATTAATTTCAACGCAACTGAAGACCTGTGCAATTTTTAAGAGTCTTTTTATCCGCCCATCATCCAGAGACAATCAGAAGTAACCACAAACCATCGTGAAACATTGTCCCGCAAGCCTCTATAGGCTTGCACGGAGAACGATGAGCGAAACTTAATAGTTAAAACTACTTTCTAAACTGATTTAGGTATTCTTCCAACTCTGCATCTCTCGGATCCAACTTGTATGCCTCTTGATAATAATCAAGTGCCTTGTCGGTTCTGCCTACCTTCATATAAAATGACCCGAGATTGCGGTAAGCAACGCTATGCGTAGGTTTCAGATCCAAAGCACGGATGTAATAGTCACGAGCGCGCAACAGATAAACTTTCGTCTGTCCAATCAGAACGTTAAGCGTTATTTCATTTTCCCAACGTTGTCTATATACTGCTCCACCGAATTGCGCCGCCTCTTCTTCAATAGCATCAGCGACCGCTTCATCTCGTGTTTTGAGCGTAATTGCACCGGAACCTGCTTTGTCAACAGCAACTTTAAGTTCAGTGATTGCCTCATCAATCGTGTTGTCCCTCAACTCTTGCTCCCACGAGGGCCAACTCGGTCCGGCGTATTTGAGACCCTGCTCGTAATAGACGGTCCCAAGGTCGTTATAGATTTCAGCGTTTTCGGGACGCATCTTTAACGCTTCGCTATAAAGTTCAATCGCCTGCTGATATTTTCCAGCGTTGAACGCATCAGTAGCATGCGTTCGGAGTTGCTTGAATTCCTCACTTTCCAAATTAACAGCGATTCCCAATTCTGCCTTGTCTCTGCCGAAGAAGTAGATACCGCCAGCGAGTAGAATAGCAAGGCAGACGGCGATGAGTGTCGGTAGTTGCAATTTCATTTTTTTATAGTTATTTCCTCTGATAACTATTCTGTAACATCCATTTCAACTTGGAGTACTCCAAGAACCGATGAATTGTTACGTCAAAACTTCTTAACTGAAAACTGATAACTGTTAGATAACTGTTAACTGACGACTATAAAAACACTTATCTCCGCCGATTGTTTCTATTAAAAAAAGTGACAGGGATAGTTTGATGGACTCCGTCTCGTTGAAAATAAACTTGAGCTCTACTTTGGGTGCGGATACGGTCATCCATAATTTTAAAAATTTCAAGCGAAGGAATTAAAATATCGTCAATTTGATAGATAAAATCCCCACGTTCCAACGCATTCGCCAACCCACTGTCCTTATCAACGTGCGTGACAATAACACCACGCTGCTTATATTTGCGTGCCATCGCCTTATCTGGCTGGGCAAGCGTTATCCCCCATCCGGAGGGTGCGTAATTCCACTGTAGGGTTTTCAGTGTGAATTCAGTCTGCCGCCTTTTCCCACGTCGGATAAATTCACACTGGACAGGTTGATTGAGTGGAAGCAGACGCGTGCGTGCGTTGAAGTCCTGTTTATCCTTTATCCGTTGTCCCGAAATCGCTACAATGACATCTCCCCGTTTAATACCTGTATCAACAAGAGGGCTGCGTCTACCTATTTCCGATACCAAAACCCCAGTGTTGCGCGCCATTGACAATTTTTCTGCTAACTCTTCAGTTACGAGCTGTACCTCCAAGTCAAAATAGGGTGGAATCACGCTGCCGTACTCGGTAATCTGTTGAACGACTCTCCTTGCTTTATTGACCGGAATCGCAAAACCGACACCTTGTGAACCGCCGCTGGTAGAACGGATGACAGTGTTTATACCGATAAGTTCACCGTGGATGTTCACCAACGCGCCGCCACTGTTACCGGGATTAATTGAGGCATCTGTTTGAATCAAATCTTCATGATACAAGTCTTCTACCGTGAGCACACGCCGTGTTGCGCTCACGATACCGGCTGTGACCGTGGGTTGTGCATCGCCTAACGACAGACCGAAAGGATTTCCAATTGCGACGACCCATTCACCTATCAGAAGGGAATCGGAATCGCCCCATCGAATTTCTGGTAGAGATAGCCCATCCGTATCAACCTCCAAGAGGGCAAGATCCGAGAAAAGATCGTCCCCTACAACCTGTGCCTCGAATTCCCGTCCATCAGGGATAGTGACGGTAATTTTATCGGCATCTCTGATAACATGATGGTTCGTCAGGATATGTCCTTTCTTATCAACAATAACACCAGAACCGACCTCTCGCAAGGCCCGTCTGCGAGGGTAGGGGATTTCGCCCCAGAACCATTCATCAAAGGAGGTGCGCGTCTCAACGTTTCGGACAGCACTGATATTGACGACTGCAGGACTCGCATTCGCCACCGCTGTGACAATTGCGGTGCGCCGAGATGCTGCGACCGCGTTTTGTGCGACTTCTCTCCCGGACTCTGCGCTGTAGGATCGGTGCCAAATTCCACCTACAATTACCGAGGAAATCAATAGCAATAATAGGAAAAGACGACTATAACGACAACACGAACGTATCATAATTCCTTTTCTATAACTTGGCGTTTGATCCGCAACCTACACATTGACAAAACGTTTAACGCACGAGTTGCGGGTCAAAATTTAAGAGAGATGCGATATCCCTCTAACCCCGGGTCAGTGTCAACAATCTCTTGAACCGCTTCGGATGTTCGGCGTTTGGCAGGAAAATCATCCGCACTCGCACAGCGGAGTGCTACTCTTGCCCCGACTGAACTGGCAGCACGTAGATTCTCCAATTCCACCTTATCCAATGTATCATAAGCCGTATGCCCGAACCCTCTACCAGCGGGTGGAGCATCTGGGTCGCCCATGTGACTTGAAGGCACACCCTTGAGGAAAAACGGAAAATGGTCAGAGTAGGAATGGACCTTTTGTCCAACCGGCATTTCAGTGTGCATCTGCTCGCGGGCGGTGTTAAAAAAGGATTCCAATGCGTCCCAACGATGGAGGACTATGCCCTTACGACTAGAGCCGCCTGCGGCATCCATATTGAGCATAAATCGAATGTTATCCAACTCCGAGGCGTGTGCATCCACATAACGAAATGCCCCTGTCAATCCGATTTCTTCTGTTCCGAAAGCGATGAAACGGACGGTACACTTCAACGCATCAGCGGCATAAGTAGATAACACACGAGAGGTTTCTATGACAGATACCATCCCCGAAGCGGGGTCGTGTGCGCCTTGCGAAATATCGTGTCCGTCGTAATGGCAACCCACAATTACCATCTCCTCGGTGTTTTCACTACCGGGCAAATCTGCGACGACGTTCCACGAGGTCCGAGGTTCGTTGATGTCGGTTGTCTGGAGTTTTAGCGTTACCTTTCCGTTTCCTCGTTCCATCAATCGAGCCAAGAATTCGCCATCCTCTTTGCAAACGGATATGCCAGGGATAGGCGCGCGTTTGTCATTTTGAAGGCTTCCTGTTTCGGGTCCGACACCAGGGTGTTCACTCACAAAAATGAATCCACTTGCACCGGCGAGTACGGCGCGTTCAAACTTCTCTTTACGGTGCACCCATCTTCCGAGATCAGGTGGTGAGGCACTCTTCGCCATCACCAATTTATCGGTAGCGGTATCGCTGAGTGCAGTATATTCGTCAGGGCTCCCACATCCAGCAGAGACAAGCTCCGTGGTAATGTCTGCAGCAGGACAGTAGGGAAGCGAGATGCAATGCAGTGTCCTACGAATCGGTTCGATAACCTCAAGCGTCGCCGTGCCACGTGTCCAGCCAGCGTAGGGATACGTTTCAAGCTTGACATTCTGGAGTCCGTAACGTTTGAAACATGCGGCGATGAAGTTTGCGGCTTCATATTCCTCAGGGGTCCCTGCAAACCGAGCCCCGTACTCATCACATAAGACTATCAGATTGTCCATCACTTCTTGTGAAGTGTAAATGTCACCGACCATCTGCTGGTCGAGTTGCAAATAAGGGTTCTTCCTGCTCATAAGTTTGGATGTTCTCTTGGTTTTTGATGGTTTCAGAGGGGAGCGTTTCCATCCGTGCATTCGCAATCTTTTTCAGTTGCCACGGGTCAAGGATCCGAATCCGCCGAAACCGTTTCTCTATTATCTGATGCTGTTTAAACTGGTTTAGAAGTGCCTCCATCTTTTCAACGGAGCTGCCGATTAATTGTGCCAATCGCTTTGTTGAGAGTTTACGTAAGACACACTGCGACCTACGTCCCATTACTGTACGCCTGCGCTCTGGTGCGTCGGCGCAGTTATGCAGCAGGAGCGCGAGCCGGGATGCTGGACTCCGAAACGCAATGTTCAGAAAAGGGTTCGTCATCCCTCGCCTTGGTTTCTGACCTGAGGTTACGATATTAAAATACCCTGATTTCTCCGAACCCCAGCGTAGATGCCTCCTTATAAGACTTCCTAAAGTTCTCTGTGGCGGCATCACCAAATGTGGTTTTCGTTTCAAAAAGTATTGGAAATTCTTTACAGGAACAACTCCGACCACAGTTTCTACAAGCGTCTCAGCTGTGACGTTCAGGTGTGCTTCGTCGTTTTCCGCTCCAACTGCCCCAAAAAACTCACCGGGTTCCAAAACGTCCAAGGTGATAGCATCCTCTTCAGGCGGCGTTTGGTAAATCTTGATACGACCTTCCTTCAACAGATAAACGCCTTCGGCAGAGACCGTGTCTCCGTGTTTTAACTGGACTAAAGTCGTTATCCGTGCAAGTGCCTCTATATCTGCTTGGGAGCCCAAGTCTCGGAAGATGTCTATCTGTTTAACGCACCAGAATCTTTCTGAAATTTTCTGTTGTGTCACCATTGCGTTATGATCCCGTCGGTTTTTGGTTAGATGTATGTACTTTTGAGGTTATGGACTACGATCATCCACCGAAAAACTTAGCCTATTTTGTCTTTAATTATACCAATAATGTTGCTGATAAATCAAGGGAAAATAGAGGTTTTGGTTGTCGGATTCGATTCTGACCCAGCAAAATGTCTGTTTAAATTTTGTGTTTGTGCATGGGACGTTTAAAACGGCACAGTGACATGCAGAACCCACGTGTGGTATGGAAATGTGACGTGATCTCCGTTTTTTCGTGGTGGTTCCTCCGGCTGTGTTTTGTTGGTGTGGATGCCTGAAAATGTGACACTAGTGTAACATTTCATATTTTTTGCTTGTTCGTGTGAACCCACGTGGTGTCTAATTTTTGAGGCATTTTTGGTGTTAATTTTTTGGTGCAAAAAATAATATTTTGTTAAAAAGTGTAACATTTTGTTTTCCTGAATCATGCTTTATAGGATTATGGGATTTGTTTCCGCGACTGGAAACTGTTCTTTAAACTTAATTTTAGTATAGATTATATATGCTAATAGATATACTTTGTAAATGCAAATTTATTTTTTTAGCAATCTGTCCAGTCTAAAATTGGGAGTAAACGCGTTTGTAGTAGGGCAATTCATTGCCCGTTTCTGAGCGGTGGACGTGCGATAAATCGCACTACTACGAACTAGTCTATCTACAATCTAAAGATAAACAGACAACTAGCGGTATTGGTCAGGGATTAAGGTTTCTCTTGTTCAGGGATATAGAAAAATAACACACCCAGTTTAACTTCTCGGTTCGGGTCGCCATTGATATGGAATCGGTAGTTAAACCATGTGTCATGCTTTTTATCTACAAAACCCAGGTAGTTAGAATGGTTAGGCGTTACCTCTTCGGCAGTCTGTAGCACTGATGACAAACCTTTGTTTCGAACAAACACTACAACTGCAGCTTTTGAATCACGCCATGTTAAGTATCCTAATAATTGCGTAATTGTTTCCAAATATCCTTTTTGTCCAGTCCAGAATTTACACTCGGCAACAAATGCGTTTGAGTTCTCGTGTCGAATGAGAATATCTGTTTTTCCAGTGCTGTTAAATGTCTCACCGGTTGCAGAACCTTCATAGCGTGGTTCGAGGTAAAGGAGTAGGTGATCTTGCAGGGCTTCTTCATCTTTATCGCTATAGGTTGATGGAAGTCGCTCAAACGCTTTACCAACATCCTGTATTGTCTTAAGAATGTCTTCATACACTGAGATGGGTAACGTTGGTTCTGGTGTATACCCAGCCTCTGTCACTTGAGGTTCAACGTTAACACTTTTCCGAAATTCTGGTGTGGGAATTGCATAGGTTTCTGGTAAGTCTTCTCGTTTTTTTACTGGTACTCCGAGAGAGGCAATGAATTGATGCTGATCAAGAATTTCTTGTCGACGTTCCTTAAACAATCCTTTGATGATATTTGGTAATCGATCATTGAATTTTTCTAATTCAGGTGCTAAATGTTCTAATTGAGTTTTAAGATCAGATATAACCGTCTCCGCGTTCTCTTTCATTTCTTCAGGATTACCACTTAGGCTAACAATCTCAAAGCAAAACACTGATTATCAAGAAATACCTCGGTACCCTGAGATAGATAACTGCTTGGAGCATATCTGAGTAAATCCTCATTGCCTGTGTAAGGAAGATGGTAAATAGTTGCTGGCTTTGGGTAACTTTCACCTATCCGAACACTAAAATAGATCGGAGGAAAACGTTCAGCCGGAATGTCTTTTTCATATGGAGCATCAATAAAGATCCCTTCAAAGTCAATATTTATAGAATCAACAGCAAACTTGTCAATTAAGCAATTTATGTACTCTGCCTCATTTACGTTCAGAATGTAATCTTCCGGCTTGTCTTGAATTGTCTGTTGTATTTCATCACATTTTCCTGCGAAGTAATCGGATAAGTCACCTTCACGAAACATCCTGAAGGTTTGTCTATATTTATTCATATTTATATGTCCATTCACGGATTTAATTTCATCTATCCAATATAAGTACCCTGCACGCTGGAATTATGGCACAAAATCCATGTATTTCGTTGTACTAACTTTCCGTGGAATAGCTACCCTCATTCAACTGTGCGGAAATCTCTGGAAATTCTTGCGCGTTGAAAATCAATCGAAAAATGCCTGTCCGTGTTGGTGTTTCACGCATTTTCGTATCCTTGGTGACGTTGAATGCTTCTTCGAGTGTTTTCAACACTCTTTGTTTGTACATGGTGTCACGGTTGCCCTCCAGATGTTGTCCCTTGGTCTCGAAAATTAGGACGCGCGTCATGCCTTCAACTTCTTTTGCCATTGCAACAAAGTCTGGATAGATGCGTTGTTTGCTCCAGCCTTGCACATAATACTCGTCCTGCTGGCGCGCCACAACCCGATGCCACCATTGCAGTGCCTTCTCACCATCGAGAAAATGGGCAAAATTCTTTTCCAATTCATTATCTGAAGGATACGCATACATAGGTTCAAACAGACTGAGTTGGACAGGTTTACCGTATTTTGTAAGTGGATTTTGATTGGCGTGGACCTCAATTTTGTAACTTTGCCGCAGTTTATAATTCGGTTCACCTACATCCAAGTCAAATTGGATTTCTCCGCTATCCAGTTTTTTACGAAAAATCTGCTCGGCTTGATCTTCTACTTCTTTTGCTACATGTTCCTGCAACGTCGGTATGAGATAAGAACGTCTATCGTAGATTTTCTCGTCGGTTTGCCCGCTCGTTTTGAGATTTTCGATTAATTTTTCGGCAATCCGAGCCGCTTGCCAGGGGTTTGGCACAATGTCCGAAAGGCAGAGTGCAAATTCGGACATGCTAATGTTTTTCTCAACGTGTGGTTTTTGGTCTTCATGGAAAACAGGTGGTGCATCGCCAACATTAACCGTCGCGGTCCGTAAGGTTGTCCCATCGGGTGCAGATGCATTTGGATCGGGTGGTTTAATTTTTAACCAGTCTATATGCGGTAAAATATGCGTCTGGTAATTGAGTTGAATCCATTCTGGGCCATCGGTATGGCGGACCACTGGTAAATAAATTCGGAATTAGTCGTTTTGGACTTGTAGAAATTTTAAAAATTGACTTTTTTTGACAGAAGTTGTATAATTATTCCAAGTTCGTGGGCGGAATTGTCAGAGC
>RKRR01000082.1 GCA_007571305.1 Candidatus Poribacteria bacterium | reverse complement strand
ATAGTAGAATCCGAAAATAAATTTACACTTGTAGCATAGCCTGTTAGGCTGTGCCATCAGATACATATAACTTCAGAGTCCACACTCCGCTACAAATGTATAAGTAATTATGGAATCTACTATATTTATCAGTCTGAACTCAAGTTGCTACGGACACAATTTTAGAGATTCATCTGCTATTTTTTATTCAACAACGTTCAGGATCCGCAGCAGTTCGTGGCGTCCGGTGTTGGTCTCTTGTATCTGAAGCTGCACAACCTAACAGGTTATGCTACAACAGAACTGGCAACTCGGGTTATAAATAAGCAAAAAAAGTGGGAGGGATTGAGATGCGTTGCATCATATTGATGGGATTGTTGTGCACGATATTCTTTGCTGTTTTTCTCATCGGGGACACCGTGGCGCAGCACGTTTCGCCAGATGGAATAGACGCAAGCCCTGTTGACGAATCCCAATTTCTCAGCAACATCCGACAGCTCACTTACGACGGAAAACGTGCCGGCGAAGGATATTTCTCCGAAGACGGCAACGCTCTTATTTTCCAAAGTGAACGTGAATCGGATAATCCATTCTATCAAATTTATTTTTTAGACCTACTGACGGGCGATACGCACCGCATCTCATCCGGTGTGGGAAAGACAACTTGCGCTTTTTTTCGACCAGGCACCGATGAAGTGCTTTACGCTTCGACCCACCACGATGTCTTCGCGAAAGCGAAACAGGAAGAGGAACTAAAATTCCGGGCATCGGGGAAAGAAAGACGTTACAGTTGGGATTACGATGAAAAGATGGACATCTTCTCGGCAAACCGAGACGGAAGCAATCTTAAGCAACTGACAAACGCTCCCGGTTATGATGCTGAAGCCGCATATTCGCCTGATGGCAAACGTATCGTTTTCTGTTCGCTGCGGAACGCATACCCCAAAAGTCAACTCTCTCCGAAGGACCTAAAGCAACTGGAAGTCGATCCCGCCTATTTCGGCGAAATTTATATCATGAACGCCGACGGATCCGATCAAATTCAACTAACGGACTCTCCGGGCTACGATGGGGGGCCATTCTTTACACCCGACGGACAGCATATCGTTTGGCGGCATTTCACACCTGATGGCAGCGAAGCTGACATCTACACGATGCGGATAGATGGCTCAGGTGTACGTCGACTCACCGATTTCAATAGCATGTCATGGGCACCTTACTTTCATCCGAGTGGTGCTTATGTTATCTTCGCCTCCAACAAACTTGGATTCTCTAATTTTGAGCTGTATCTCGTCGATGGGAGAGGGAGGCATGAACCCGTCCGTGTTACCACAACTGATGGGTTTGATGGATTACCTGTCTTTTCACCTGACGGCAGCCGTTTGTGCTGGACATCGAATCGGAACAGTCAAGAAGTTTCACAACTTTACCTTGCCGACTGGAATCACGAAGCCGCGCTGAAAGCAGTTACATCGGCACCGAGGAGTCACAATTCGCCCGTGAATCCGGTACGAACGGTTGTCAACTCCGAACCCTCTAAAAAAACGAGTATCCGTCAACACATTGAATTTCTTGCCGACGACACCCTTGAAGGCAGGATGACCGGTTCAGAAGGTGCGAAACGCGCAGCAGAGCATATTGCCACGCAATTTGAAAACTTGAATCTCAACCCCATTAGCGACGAAGCGAGTTACTTCCAAGCGTTTGAATTCACCGCAGGGAGGCGGATTATATCGGAGGAGAATCAGTTTCATATCACACGTCAGGTGCATGGTACCGAGCAGGAGTTGGAATTTAGTGTGGAGCAAGATTTTCAGCCGCTCTCTTTTTCTCGTAACGGCGTGGTTGAAGGCGAAGTGGTCTTTGTTGGATATGGGTTAACCGTTCCCGGTGAATTAGGTGAAGGATATGACGCTTATGCCGGGTTAGATGTGAAGGACAAAATTGTTGTCGCTCTTCGTTATGTCCCTGAAGAAGTTGAAGCCGAACGCCGCCAACAGTTGAATCGGTATGCAGGACTCCGGTACAAGGCAATGCAGGCGCGGGAGCACGGTGCGAAAGCGTTTCTCGTCGTCGCCGGTCCAAATTCCCCGAATGCAGGTAAGTTGATTCCTCTCGACTTTGACAGTAGTCTCGCAGATTCTGGTATTGTCGCCGCGTCAATTAGTGATACCGTCGCGAATACCCTCTTTGCACCATCTGGTAAAGATCTGAAAGACGTTCAATCAGGGCTTGATATAGAGAATCCGCATTTTCTTGGACAATTTCCGTTACCTGATGTCAAGATTAAGATTGTCGTTTCGGTTGAGAAGGTTAAGAAAACCGATCAGAATGTCATTGCGCTTCTTCCACCGCTGGAGTTAACGGATGATACCGAGTACGTCGTTGTCGGTGCGCACTATGATCATATCGGCTATGGCGAAATCGGTTCACTTGCCCGGAAGGATGAGGAAGGACAGATCCACAACGGTGCAGATGATAACGCCTCCGGCACCGCTGTCGTGTTAGAATTGGCAGCGACTCTCAGTGAAGCGTACCAAGAACATCCCGAAAAATTTAACAGAGGGATTATCTTCGCACTCTGGTCAGGTGAGGAACTTGGACTCATCGGGTCCACTCACTTCGTCAACCACCCCGTTGTTCCTTTAGAGAAAGTAGTGGCGTACGTCAATTTCGATATGGTCGGACGACTCCGTGACAACAAACTCATCTTGCAAGGTATCGGTTCGTCATCTGCATGGACGAAACTCATTGAAAAGCGGAATGTCCCCATCGGTTTCGATCTAACACTACAAGCCGATCCGTATCTGCCAACGGATGTGACTGCCTTCTATCCGAAAGAGGTACCCGTGCTCAGCTTCTTCACCGGCGGACACGAAGACTATAACCGTCCAACGGATGATATAGAGACACTCAATTATAACGGACTGGAGCGGATCTCCAAATTAGCGCATGGTATTGTTTTGGATGTGCTTCGTGCTCCTGAACGCCCGGAATATGTCCAAGTGGAACGGGGACAATCAGAAGGTGGAAGTCGAGACACACTGCGTGCGTATCTGGGAACCATCCCGGACTATACAACGGAAGGTACTGGTGTTAAACTGTCTGGTGTTCGTGCCGGTGGTCCTGCAGACAAAGCAGGTTTGAAGGGGGGCGACGTTATCGTGGAGTTTGGAGGGCAGAAGATCGCTAACATCTATGACTACACCTATGCCCTTGACGCTGTGAAAATTGGAGTCCCGGTCGAAGTCGTTGTTATTCGAGATGGAGAACAGATAAAATTGACTGTTACCCCTGAAGCACGGAATTAACTTTTCACCGAACCCCGTTTTTCTTCTATTGCATTTGTGCCCATTTATGCACAGGCTAACAACCTATGCTACATAACTGGCAACTTAGGTTATTTTAGCGTGAGTTCGATATAAGATTACCAGACTTGCATGTATTTGGAGGTTTTGACACCAGTTTGGGGAAGTTCTCTTTTGATTCCGACGGAGACGTTCGTTCTGATTGTTAAAAATGGTAAGCTTGAGATTTTCGAGTAAGGGCGCATCCGAATTAAACGAAAAACGCGCTGCGACGGATCTTCAAACTTTGTCGCAGCGCGCTTTAATTTTTTAAGGAACCAAACCGGTTTTTGTTATTCAAATGCGAGATGTGCGACAACCCCCGCATGGTCGGAGGGCCATACCCCAGAATCCAACCGTTCTGAGGGTTTATCCCCGACAGTGTGTGTCAAGACAGAAACTGGCGGTTCCAGATTACGGATGAAAATCTGATCAATTCGTTCATAGAGCTCGCTCACTTCATTTTGGAGATCATCAGTTTGGCAACATGTATTTCCGGTTCCCTCGGAATCCATCTGCCAGAGATCAACATAGCCTGCGGATAGTAAATTTTGGTAAGCTGTGCTGTCGGGTGCCGGCGCATTGAAATCGCCTAACAAGATAATCGGTAAGGTTTCATCGCTAAGAATATCGACGAGTTCTTGTGCTTGTGCAACTCGATTCACTGCTGTGAATGACTCAAGATGTGTGTTAACCACGCGGTATGTGACACCTGTGACAGTTGCATCCACGGCTACGTAACCCCTTTTAACTTCAAGTCCTAACATGTCGACTGTCAGTGCGTTTTCGTAGTTTGCACTCGCAGGATGTGATATAGAGACATCGCCACGAGACAACAACACATCAAAATCGGTGAGGCGAACATCCACAATTCCTGTATCCGTGAACATCGGCATTTCCACATCTATATTTTCCACTTGTGCAGCGATTTGATAATCTAAACCTTCGGCTTGCAGGGCATCCATCAAAATTTGGAGAAAATCCAAGACGACCTCTTCAGCAGGAACGGTGCCCCCAGCAATTCTATCGCCCGGACTCTGTCTCCGAATTAACGAAATTTCTTGTAGACCGATCAGGTGCGGTTGATATGTTTTTATGGACTTAGCAATCGCTACAGCGCGGCTCGGGAAATCCGATGCGATGACGGTGCTGTACATGTTCGCAACTTCTGTCGGGACTTGCAAGACATTCTCTACAGACAGAACCCGTTCTGCACTACCCCCAACGTACACGTTGTAAGTCATCACCGTAAGGGGTTCCATATCTGAGGTTCTGGTATCTGGTAACATCGGTGTCTGTATTTTCTCACACCCGACGAAACTTAACAGAATCGCAAATAACAAAATTATAACTGGGACGGAATTTATAGGTTTAGAAAATTTTCTATAAAGATTTACCGTTTTCAACATATTTATCTCCAACATCTTAATTTTTTAAGTTTGAAAATTGTCGCACGATTTTACGTGTTGCCTAACCAAACTCGTGAGGGGGAGGTCTCCTCGCCTGTCTATCATAAGGCCAAGTCTACCCTTCAATTATAACCAATACAGATCAAAAAATAGATACGAGATAAAATAGCATAAACCCGCTTATATGTCAAACCGAATTGTCCAGTTACTTCTGCTTGACATTTGTCTGCCTCTCCATTACACTTAACGCAGTTAAAAAAATGCATGGAGGTATGATAGTGAAACTTTACCATCAATCTTGTTTGTCCGATTGGCGATTAGCATTCATTGGCACTTTCATCACAATAGCACTCCTAATCGGATGCAGTCAAAAAACCAGCATGCCGGAAAATCCACAAATGGCATCGCTCTCTGGAACAATCGTCGAAATCGACGATCACGGGAACGCTGTGACCGATTTAGAAATTGCCGCATTTACCGACCGCGGCTGGAAACTTGAGGACACACTTGAGGCAACGTTTGCAACAGGACAAAAAATTCAGATAAAATTCGTTGAAAACTATGGAGATGTTCCTGAAGGAGAATACTTGGGGCGGTTTTCGACCTCTACCAAACAGTTCAAGATCGCGATTAATATGGGAAACATTGCTGAATCCTTGAAGTTGAAGAATCAAAGCAAAGTGATTCTTCAGAAAGTCGAGGCACCTTCAACAAATTAAGCGAATCTATTTTTATCAGAGGAAAGGACCAGGACGAAGGTAAATATAGGAGAGATGCTTCTTACACTTAAACAGGCTAGCCAATGGGCTTCAAATCACACGAATAAAAATGTTACGTCTGCCAATATCACATATTTAATCCAATATGGAAGGATTGAATCCGTTGTAGATAATGGGGTAACGTTAATTCCTATGCAAAGTCTTGAGGATTACTACAGTCTAAACCGTCGTGAAACGCGGTGGAAAGATGCACTCGGCGATGATTTGAATTGGACGCTATCCTTCGAAAAGGTCAAAGAGGCAGAAACAACAAAGCATGTCCACCGATTACATCCCTACAAAGGCAAATTTATTCCGCAACTCGTCGCTTATTTTTTCGATTCTCATACTGACGATTTTAAACGGGAAACCCATTTTCGGCCTGGTGATGTTGTGCTTGACCCATTCTGTGGGAGTGGGACTACTTTGGTACAAGCAAACGAACTTGGAATGCACGCAATAGGCATTGATGTTTCGGCATTTAACGCTTTTATCAGCAATGCCAAGGTGGCAGCATACAATTTAACCCATTTGTATGAAGAAAGTCAGAAGATTACAATCGCTCTTAGGAATTTTGTTGCAGCGTCCGGAGTTATAGAATTTGAAACACAACTTGCCGAGAAACTTACGGACTTCAATAATCAATATTTTCCGAGCTCCTTCAAACGCCAAGTCAGAATGGGTGAAATCAATCAAAAGCAGTATGGAGCCGAAAAGGGAGCCCTCTTTTTGGAGGACTATCATAAACTCGTTGCTGAGTACCAAATTGATACACAGATGCCAACCGCCTCGGCGCGTTTTATGAAGCAGTGGTATCTTCCAGGGATTAGGGCAGAGATTGATTTTGTCCATAACAAAATTCACAAAGTAAAAGATATATCAACGCGAAAAGCTCTGATGCTTATCTTAAGCCGGACCATCCGTTCTTGCAGAGCTACAACGCACGCAGATTTAGGCACATTGCGGGAACCTGTGACAACAACTTATTATTGTCGAAAACATGGGAAAGTCTGTAAACCGCTCTTTTCAATCCTCAACTGGTGGTCGAGGTATTGTAAAGACAGTGTGCAACGATGGAGTGAATTTAGTCGGTTAAAAACAGATACTGTTCAACACTGTTTAACAGGTGATGCTCGAACGGTTGACATCTTTACACTGTTGAGACACGTAGATTCACAACTTGCAGAGATTGCCCAAAAGCAGCGGATCAAAGGGATCTTCACAAGTCCACCCTACGTTGGGCTTATCAACTATCATGAGCAACACGCTTACGCTTATGATCTCTTTGGTTTCAAAAGGTTGGATGAATTAGAGATTGGTCCCCTATTTAAAGGAAAAGGGCGAGTGGCAAGAGAGTCATATATTCATGGTGTAGCGGAGGTCTTCAAGAACTGCAGGAGGTTTTTGGCTGACGACTATGATGTCTTTATCGTTGCAAACGATAAGTTCAATATGTATCCGACTATCGCTGAGATAGCGGGAATGCGTATTGTCAATCAACACAAACGTCCTGTTTTAAATCGTACCGAAAAGAATCGGGAAGCAGCCTACTCTGAGACGATATTCCACCTAAAAGAAAAAAGGAATTAATAGATGCCCTTACAGCGACAGGCGATGATTAAAGAGAAAATTAAGGAGTGTATGCGGGAAAAGTTCGAATCGTACAGTCCTGAAACAAGTTACATGCCATTTCACCATCGCTTGCTTGGTAAAGATAGGATGGCTCTATATTCCTTCATCCATTCTGTGAATACAAAATTTGGCGCGTCCTTTTATGAACCGGTGGCACTTGCGTTGGCGAGTAGCAGGTTTAGGGTAGCGAAAAGTCAGATTAAACCCGCGAATGAGATCAGTAACCGCGCGCATCAAAAAATCCAAACAATCATTGACCGGTTAGGAACCGCAGATAGAGAGCCAGATAAACCCTTGGAAACTCAAGAGATTAGGGAAGTTTGCCGAATTGGAGTTTTAGACAAAGTAAAATTGACTCGAGTGGATATCTGGCTGGAAAATTATGAAGGTGAATTGTTTTTGTTCGATCTAAAAACTGTGAAACCTAACAAGGGTAACTTTAAGGAATACAAGCGAACGCTTTTGGAGTGGACTGCTGCTGAATTAGCGAGAGATCCAGAGGTAGTTGTAAATACAATGATTGGCATTCCTTACAATCCTTATGAGCCAAGACCTTATGAACGTTGGACGCTGAAAGGAATGTTAGACTTACAACACGATATTTTAATAGCAGAAGAACTCTGGAACTTTATTGGTGGTGAAGGCACTTACCCAGATTTATTGGATGCCTTTGAACAGGCTGGTATTGAGTTAAGGGATGAAATCGATAGTTATTTCGAGAAATTCAGATATGAAAGTTGACAACGCTTTTGATAAAACGAAATTACTGCAACTTCTGAGTAGTGCTTATGCTCTACCTTTGCAATCTATAACCTTTTTCCCTGAAGGCGAAGACAGTTACGGCTATATCGTGGTATCCGAAACTGGCGAGAAGTATTTTGCCAAAGCATCTACTTCTGTGCCAGATACTTGCTTGCAGGTTGCATCACTCTTGCGGCATCAAGGCAACATATCTGGTGTTGTCGCACCTTTGGAAACATCAGAGAGCGCGCTGAGTATCCCGTGGCACGATTTTCAAGTCTCGCTGTTTCCGTTCATTGAAGGCGAAAGTCGTTGGGATTTGTGGAAGGTCGGCAAGGACTTCACAGATAAAGAATTATCACAAACCGGAGCATTACTGGCGACAATTCACGGATGCCCAGATACAATCGCATCCGATCACCTTACAGTAGCAAAGTATGACTTACCTTTGCGGCATGAACTTCACACGGTCCTTGAGACGGCCGTGAAAAAGGGGCCTTCCCAAAACCAATATCAAAAGCAGCTGCTTGAAGCACTCGTAACCCACCGATCCTCGATTTTAGAAACAATGGACAGATACGATGAATTAGGACGCTCCGCGGTAGCATCACAAACATCTTTTGTGATTACACACGGCGATCCAACTCCGGGCAATCTCATTCTGGATGCCGAAAATCGCCTCTATCTAATTGATTGGGATGGGGTCTGCTTAGGTCCACCTGAAAAAGATTTAGTTTCCTTCACAGGCGAACGGTTTGAAGTGGTTTTGGAAAGGTATCTCGCGGAGAGGGAGTGCGATGTCTCCCTACATACGGACATTTTCGGGTTCTATATCTATGAATGGACACTCAACGAAATCCGAGATTACAGCACTAAAATTCTGTTTAAAAATAAGGACACACGACAGAACGAATATGACTGGGATAGCCTGCAAGACTACCTACCACCAAACCGAGAATTGATGGAAGATGGGATTGCAGCTATCCGAGACACACTCGGTAAGTGTGGTGTCTTACCGAAACAATGGAGGTTAGACAATGTCTGAAATTAAATCCGTGTTACTGTGGGAAAATCAACGGCGATACATCCGAGAGGCGATTGATGCCGGCACGCTCAAGGGAGCGATTATTCCGACGGGTAGCACAGAGCAACATAATGAACATTTGGCGATGTATCACGACACGCAAAGTGCGGTGTATGTCTCCAAACTGGCAGCTGAGAAGTTGTTCCCCCAAGTTATCGTCACGACCCCTTTAGCGATCGGAGTGTCGGAGCACTGGATGGATCACAAAGGCACGCTCACGCTTCGTGCGGAAGTTTTTGGCGAAGTGCTTTATGATGTCGCTGATAGTATGCGTCGGCACGGGATTGATAACATCCTGGTTGTCAATGGGCATGCTGGAAATGCCGGTCCGGTGCATCAGCGATTGGATGGCTATAGAGAGAAACTCGGCATCAATATCGAATTTCACTCCTATTGGGAAGCATACAACGAGGAACTCGTCAAAGAGCAGATGGAATCTGGAGTCTGTCCTGGACACGCCGCGGAATTCGAGACAGCATTCGCTCTCGCTGCTTTCGCAGAAAACGTCGATTGGAAGGGTGTCGATTACGAGAGTGCTAAACTCACTATTTCAGATGCAGGACAGGCGAAATCTGATCGAGAATATCATCATCAGGCGAAATTGGCGACAGTCGAAAAAGGACAAGCGATGATTGATGTCGCTGTGGACTGGGTCGCGGCACGGATGGAATCGATGCTTTAATATCAGTGGTCAGTTAAGAGGTCGGTTTTGAACCAGAGTCCTCCAACTCACCACCTGCGTCTACGAAGACACGAGTTGATGGTCAAAACCGACAACTGACGACTCCGTTAATGTCCTTCAATCGCTTTCCGCAATCCATCACCGTTTTCCCGCCACCAACTATAGAGAATGGAAATATCGGTGCCAATGCAGAAATGCCGAACCCCCATATCGAGATAGTACTTTGCATCATCAGGACTCCCGATTTCGGCGCGCGGAGGCACACCCATCTTTACCGCGGTCTTGAACACTCTGTCTTGTGCTTCACGAATTTCCGAGGCCCCGCGTTGGCCTACCATGCCGATACTCATTGAATAATCCGAACCACCCCACTGAATCATATCGACACCTTCAACAGATAGTACTTCTTCAAGGTTATCAACAGTCCCTTTTTTTTCTATCATAATAACAACGACAACATCGCGAAGTGCTTGGACGTATTCTGGACCGCCCCCATACCCCATATAGGAAAATCTGCGTGTCGCTACGCCGTAACTACCACCATCTTCGGGGGTATCTGCCCGCGTAATCTTCACACACTCCTTGACATCTTCAACGTTTTGGCAGTCAGCGTAAAGTACACTCTGGAAGCCAGAACCGATCGCACGTTGTGCGATGAAGCCACGTGGTTCTTGGTCAACCTTAATCATTGTAGAGATATTATGCAGTTCGGCCGCCCGACACAGGTTATCCAAATCGTGCAGATCAAACGGACCGTATTCTCCTACAAATTCGACGTAGTCATACAACCCTGTGTGTCCAATCGCCTCAACGATAGAGGGCCAAGTGGTATGGATATGTGTGCCAACTGTCGGTTTGTCAGCATTGAGTAGTTCTCGAAAGGTATTCGTTCTCATGAATTGCTCCTCTGTATTTGAGTCTAAAACTGGTTAAAAGCCTATATTAACGTTAGCAAAGATCTGCACTTTTTTCAACAACTTTTACAGCGAGTTTGGCTCATAAGCTTCACCAAAAAACGCTTGCTTAGCAACACTATTTCTGTTAAACTTGTACTATCCACCGGATTTATTGATTTATCCCAATCCCCTCCCTTTAAGATATAGACGGAGGTTCCTCGTGAAAAACTTAATTACATTACCAACAAATTTTGACAACTATTTAACGATTGAAAACGCAGATCTCCGTTTCGCAGAAGCAACTGAAGTCGCAGAACGTGTCATGGGGGCAGGCGTGGCAATCTACCCCAACATGGATCACGCTGCGATTTTCTGTGACCCGCCTCATCTTGTCGCTGACGGTTTGAAGCAACTCGGTTATGTCAACGGATGGGATGCGCGGTGTTATCCATCCCCCGTTGATGGATGCGATTATATTAACGTTTCTGCGCAATTATCTATGGATAGTCCAGCGCGTGATGATGGATGGTTCGACTACGTTGCTGTCGTGCATCCTGTTGACAGGCTGGCACTGCAACATATGCTCGGACAGGGGTATGGAAATCCATTTATTCACCACTTGACATGGGGACTTGTGCCACCGGAACGCATCGGTACCGACGATTTTGAATACGCCAATCTCGTCGTCCCATTTATGGTGGAGAAACGGGAGGTTATCGGTGAAGCAATTGGGGATGCCCCGGGTACGCTGATTATAGCGCTGCCAGAAGATGTCCTCGCGCACCCGAAATTTGAAGAAACTTTGCCAAAATGGCTCGGAGACCTTGACAAAGAGGAATATCAAGTAGAATCCATGCAGGGCGGTGGTTTCTTGATCCAGTTCTTCGTGCTAACGGGTGGCAGGATTGAGGTAGCACTCCGCGTGGACACGACGCAAACCTTTAACCCGAAAAGCGTCCATAAAATCTCGGAAGATGAAATCAGTGCCGTACAGGGGAAATAGCGAAAATCTAATTCGAAAGTGGATTGTTGAACGTATTGATCAAGTATAGTAGCACAACAGGCGTGAATCCTTGCAGCAGAGGAGGCTATTGCATAATGTCCTATAGCAGTTTTACCTTAGAAGAAGTGCTAATAGCGTTTCAACTGGAAATCATTGAATCTGTAGATATCTTTGCTAATATAGAACCGATAACACCAAGTGCGGAACTCATGGTGGAATTGGAAAAGAAAGTCCCTGTGGCTGCCGCCGTAAATACAGAGAAAGCACGTTCCGAACTGATTGTCGCCAATGTTCTGATTGAACTCCGCGAGAAATTTGAGCGTCGCATCAGTCTCTTTTCTGGCATTGATTTTAATGTTGATGCCGAAAATGGATTGATAGGAGTATGCGATTTCTTAATAAGCCTATCGCCGATGCAATCTCTGTTGCGAGCACCAGTTATCGTGCTTGTTGAAGCAAAGAAGGAAGATCCGACACCTGTGCTGGGACAGTGTGTCGCCGAGATGCTCGCTGCACAATGTTTTAATGCTGAAAAAGGCAATGATATTTCTTGTGTTTATGGAGCTGCCACGACAGGAACAGAGTGGAAATTCCTTAAATTGAAAGGAAATCGCTTGTCTATTGATATAACAGTCTACCAAATCGCGCAATGTGACAAAATTCTCGGCATCCTTGCCAGCATGGTCGAGCAAAAGGCATGAGGTGCCCCGGGGTTTTGATACTTGTAAAGGAAATAAATGGGAAAGGATATAAAAGGTACATGTCATCTCTGTGGAAGTTACGGGAAATTATCGTTTGAGCATATACCTCCAAAAAAGGCATTTAACAATTGCAGGATAGAGCATTACAACTACTTCATGGGAATCGCACAAGGAAACTACGATAATCAAATTTCCCAAAGGGGATTAGGGGGTTATACACTTTGTGAAAGTTGCAACAGCAAGACAGGTTCATGGTACGGTGGAGCATTCGTTGAGTGGGCATGCCAAAGCATGAATATCCTTAAATACACATCGAATCGCCCATCACTCTACTATCGGTTTCGTATCTTCCCCATGCGAGTGATAAAACAGATCGCTTGTATGATGTTTAGTGTCAACATCAGTGAATTCAGATGCTACCACCAAGACTTAGTGAGGTTCGTGTTAAATAAGGAAGAACGTCATTTGGACCCTAATATCAAGTTTTTTGCATTCTTTAATGCTGAAGGATTTCGCATGTCGGGCGGAGTAGTAAAAGTAAAAACTAACAATTTTAATATGGACAGTTTGGAAAACCTCGAAGAAAGTATAGACAAAATGCGGACTAAAGTTAAGACGCATCAGGTCCTTAGTGAACTAAGTTTTCCTCCGCTGGGGTACGTCTTGACTTTTGACTCGGAGCCACCCGATCCCCGGCTTATTGATATTTCATACTTTGCGAAATATCAATATAAGGATAAGTGTCCTATTGAACTACATCTTCCAGTTCTCCCAGTGGATTCACCTTATCCTACGGACTATCGGAGTCGTCAAGAGATAGGGCACTAAGCAACGAAATGTAGATTCGTAAAAACGATTATTATTTCAAATGAAACTGCAGGGGAACGCGCTCCTGACATAGAAATGGATACTATGAAACACACCTATTTTCTCATTTTAATGCTACTGTTGGTTACAACCTGTTTCCTCCTAAACAGTTTCGCACAAGATTACATTCACTATGCAACCCTCACAGAGCATACAGGGACTGTCAGAAGTATTGCTTATTCCCCTGATGGTGACATCCTTGCTAGTGGGACTGGAGATGGTAAAATTTACTTATGGGATGCGCACATAGGGAAACTCCAGCACATTCTCACGGGAAATGAGGCGGATATTGAAATTGGGAGCATTGTGTATTCCTCTGATGGTCGTACGCTCGTAAGTGGTAGTTACGATGGGACAATTAGTTTGTGGGATGTGCAAACCAACCAACTTCTAAAAACCTTCATTGGACATAAGAGCAGTGTCAGATCTCTTGCTTTTAGTAGAGATAGTCACGTTCTTGTCAGTGGTAGTTACGATGAGACAATTAGTTTGTGGAATCCTCACACGGGCAAACTTCTACATACTCTCACTGGGCATACAGAACCGGTTATGAGCATTGCATGTTCTCCAGATGGTCTTACATTTGCTAGTAGTGCAGTTGATGAAAGTAAAATTCGTTTGTGGACATGGACAGGCCAACTTGTAAGAACTATTGGGACCAATGAAATGTTGAGAGGTATAGGCCCTGGGCAAAATGGTGTTATGAGTATTGCCTACTCTCCGGATGGTAGTATACTTGCTAGTGGATCATATGATGGGACGATTCGTTTGTGGGATTTACGCACTGGCAGAATTCTATCCACCCTGACTGGGCATACATTTAGTGTTAGAAGTATTGCGTATTCTCCAGATGGTAGACTCCTCGCTAGTGCTGGCTGGGATAGGACAGTCAGAATCTGGGATGTCTTCTCTAGTGCCCCCCTACAAACCCTCACTGGTCATACGTTTTGGGTATCGAGTGTTGCATACTCCCCGGATGGCCGGACTCTTGCTAGCGGAAGTTATGACAAAACAATCCGCTTATGGCGAGTTCGCTCTCCGCGGTCCAGATACACAGATCCTTCTATACCACAAAAATCTTCTGCCGACCAAGTCTACAACAACGCCATCTGCTCAGTCATGTGGATAGTCAACTCCAATATAAGCGAAGGTAGCGGCGTGCTAATCGATAAACAATTCAAACTCGCCATTACCAACGCACACTTCACAGGTACACAAGACACGGTAGATATATATTTCCCCGCACCCGATGAAAAAGGGGGCCTCATCAAAAACAGGAACTTCTATTTGACAAACAGCAACGTGCTGAAGCAACTCGGTTATTATACCAAAGGGCGCGTCGTCGCCAAGAACGAGAAAACAGATTTGGCAATTATTAAACTTGATGGTGTCCCCGAAACTGCTCGCGAAATTGACTGGAATTTTACTACACCTACAATAAATGCAGGTGATCTAGTCTACATCCTCGGCAACCCGAGCGGACAAGACCTATGGCGTTGGACACTCGGTGAATATCTGAATGACCACGGGGATTTTTTGCATATCCAATCCGATGTATTTGGGGGTAATAGCGGCGGACCAGTGCTCAACAAACAAGGTATGCTGCTTGGCATTATCGCACGGAGTGACAGACACATGAATGCAGCAGCTATCCCTGTGAGATATATGCACCGCTTGCTATCAGAATCGCCGTTGGAACACTCGCGCTTCCGTAGATAGCGTTAAATACACGCTACACTTTTTTATTAAGGAGGTTCTAACAAATGCCGTATAGCAATTTCACTTTAGAAACAGTCCGAAGAGACTTTCAGTTAGAGACGGTTCAATCTGTAGGGATTTTTGCCGATGCAGAACCGGTGAAGCCGAGGGCTCATTTTACCTCAGATCTTGCAAAAAAGGTATCGGTAGCCTCCGCTGTAAACACAGAGAAGGCAAGATCGGAGTTGATTGTTGCCGATGTTTTGTTTGAACTTCTCGAACATTTTAACCAACGGATCAGTCTCTTTTCAGGTATTGAGTTCAACGTCGATGCCGAAGTCGGTTTGGCTGGAGTCTGCGATTTTCTGATAAGCAAATCACCAGACCAACTTTCTTTAGAGGCGCCTGTCATCATCCTTGTTGAAGCAAAGAAGGAGGACTTAACAGCAGGCCTTGGGCAGTGCATCGCGGAGATGATCGCAGCACAACGTTTTAACGCTGAAAGGGGCAATGATATTCCGCACGTTTATGGCACTACCACCTCAGGAACGGATTGGCGATTTCTTAAGTTGGAGAGAACCAAACTGCACATTGATACTGCAGCCTACCAAATCGTCCAGTGTGACAAAATTCTTGGCATCCTTGCCAACATGGTCGAGCAAAAGGCGTGAGGAGGCTCTAACAAATGCCGTATAGCAATTTCACTTTGGATGCAGTGCGCCGAGAGTTTCAACTGGAAATCGTTGAATCCGCTGGCATCTTTTCTGAAGCATCAACGGTAGTACCACAGGACCGCTTTATGGCAGAGCTCGCGGAAAAAGTAGAGTTAGCCATTTCCAGCGGGACGGAGAAAGCACGTTCGGAACTGATTGTCACCGACGTACTGTTCGAACTCCGAAAACACTTCAATCGTCGGATCAGTTTCTTTTCAGGGATCGAGTTCAGTGTTGATACCGAACAGGGATTAACGGGCGTATGTGATTTTTTAGTGAGTCTGTCACCGATACTCTCTTTTTTAGAGGCACCTGTCATCATTCTTGTTGAGGCGAAACGGGAGAATTTGACGACAGGCTTTGGTCAGTGTGCTGCGGAGATGCTCGCCGCCCAACGTTTTAACAGGGAAAAGGGGAATGCCATCCCCCATATTTATGGGGCTACCACTTCGGGAACAGAGTGGCGATTTCTCAAATTGGAAGGGGCGAGACTTCATATTGATAGAGCCGTCTATCCAATCGCACAGTGCGACAAAATCCTCGGTATCCTCGCGAGCATGGTGGAACAAAAGGTGTAGTTCTTCTGAGACATTTGTAATCTTGGAACTTGATATTACACTTAGAAAAAATAAAAAGTTTGCAATTAACATACAAATATGGTATAATAAGAAATAATGCATTGATGGTAAAAACCTTTTTAATCCAATCCAGAGAGGTTGAAAAAAGGATGCAAGATTACAATCAGAATCGGAGCCAAAATTTAGACTGTCCATCAGAATTAGTTGGGTGATGCCTTTCTCGTCACATCAGACGGGTGAGGCTTTTTTCTTGTTAAGAGAATGCAGATAATAGACATGCATGGGACAAAAAATACAAATGCGTGAAAAAGCACAAGTAATGAATACTGAAGAAATTCGCCGCGCCTTGCTCAGGATCGCTCACGAGATTTTAGAGCACAATCATAAACACATTGATGATCTCGTACTCGTCGGCGTTAAAAGTCGAGGTGATATCCTTGCGCATCGTATTGCCGAAAATCTGGAACGGATTGAGAATATTGAAGTCAATGTAGGCGCGATTGATGTCACTCTCTACCGCGATGATATCAATCTCCATGAGACTCAAATCCAAGTTAACAGCACCGAACTTCCCTTTGAGATTACAGGGAAATGGGTTATTTTAGTGGATGAGGTCCTCTACACTGGGCGGACGGTTCGGGCTGCGATGGACGCTCTCATGGATTTCGGTCGTCCAGCTGCAATCCAATTGGTTACTCTCATCGATAGAGGACACCGCGAATTGCCAATTGCCTCGGATTATGTTGGCAAAAATGTCCCTACTTCCCGAAAAGAGTTCGTCAGAGTGCAGCTCGCCGAAGAGAGTGGAGTCGATTCGGCAGTGATTTATGAAGGGGACGAGGAATGAGTGACGCGTTTATTACTAACGGGCGTATCATCGATCCTGCGAATGATATTGATGAGGTTGGTGATCTCTCTATCGCCAACGGCAAAATTGCTTCGGTGAATAGTAGCCGCACTTCACGTGCCGTTCAGCAATCCCAGACCGCCACTGTTTATGACGCGGCAGGGCTGATTGTCACGCCGGGATTAATCGATATGCACGTCCATCTCCGTGAGCCCGGCTTTGAGCATAAAGAGACGATTGCTACCGGCACGGCTGCGGCAGCAGCAGGTGGATTTACATCGATTGCTTGTATGGCAAACACATCCCCTGTAATAGACACGCCCGAAAAGATTGAGCAGATTTACGACATCGCGAGCAAGACAGCGAAGACAAACGTGTTCCCTTTCGGAAGTATCACCAAAAACCTCGCGGGTGATGAACTCACGGATATGCGTGGGATGTATTCCGCCGGCGCAGTCGGCTTCAGTGATGATGGCGTTACTGTCATGAACGCCGCCCTTATGCGCGACGCACTCGCCTTGAGCGCGGAACTCGGTTTTCCAATTATGGTTCACTGCGAAGAGCACAACCTCAACGCAGGAGCCGTCATGAATTTAGGAGAAACGTCCCGGAAATTGGGACTTATCGGGAGCCCAAACGCCGCCGAGGACATTATCGTCGCACGGGACATCATGTTAGCAGAAATGACAGGCGGACACCTGCACGTCCTCCATGTCAGCACAGCAGGGGCAGTTGGGTTGGTACGTCAAGGAAAACTCCGAGGGGTCCACGTGACTGCCGAGGCATGTCCACATCACTGGCTCCTCACTGATACAGAAATAGAAAAACAGGGAACGGATGCCAAGATGCATCCTCCATTGCGTACACAGACTGATATTGACGCTGTTATTGAAGGTTTGTGTGATGGCACAATTGACGCAATAGCGACTGACCACGCGCCGCACGCACCAGAAGAAAAGAAGCAAGGCATGCTTGAGGCCCCAAATGGGATTATCGGTCTGGAGACCTGTGTGCCGCTTGTGTTTACGTCCCTCGTAGAACCGGGACACCTTACAGCAGCTGAGGCAATTGCGAAAATGACTGCTATTCCTGCAAGTCTACTAGGTATCAATCGTGGAACACTTGCTATTGGTACAGTCGGAGATGTGACAGTAATTAATCCGGACCTAGTCAATCAGGTTGATGTGACAAAATCTCGTTCAAAAAGTCAAAACACGCCTTTCAGCGGCTGGAAACTTAAGGGGTGGCAGGCTGTTACACTCCGGGAGGGAAGGGAAATATGAAAGCGATTCTCGCATTAGCAGATGGGACAGTCTTTGAAGGCGTGCAGTTTGGCGCGACAGGCGAAACCGTAGGCGAAGTCGTCTTTAATACCAGTATGACAGGCTATCAGGAAGTTCTGACCGATCCCTCCTACAAAGGACAGATCGTGACGATGACATACCCACTGATAGGCAATTACGGTTGCAACGAAGCCGACATAGAGTCTATCGGTCCACAGGTAGAGGGATTCGTTGTTCGTGAATATAGTGCATATCATAGTAATTGGCGTTCAAAATGGAGTTTAGACTCCTATCTCGCTGAACACGATATTATTGGCATCCAAGGAATCGATACTCGCGCACTCACACGCCGCCTCCGTGTACACGGCGTGATGAATGGATGCCTCTCTACAGAAGATCTGAATCCAGAGAGTCTTGTCACAAAAGCCAAGGCGTGGCACGGATTGGTAGGTTGGGATTTGGTTCAGCGGGTGACATGTCCCAGTTCGTACGCTTGGCAACAACCTGAGGAAAATAACTCACATTCTAAGTATCGTGTCGTTGCTCTCGATTTCGGCATCAAATATAACATCTTACGCCAACTAACTGAGCATGGATGCGAAGTTCAAGTCGTGCCAGCAAGAACAACCGCTGAAGAGATTCTCGCCGCGGAACCAGATGGTATCTTTCTCTCAAACGGTCCGGGGGACCCGATGCCGGTTGACTATGCGATCCAGACTATCAGAACGCTGATAGACAAAAAACCTCTCTTCGGTATCTGTTTAGGACACCAACTACTCGGACTTGCGCTTGGTGGGAAGACTTATAAACTGAAATTTGGGCACCGAGGTGCGAACCAACCCGTCAAACATCTTGAGGCAGACCGAGTTGAAATTACCTCACAAAATCATGGATTCTGCCTTGATATTGATTCACTCCCGAATAGTGTTGACGTTACACATATCAACCTGAATGATGACACACTTGAAGGGATACAGCATCGGGACTACCCCATCTTTTCTGTACAGTATCATCCAGAAGCATCACCAGGGCCGCACGATGCAAGTTATCTCTTCTCACGTTTTACAGCAATGATGGATTTGTAATTATACCTTGCGGGATAATAACGTGCGTTTTGTAATGGGGCGCGTTCCACCTACCCGCTCTCTATTGCATTACGGGCTACAGAATGTGCTATAAGGAATGGGTTTCGTCCATTTCGAGACTGAGTCCTGTGCCCCAAAATTCGTCTAAGACATCTGTAACAACGACGCAGACGGATATGAGAGAAAACAGAGAATAAACAAACGATTCCGTTTAACGCTTTGCGGATAATCAAAAAATGCCAAAAAGAACAGACATAAAAAAAATCTTAATTATCGGATCCGGTGCCATTATCATTGGGCAAGCTTGTGAGTTCGACTACTCCGGTACACAGGCATGTAAGGCACTCAAAGAGGAAGGGTATGAAATTACCCTCGTCAATAGCAATCCTGCTACCATCATGACCGATCCGGATTTCGCTGATCGGACGTACATTGAGCCCATTACAGCGGACACCGTAGAACTTATAATCGCCAAGGAACGTCCGCAAGCATTGCTGCCGACACTTGGTGGACAAACTGCCTTGAATGTGTCTGTTGAACTTGCAGAATCTGGTGTTTTAGAGAAATATGATGTTGAATTGATTGGTGCGAAATTGCCTGCTATCCAAAAAGCAGAGGACCGCGCACTGTTCAAAGAGGCAATGACAAAAATCGGATTGGCAGTCCCGCAGAGTGGTATCGCCCACACGGTACAAGAGGCACTCACACTCGTCCAAGAGATTGGCTTCCCTGCAATTATCCGTCCTGCGTTCACACTGGGTGGCACAGGTGGTGGTATCGCTTACAACATCGAAGAATATGAAAAAATGGTCACATCCGGGCTTGCCTTGAGTCCAATCAGTGAACTGCTCATTGAGGAGTCTGTCATCGGGTGGAAGGAATTCGAGTTGGAAGTCATGCGCGATGGGGCAGACAACGTTGTCATAATATGCTCCATCGAAAATATTGATGCTATGGGAGTCCATACCGGCGATAGTATTACCGTCGCACCCATCCAAACACTGACGGATAAAGAATACCAACAGATGAGAAATTCAGCCATTAAGATTATCCGTGAGATCGGTGTGGACACAGGCGGGTCAAATATCCAATTTGCTGTTGATCCAAAGACTGGCAAACAAGTTGTCATTGAGATGAACCCACGTGTTTCCCGGAGTTCCGCACTTGCGTCGAAAGCCACTGGATTCCCAATCGCGAAAATCGCAGCGAAACTCGCCGTCGGCTACAATTTAGATGAGATTCCCAACGACATTACTGCTGAGACACCTGCCTGCTTTGAGCCTACGATTGACTATGTGGTCGTCAAGATTCCGAGATGGGCTTTTGAAAAATTTCAAGGGACTGATGAAACACTCACAACACAAATGAAGTCTGTCGGCGAGGCGATGGCTATCGGAAGAACCTTTAAGGAGGCACTACAAAAGGGTCTACGCTCGTTGGAGACAGGATGGCACGGTTTAGATAACCATCCACTTGATGAACTGCCGCTATCTGAATTGCCAAGTAAGCTGAGCGTGCCGAACGTTAAACGAATCTTCTATATTAAAGCTGCACTTGCACGTGGAATGAGCATTGAGGAAATTCATGCTTACACACACATCGACTCATTTTTCCTCTACAATATGAAGGAAATTGTTGATTTTGAAAACGTTTTGTCCGAGCCTGATACCCGACAGTATATAGATCAACATTTACAAAAGTCTGAAACAGATGGAGAGTTCGCGAAAAAACTCCTGCAACAAGCGAAACAGTTCGGGTTTTCGGACCGGCAGTTGGGGGATCTCTACGATGTCCCAGAAGAAACCGTCCGCGAATGTCGGAAGAGACTTGGTGTTGACGTAACTTTTAAAACTGTTGACACTTGTGCCGCGGAGTTTGAAGCAGAAACGCCTTACTATTATTCAACCTGTTCGAGTGAAGATGAGGTGCGCCCATCTGATATACCCAAAATTATGATACTTGGTGGTGGTCCGAATCGTATTGGGCAGGGGATCGAATTCGACTACTGTTGCGTTCATGCCGCTCTTGCACTCAAAGATGATGGTTATGAAACCATCATGGTAAACAGCAATCCAGAGACCGTGAGTACCGATTATGATACATCCGATCGACTCTATTTCGAGCCGTTGACCTGTGAAGATGTTCTCAACATTTATCAGAAAGAAAAGCCGTCTGGTGTCATTGTTCAGTTCGGTGGACAGACCCCGTTGAACCTTGCGATCGCACTCAAAGATGCAGGTGTGCCAATTATCGGCACGAGTCCCGAGGATATAGCCCGTTCCGAGGATCGGCGTCTTTTCAAAGCGGTTTTAGACGACATCGGGTTAATGCAGCCGCCTAACGGAACAGCGACATCAAGTGAGGAAGCTGCCCCTATTGCTGCGGCACTCGGCTATCCCGTTATCGTTCGTCCGTCGTATGTTTTGGGCGGACGTGCCATGCAGATCGTCTACGATGAAGAGCTCCTGCACGAATACATGCACTCCGCTGTTCAAGCTTCACCTGAACATCCTGTACTCATTGATAAATACCTTGAAGAAGCGATTGAAGTGGATGTAGATGCGATATCCGATGGGAACCGGACCGTTATCGGTGGCATCATGGAGCATATTGAGGAAGCAGGCATCCATTCAGGAGACAGTGACTGCGTGTTGCCACCTTACACACTCGTAGATGAACAGATTGAGAACCTCAAAACCTTTACCTATGCCCTGGCAGAAGCACTGCGTGTACGTGGCTTGATGAATGTCCAATACGCGATAAAGAGCGATGAGATTTATGTGCTTGAGGTAAATCCGCGTGCGTCCAGAACCATTCCATTTGTGAGTAAAGCGATTGGCGTGCCACTAGCAAAACTCGCCGCACGTGTGATGGCTGGTAAGACCCTCACTGAGCTTGGGTTCACGAACGAAATTGAACCTGCGTATTTCAGCGTCAAGGCTCCGGTATTCCCCTTTAACCGTTTCCCCGGCTCAAATACGCGCCTGGGTCCTGAGATGAAATCGACTGGGGAGGTCATGGGAATAGATACCGATGTTTCCCGCGCCTTCGCCAAGGCACAAAAGGCGTGTGGTTATACTTTACCGCTCGGCGGTAAGGTCTTCATCAGTGTTAAAAATAAAGATAAACGTGCCATTATTTTCATCGCCAAGAAACTGACCGACATGGGCTTTGAACTCATCGCTACGCATGGAACTGCAAAGGTGCTACTTCGCAACGGAATGGAGTCAGAACTGGTTTTCAGTATCGGTAAAGGAAGACCGACGATTCACGATTACATCAAAAACCACGCGGTGGATTTAATTATCAACACACCGACTGGTGATTTACATCGTCCCAATGAACTCCTAATTCGCGAAATGGCGATAGCGCACGACATCCCGATCTTTTCAACGATACCCGGTGCGGCGGCGGCTGTTAACGCTATTGACGCATTGCAGCGAGGAGATATTACAGTCACGCCACTCCAAGACTATTTTCAGATGCTTTCGTAGTTTTTTGTCTTATGGAAATTAGTTCGTTGGACCAAAGACAAAAATCAAAAAGGATATATAAATGGCGAATGATTCTATCCAAAGAAACACTCGGTGGGTTCAAGCCTTCGATCGAATTCTTGAGTCCTTAAGCCTTGATGCAGAACGGCCTGTGACCGTCCTGCGAATTGAAGACGGTAGGGAGGTAGTCGTTGTACGGCCCAATGCCTTCACTATCTCCCGTATTTACGCGACCGGTCGCCCTGATGGTATGCGTCCACACGGTGTAGATTCCTATTACGATTATTTCTTCGCAAAATTGCGAGCGTATGAAGAACAGCACGAAACCCGTGAGGGGTTCCAGTTGGATCCGGAGGAATGGGAAATCCTTTTTGAGGAATCTTTTCACCGGTATACCCGTTACCTGTTGTTCGCAGGTATCAAACGGTGGGAAGATGTCCAGCGCGATACCGCGACGAACCTCGCAGTAACAAATTTGGCACGCGAATGTGCACCAGCTGAGATCGCTTGGCGAAGTTACCAATATAAGGGGTATATGCTTATGATGCACAGCATCGCCAAGGCAGAATTGAGTTTGCAAGAAGATCATACAGCGGCAGCATTGCAACATATTGACACTGGAATTCAACAGATTGGGGAATTCTGCGGCGAATGTTTACGGGAGGAATACGGTGAGGCAGAAAATATTACTCGTGAACGCTACCTCAGCAATCTCATAGAATTTCGATCTGACTTGGAGACACTCGATTCAGACACGACTGAAGCGGAAAGCGACGAAGAAAATATTTTGGCAGAGTTGGAAAGATTGCTAAATGAAGACGAGGAATAGGGTCTGGTCTAATATATATCGTCTTCATGTGGTGCTTGTATCAGGACACCTCCCAAGAACATGAATGCAATGCCTCGGATGAGCACATGCAATTGTACTCCAAAGTCCAAAAGAACGCCTATCGGGAAAGCGATCACTGAAAAAAAGAATAGATAACCAGCAACTGGATTTCCCCACGAATGGAGCGCGGAACCATAGCACACGGCAAGAAGGGAACAGAGGAACGCACCAGTCATGAAGAGGGCTTCGCCCCATTCTGTCCACAGTGCGTAGAGTGATGTGCCAATTGCCTTGGTTGCCGATTCACTGGCGAGTTCAGATAGCGAGTTTAACGGAGCAGTTTGTGAGCAATGCGCTACTAATTCTATGACAAGCCAGGGGATGGCGAAACTTGCTCCCAGAGTACTTCGTGATCCGGCATCTGAAGAGAGTAGACCATATCCGGCTAATAGAGTTGGTACAAGTAAAAGGATTGAAACGACTCCTATTCCGTGATAAATCCCAATTCTTCCTATGAGTTCAAACTGTTCTGCTGATGGGAGTGAAAAAATAGAAGATAAACCAAAAATAAACCAAATACTTGACGCAAGCATGAGAAAGCCGCTCACGCCGCCAGTGAGCCCACCCAGTCTATACAGGGAGCTGAGTTTTTTGTCCATTCATTCCTCCGAAAAATGCAAATCAAATTCTTCGTATCAGGTATGATAATTCCATCGTGTATTACTATTTTATAGTCTACATGAATTCGCAATTTTAAACAAACATTTTTTTAGAAAATGCTTTGAGCGGAAAATGTGGGATGTTGGAAGGTATCCCGAATATGAATACGCAGAAAACGGTGCTTATTGTAAATGCCGATAGGACAGAACGAGAACTTGTCTGTGAAACACTGGCAGGTCAAGGGCTGCGTCTTGTCGTCACAGGAAATATGTATCAAGCGTTTCATCATATTGAGCACCTCAAGGTAGATATTCTCATCGCACAATTGAAAGCAGAACGGATTGATGGATTGACACTGCTCGATGCTGCGGCACGGCATCAGCCCGATGTGGGTGTTATTTTTATTACAGAGCCCAACATCCTGGAAACGGATATTGGTATCAAAGCGATGCTGGCATACAAAGACACTTTTTTTCTACCGAAGCAGGTTAATCCTGTTCATTTGGCAGCACTTCTGCGGAGGATTCTCGAAAATCAACGCCTTGCTTTCGAGAACCGGCAACTACAATCACAAATAGATGAGAAAGAAGGATTACGCCGTCTCACAGGGAAGTCGCCTGAGATTACGAAAATTCGCGATATGATCACGCAGATCGCACCCACCAAAGCGACTGTGATGATATACGGTGCGCGAGGTACCGGTAAGGAATTGGTCGCCCGTGCGATTCATCATCGGAGTTTACGACGTGGTTCTCTTATTGCCTTTAACTGTGCAACGCTAAACGAAAACCTCGCAGAATCCGAACTTTTTGGTCATGAGCGCGGTGCGTTTAGCGGCGCGTATTACCAACGCAGAGGAAGATTTGAGTTGGCACATGGAGGCACCCTATTTCTTGACGAGGTCTCGCAACTGAGTTTATCCAATCAAGGCCGCCTTTTGCGTGTCCTCGAAGAACGCGAATTTGAACGGGTTGGTGGGGACAAGACAATTCAGGTTGATGTGCGTGTTGTGTGTGCCACGAACCACGATTTGGAAGCCGCTTGCAGAAGGCGAGAATTCCTCCCAGATCTCTATGATCGGCTTAACGTAGTCCCTATCCACCTTCCAACCCTTCAGGAACGTATTGAAGATATTCCGTTGCTCGTTAAAGATTTCCTTGAAGAGTTTAGCCAGCAGAACGGTAAGTCTCCAATAGCAATCGCACCGGACGCGGTGAGAACGTTGATGAAGTACGACTGGCCAGGGAATGTCCGAGAGTTGAAAAATTGCATTGAAGGTATGGTCGTCATGTCCAACCAATCGATAATCCAGCAGAATCACCTACCTGAACGCGTTCTCAAATCAACGGGAACAGAGTTCTCGAATTTACTTTCGGTTCCTGATGTCTGGCAAATCGGTGATAATAACGGCGGGCAACGTTTAAATGTAGAGGTCGGTATGTCGCTTGATGAGATCAACAGAGAGGCACTGCGCGCTACTCTCGAATCTGTAGGCAACAACAAAGCAAAAGCCGCAGAAATTCTCAAAGTAAGCCGACGAACAGTCCAACGGAAAGCAAAAGAGTACGGTCTGTCCGAAGAATGAAAATTTCACAGTACCCCTATTTTCCGCACGCTTACCTGGACCACTCAAAAGTATCAAGTTAACGCAGCAGAAATTTAGTGTCCCTGAGACAATAGTTTCTGCTTGTTCGCGTAAACCTGTTTATAATAATCTACACGTTTGAGTTGCGAAGCCGCTGCCTCGTCAATGATGATAACCGTCCGAGGATGCATCTGTAACACCGAAGCCGGCACCTCCGCTGTGATAGGCCCCTCCACGGCGTGGGCAATTGCTTCCGCTTTCGATTCACCGTTTGCCAGTAGTAGACACTGTTTCGCTTCCATGATCGTGCCTACCCCCATCGTAATCGCCATTTTTGGCACTGCCTCCACAGTTCCACCGAAATGTGGAGCGTTCGCTTCCAGCGTACTCTGAGTCAATGTTTTGATGCGAGTCCGAGATCCTAAAGATGAACTCGGTTCATTAAAACCGATATGTCCGTCCTTTCCAATACCGAGCACTTGGATATCAATACCGCCAGCATCCATGATTGCTGCTTCGTACTCCTCACAAAATTCTTCGTGCGCTACAGCCGTACTCTGTGGGATGTGGCAATTCTCATCGGGAATATTAACACCGTTAAAAAAGTGGGTCGCCATGAAGGTGTGGTAACTATGCGGATGGTTCGGTGGAATCCCGACATACTCATCGAGGTTAAAAGTCGTCACTGATGAGAAATCGAGTCCTTCGATTTTGTGCATGCGTGTCAAAGTTTCATAAAGCCCGATCGGGGTACTACCGGTAGCGAGTCCCAAAACGAGATTCGGTTTTTTCAGGAGCGCGCCTCGAATAATTTCCGCTGAAACCGCGACGATCTGAGCATAAGTCGGTTGAATAATAACTTCCATTGATTGCGTAGAGCACTTTCCGATTGCGTTCGTATTTTTCGGTTTTGTCCTAAATGTTCCCGGCGATAATCCTGTCCATATCATCGCTGATGCTATGCACCCTGCCCTCGGGATTATCTCCGTCAACGGGGAGTTCCGCGGTCATGTAGTCGTCATACCTAATATCTTCAAGTGCTGCCATGACAGCGTTCCAATCGAGCGTGCAGTCTTCTATCAGATAGGTGAACCGACTCTCATTCGCATTGAAACCTTTGATATGTACTTTAGAAATACGACTCCCCAAGGAACGGATCCAGTGTTGCGGATATCCATACAAGACGATGTTACCGACATCAAAATAGGCTGTTACTGTCTCGCTTTCAAATTCGTCGAGATACCGTGAAAATTCTATTGGACTGAGTAGAAACTTATTCCATACGTTCTCAATCGCGATTGTGATACCTTTCTCTGATGCTTCTGGAATCAGTTTGCGAATTTCTGCCTGTGAGCGTTCATACGCCGCCTCATAGCGAGTCGCATCATTGACAACAGCAGGAACAAGCAACACTGTGTCTGCTCCGAGGGTCGTTGCGGTTGCTATGGAATCAAGCATCCCTTCTCGCGATTCAGCACGAATCGTTTCATCGGCATCGGAAAGTGGGCAGGACCAGTGTTTGCTGTTCATTACACTAAATACTTCTAATTGATGTCGTGTTGCAATCGCTTTTGTCTCGAACCGATCGGCATCATTTGTGAGAGTGCCAATTTCGACTCCATCAAACCCTGCTTCTTTCGCGAGTTTAAACCGTGCCTCCGTTGAATTGCCCGGTAATGACCCGATACATATCCCTTTTTTCATCTATTGCTCCTTTTGCGTCGCCTGAATTTTTAAGAGGAGTTTGTTGTAGGCATCTACATCCGGTGCCAGTGCAAGGGCTTGATGAATCGCTTCCAAAGCTTCGGCATATTGTGTGTTGCGGTAGTAGGTGTACGCAAGCGTATCGTAGTGTCTCGCCGTTGGTTCCAAAGAGACAGCCTGCTTCGCTAAGTCAATCGCCTGTTGCATCTTTTTACCGAGTCCGGCATAAAGACGCGCCAAGTTATTATATGCTTCTGCCGATGTGCTATCTACGACAATTGCAGACTTGAACGCGGCAATCGCCGGATCAAATTGCTGTTGGTTGATATAGATGACTCCTAACTTCAGCCATGTCTGTGAGTCATTTGGTGCGATTTCTGTAGATTTCTGATACGCCCGTGCCGCTTTATCAAACGCCTGCTGTTTGATAAAGACTTCACCAAGATAAGTATACGCTGGCAAAAAAGAGGGATGTACCTGTGTGGCAGTTTCGTAGACCCGAACTGCCGCTGTTAAATTGTTATACGCCTCGTGCAGTTCCCCTAATTTGATGTATAGCATCGGCAGATTCGGATTTGTATAGAGTGCCTCCCGAAACTGGTGTACTGTATCCTCGTAAGTTTTCAGATGTTGAAACTGTGCCATAGCCGTCGCCGCTTGTTCACTGTTTCCAAGCCTCCGATAGGTAAGAGCTCGCCGATAGTGTGCCTGTGATAGATATTGATTTCGCACGAGAGCGGCATCGTAATATTCCATTGCCTGTTGTAGGCGATTCTGTAGTTCTGATATCCTTCCCAGTCCGTAATAGGATTCAGTATGATCCGGATTTAAACGGATCCCTTCATGATAAGCATCTTCAGCTGCTTTCAATCGGTGCTGTAGCACATACACATCACCGAGATGGATATGTACTTCGGAGGTTTCAGGCAGTAGGGCAAGTGCTTGTCTGAGATGGTTTTCGGCAAGCGTCAAATCACCTTGGGTTTTGTAGACGATACCTAAATGAAGGTGTGCAGTTCCATGCACATCATACGGTGCTTTGAGTGCCAAAGCATTCTGATACGCTGATACTGCCTCGCTTAAACTGTTGAGTTCCTGATAAACAATACCGATGTAGCATTCAGCAAGACCGCCAACACTTTCGGATGTTGCAAATTCTTTTTGGATCGTTTGAAATTCGGTGAGTGCCAGATCGTACTGTTCCGCATCAAGATAGCTTACGCCGCGTTCAAACCTACTGTTCAGTTCGCCTTCAGTATCGCACCAGCCTTGTATCGATGAAAGCAGAATGAGGAGAACAATAATGGTGATTGGAGTTTTCATTGTGGGAAGTAGCCGGCATTGAGGCGTGAACATACGCGGATGAGAAAGTAGGTGTAGGACGGCACGGGAGCCGTCCCAACATTTCAGGGTGTGAAATTAATCGCGCCGTGTTTTCAACTGTCCCCACGTCGTGGAGACCTTGTCTGATGGTTCAACAGGAAGTAGTTCTCCGTCCATAACACTTACAACCTCTTTAGCACTGAGAGCTCTGTCGTAGACGTAGAGATCGTCGATGTAAAACTTCGCAGCGTTATACCCCGTTCTACCGATGTAAAGTTTCTCTGCCCCTTGTGCGTGATCCTTCGGAACAGCTATCTTCACAACCTCTTTTCCATCGACATAGAACTTCAACTCGGCCTTCTCTTTGACACCTGCAATGTGATACCATTTATTCTCATCAAATGTGTCGTTTTCTCCATCGGGACCTGCACAGTGCGTACCGGCGTTACCAGGATTAAACCGATAGTGGATGTGCAGAGGGACACGGTTACAAGTCCATATACCGGGTGAACGGTCAGAGCCGGGAGCTTTTTTCGCAATAATTTGATCCCAGCCACCGGAGTTCGGATCAGTGAAGTTGAGCCAGAAGAGATAGGAGTTGTCCGTATAGTCTTCTAATTCTTTGAAGGAATCGACCGTCACACTGTCCGGACCTTTTTCAAATAACATTGAGCCACTACCGTAGACGGCTTCATCCTTGACAATCTTCGCACCATCAACTATTTCACCATCATTTCCGCCACCGGTTTCATCTACAAGTTTCCCACCTTTGGCTGCATCGAAACTAAAGTAAAGGATTAAACCTTTATCTGTAACATTTGCGGCATGTGTGGTGAGTGCGCTGCCTACCATCAGTAGAGCAACGGTGAGTACATTCATAACTAAACGCATGTGTAACCTCCTCATATCTAAAACAAAGTTAACATACTACGTGAGTCTCCAAAAAGGACCACATTTTAACTCGCGAAAGTATGATACACTAAACAACTTAAATATGTCAAGGAAAATATGCGTCTGGAACTTTCTGATCCACCTATGTAAAGTATAGATGATGCCGAATTTCGGCTATGTATGTTTAACCTAAGCTACCATCTTTGTAGCATCACCTGTGAGGTTGTGCCTCTTCGCGCCGAAAATGACAGGGAATACACCCAATTTTGCGCAAAAATGAAGGAGTCTCTCTGAAAAAGGGGTTCATGGCTCTGAAATCCTATAGGTAGCAAGTTGGATTATTTATTCTAGATTCCGTAATTACTTGGACACTCGTATCGTCGTGTGAACTCTGAAATTATCTGATGCACAGGAAACCGATAGCCTATGCTACAAGTGTGAACCTGTTTTCGGGTTTCACTATAAACGAAGGAGGGTTAGAAATGGATGGAACGCAAGGCACTTATTGTGTTGCTGTGGACTTTTGGATGCAGGTCTATCTGCCGTCGCAATAAAGGGCGGGTCTGCTTTGGGCAACGGGCAGAACTTTGATGAACAGGCAGACACAGACGAGACGGTGAATGTGGGATGACCTCAGAGCCATCCCACATTTTATGATGTGAAATTAGTCACGACGTGTTTTCAACTGTCCCCATGTCGTGGCGAGTTTGTCTTGAGGTTCAACAGGGGTGAGAAGACCACCCTCCATGATATTTTCTACCTCACCAGCATCGAGTGCTCTATCGTAGACGTAAAGGTCATCGATGTAGAAGAGCGCGGAGGCGTAACCCGTTTTACCGATATAGAGTTTTTCTGCACCTTGCGCATGGTTCCCCGGAACAGTCTGTTCCACAACTTCTTCTCCATCCACATAGAATTTCAGTTTGTCACCCTCTTTGATACCTGCAATGTGATGCCAATCGCCGACTGCGAATTCGTCATCTTCTCCATCGGGACCTGCACAGAGTGTGCCTTGGTTACCGGGATTAAACCGGTAGTGAATATGCAAACTGGCGCGGTTACATGTCCATATCCCCGGAGAACGGTCAGAACCGGGTGCTTTTTTTGCTATAATCTGATTCCAAGCACCGGAATTCACGTCGGTGAAATTGAGCCAGAAGAGATAGGAATTGTCTGTATATTCTTCTAATGATTGAAAAGAATCAACCGATACACCGTCATTACCGTCATCACATAACAATGATCCCTTGCCGTAGACGACTTCGTCGGTAGCAATCTCTGCTCCATCAATTACACCATCATTTCCGCCGCCTGTTTCGTCTGCGACTGTTCCATTTTTTGCTTCATCGAAACTAAAGTAAAGGATTAAGCCGTCGTCTGTGACTGCGGCGTGTGTCGTGAGCGCGCTGCCTACCATTAGGAATGCAACGGCACATAAATACAATATTAAACGCATGAGCATACCTCCTGAGGTCTAAATCAAAATTAACGTGCTGTGCGATCATAAAATACTAAAGTTTGGACAATTTTTAGAATTAAGATGCGAGAAAGCAGAAAAGCAGGTATCCTTTGATAAACATAACGGTGTTTTGAAAGGATTATAAAAT
>RKRR01000113.1 GCA_007571305.1 Candidatus Poribacteria bacterium | reverse complement strand
GTGTTGGAAACCAAACCTTCGCTGAAGGTCTCTGACCTTCAGCAAATCAACGATGTCCCAAGGCTTTCTAAGCCATAAACTTTTTTCAAACTCACGTTACGTAAGTTGAATTGTACGCCTCTCTGGTAAGAGACGATACGCATCAGGAGGTTTTCAAAACGCGGATCTCTACGGATATTCGTCAGCAGATGTGTGAGATTGACGTTTTCTTCCTCAAGGAGCATTGTGTGTGCCTTTACGAAGTGCGCCATCGTAATTGTTTTCGTTCTTGGGATGTCTAGTTCTTCTGTGAGAATTTGTGCAAATCGATTGACCAGAAAGGGTTGCCCTGCTGTCTGTCTATGGAGTGCTCGAATAACTTCCGGCGCAAAGGTTTGCCTAACTTCATCTGTGTACTGCCCAAAGAGTTCTTGTACCTGCTGGTGGGTGAAGTTGGGTAAGTGAAACTCGTCTTGGATATTGAATGGAGAAACGGATCTATCGTAGTTAAGTTGCGCGATACTCTTGACTCCGACGATACCTACGCTGTGGGGACATCGCCTTTCATCAGAAAGATAGATGTCGCGAAGTGAATGAAGGAAATCACCCAGGACTGTTTGAGGGATGCCATCAAATTCATCTATGATGAGGATGACCTTCTCACCGCTGTGTTGACTTTCCAGAAAATCGTCAAATTGTTCAAAGAACTCCATCATAGAGATGTGATTGGTGAACTTTGCGTCATTTAGGAAACTTGCGAGTGTCTCATCAGGCAGCTGTTCCCGCTTTTGGAAAACTTTCTCAATTTCCTTTCGAACCCTTTTGTAAAAAGCTGCATAGAAATCGGGTACTGAGAGATTTTTATATGCCTCAAAATTCAGTTGAATCGGGAAATAGATTGACGACGTGGCGATGAGCGTGTCTAATGCTAATCGGAAAAACGTAGTTTTACCGGTCTGGCGAGGTGCAAAGAGGACGACATAGCGTCCGTCTTTGAGGCGGTGGATAAAATCGGCAATTTCCTCAGTTCGCGAGACAACGTAATGCCGATCAGGATACACACGACCTTGGGTGCCAAAACGTCTCATTTTTTCGAAAACTCCATTACGGGAAGGTAGGCCCCCATACAATAAATTTACGCAAACGCGTGCTGGATTTCATTCATAAGGGAGGCAGGAAAACCGCCGCGGAACGGACGTTTCGCGTCTCAAGACGGACAATCCACAACTGGTTAGAGGCTGAAGACCCATTTGCGTATGAAAAGCCGGGTCCTAAGGGCCCTCGCTCTATTGATTACGATAGACTTCGGCAGCATGTCGCAGATTTTCCGGATCACACCCTTGCCGACCGTGCCAAACACTTCGGTGTTTCCACAAACGGCATCTTCTTTGCCTTATCGAAACTCAATATCACGCGAAAAAAAGACCACGACCTACAGAGAACAGGGTCCCCTAAAACGGTGAGAGTCTCTTTCAACCCTTCATCAAGAGATACAGGAACATGGCAAAACGCCTGTTTACATTGACGAGACGGGGTTCCCCTGAGAAGATTTCCGCCGGTGTGCTTATGCCTGAAAGGGGACTGTGTCCGAGAGAAAGTGCCAAAATTCAAAAATTCCTTTAACCCGAAATGGGCGAGGCACACAGATCTCGCCCTACACAAAATTCGTTGGGCTACCAACGTACCTCACAGAATTCCTCGTAATTAATCAATTCGTGGATGGTAGGATTTTCACCACACATCGGGCAATCGCTATTTTGGCGAAGTTTTAGTCTGTTGAAATCCATGGATAACGCGTCGAAAAGCAAAAGGCTCCCAATTAACGGTTCACCAATGTCCAGTAGGACTTTCAAGGCTTCAACGGCTTGAATTGTGCCGATAATGCCAGGTAACACCCCAAAGACACCGGCTTCTTGGCAACTCGGTGCCATCCCTGCAGGGGGCGGTTCGGAAAAGATACATCGATAACATGGACCTTTGCCCGGGTAAAGGACGGTGACTTGTCCTTCAAATTGGGAAATGCTGCCGTGCACAATCGGCTTGCCAAGCATAACAGATGCGTCATTGAGGAGATAGCGGGTCGGAAAGTTGTCGCATCCATCAACAATCAGATCATATTGTTCCAGAATCTGGAAAACGTTTTCCGAGGTGATACGCTCGTTGTGGGGAATCACCTTGACATCAGGGTTCATCTCTGCAATAGTGGCTTCTGCGGATTTAGTCTTCAAAACGCCGATGTCACTGATGCCGTGCAATATTTGACGCTGTAAATTACTGAGATCTACTACGTCGTCGTCAATGATACCGAGCGTGCCGACCCCTGCTGCCGCGAGATACATTCCAATAGGGGAGCCGAGTCCCCCCGCACCGATGAGTAGCACTTTCGATTCAAGCAACCGCGTCTGCCCCATCCCACCGACCTCTTTGAGAATAATATGTCGGCTGTAGCGTTCAATCTGTTCGTTGCTGAAGTTAAACATCTTAGGCTCCGAGATTAGAGAGGAGTGCTGAAATTGGTTTATCTGAGTTCGCTGAGACTCGTAGGGCGAACCGTTCGCGTGCGTCTTCGGAGGTGCGTTCCACCGTGAAATCGTCACCGCCGTACATCTGTTGTAGGACAGGTGTCAATTCCGCCTGAATAGATGCCGCTGTTTCTGATGTATTCGGTGCGATATGCCGATTGTTTATCATAAACAGGAGATTTGCGCCGTTGAAATGCACTGCGTTCTCTAATTCTGCGGCTGCTTCGAGTTGTTCGCATTTGGAAAGCACCTCTGTGAATGCTTGGCGAATCTTGTCAGCATTGTCGCCTTCGACCGCATGCTTCCGGTTGTAGAGGAAACCGTGCTCGTGGTAAGCATTGTCAATGCTATAGTTAACTTGCTTCAAAATCAACAGTACACCCGGCCCCGCATCAACGTGTGAATAGTCGGCGTAGTTCAAGTAATCTTCTGAATCAGCCTCCTCCATCCAACGGTTGAAGACCTTGATGAAGTTGGTATAGTTGATTTTGCTATCTTCGGTTGTAAAGACCTTGACGTTAATCTGTTGTAAATCCATTCTGCTAAAAAATGTCCTATAAACATAATGCCCCGATGGGCTTTTCTTGTAAAAGCAGGTTTTACCCGCGATATTTTAGTTCCATGCCTTAAATTACCAGCACACTATTCCCGCTGGATTCACTATAATCTGCTGCCTTTATTATACCGTAATTTGGTGGGAAAGTCAATTTATTGTAACGAGGGAGAGCTTTCCGTCGTCGTTGCCAGACGTAGTTCATCAATTCCAATCAGCGTTGTAATAAAAAGCGATTGCCGCCCTACCCGTGTGAGCGCGGGCGGCAACCGCCAGTATATAAAACTTGGTTCTGATGAACCACAATCTTAGACGCTACTCACCCTTCCGAACGGTGAGGCGATAGTGCTGTCCGACCTTCTTGGTGTCAACAATCTCATGCCCATCGTTGGTGAGGCTCGTCGGTACGTTCTGAATCGGTTCACCATCATCGATAGTGACTTCGAGAAGTTGACCGAGGTCCATCGTTTCCAACCGAATCTTTGCCTGGACATAGTTGAATGGGCAGGCGACCCCCTTGAGATCGAGGCTATCCACGATTTCCTCAACAGGTTTCCGCTTCTTGACAACCCTTGGTTTCCGTGCAGGTCGCGATCGACGTGCCTTGCGACGGCTCTCTTCCTCTTCCTCCTGCTTGATACGCATGCGTCCATAGACGTTATGCGATTCTTCAACGAAGAGTGTAGCCTCTTCAACCCGACGGTGTCCCAATTCATGGTCAAACGTAGAAGCATCTTCCTCTGTTGCTTTGAAGATGTGTGCCCCGTAACCGGGGAAGAAGTTACCGGGTTCAAAGAAATGAGTGCGGAATTCGTTGACGGTGGTTGCGTTATCGATATACTGCAAGCCCACCGTTGTCAGAAGTCCATCTGCGGCTCTGATCATTGCATCAAAAGCCAACTCCGCGGAATCCTGATACTCACCTTTTTCTAAGTTCAAGCCAGATTCATAGATAAGCCGATCTGCCTCTTCCAGTTTCATAGAGACGAGTGCGACTACCTCTCCTGCACATTCACCGACACCTGTCTTGAGTTGGTAATCTTTCGTGTCGCCGGTGTCCACATAGAATTCTGGTGCTTCCTCATAAGATGGAATCTTATCGTACTTGGACAAGATCTGCTTGATCTCTGCCTTACCGAGTCGTGCGACGTAATCGGTGAAGGATTCTTCCTCATTTCGTTCCGCCGTGTACTTACCGGTCAACTCTTCAATAAACGTCGGAATATATTTGCCGTGGATTTTTCCAGTGGCAAGTCCGTAAGAACTGGCGTTCTCGGTCATGTGTCCACCGAGGAGCACTTGATAGTAGGGCGCGATATGCGCACCCATTCGGCGCGAGGATCCGAAGAAACCAATATTCGCAATGTGATGTTGTCCGCAGGAATTGGGGCAACCGCTAATCTTGATCCGAAAATCTTTGATTTCATTCTGCACACCCGCTTCAATGAAATGGTTTCGCAGATGCGCTGCCAACCCACGTGAAGAAGAAACACCGAGTTTGCAAGAATCAGTACCGGGGCAAGCGGTAATATCCACCATGGATTCTGCTCCCGGTTCGCCGAGACCAATCGCCTTGAGTTCGCGATAGAGCGCGGGTAAATCCGTCATTGTTACCCAGCGGAGAACGATGTTCTGTTCGACTGTCGCACGGATGGTGTCTTTAACGTATTTCCGTGAAATATCTGCCAAAGCACGCGTTTGATCCGCGGTAATATCACCGAGTGGTAGCGTAATCGTCACAAAAGCGTAGCCGGGTTGGCTTTGTAACTGCACATTAGATTGGTACCACTCTTCAAACCCCTCAGGCTGTGAGGCACCATTGAGCTGCGTGGGTGCTTTGAGAGGACTTTCGTCGTAAGCGTCGAGATTGTCCAGATACGCTGTCCATACCGGATCGTGACGTAGAGTTTCCCGATCTTCAAGCACCTGTCTACGGAATTCCTCAATGCCGTATTTAGCGATGACAAACTTTAAACGAGCCTTATTGCGATTTCTGCGCTCACCTAAACGGGTGAAAACTCTACAAATTGATTGTGAAATCGGCAGGAGTTCCTCTGCAGGAACGAAATCATCAAACACTTTCGCCTGATGTGGTACTGCGCCGAGCCCGCCGCCAACATAGAGTTTAAAACCGCGCTTGACTTCACCGTCTACCTCTTTAACAGCAGCGACGGCACCGATGTCATGCATATTCGCTAAGCCGCAAGCGTGTTCTTCACATCCAGAAAACGCAATTTTGAACTTACGACCAAAATCTTGGGCATCTGGGTGCCCCAAAAGGAATGCCGACAACGCCTTAGAATAGGGGGTTACGTCAAATGTCTCATCTTGGCACACACCGCTGAGAGGGCATGCTGTAACGTTTCGCACGACATTACCACACGCCTCTTTCGTGGTAATGTCTACGCTCGCGAGGCGGCGCATCAACTCAGGGGTATTGTTGATGTCTACATAATGGTATTGTACATCTTGACGTGTTGTAATGTGGATGATGTTATCCGAGAATTCTTCGGCAACATCCGCCAGCATTTCGAGTTGTACTGCTGTAAGCCCGCCAAATGGGATTTTAACACGGATCATCTGTGATCTATCATCGCGTTGCCCGTAAACCCCGTGACGGAGTCTAAACTCGGTGAACAGAGTCTCTTCCACTTGGCCAGCTTGAACTCGACCAAGTTGTATCTCATAAATTTCAATTTCGCGGGCAACATCAGACGGAATTGCCGATACATCAAAGGCTCCCGCGTATTCAGTAGCCATTCTAAACTCCTTATTGACCTCAGATTCGTAGTGTGCGTTGATAATGTCCGATTGCTTTCTATTTAACCGAAGTTTGCGTGCCGATTCGCATGGTATCTAGCCATTAGAAGCTTTAAATAGTATAGTATACTGGAAAATAGAATAAAAATCAAGTCCAATTTCTGTTTAAGTTTCCTGCGCATCTCCCCAATCTGGAATCGGGAGTAATTCTCCATCCCGTAGTGCGGATTCATGTGCGACAAATCCGGGGGCGCAGTACCGAACTGCCTCCCAAACGTTAACGCGCGGCAAACGTTGGCGATTGACAGAATCCACGAATTCATGTACAAGATAGGCGTGTGAACCACCATGTCCGCCGAGATCCGCTGCGAGTGCCTCAGGAAGTTCTTCGTGTGTTTGCGAAGGTTGGACGATTTCTCTTTCGCGTTTACTTGCCCAAACGCAACCTGCCAGACTTTGCTCGTAACTCCCTTCTGTTCCATAGATACCGCTGACGCGCTCAGATCCGGGATGCCCGATCCTTCGGAACTCACAGATTTGCATTGTTGCCCCGTTGCTCATTCTAAAAAGCCCGACTTCGTTGGAGTACGGATTCTTGTGAATGGTGTCCATCCGAAACCAATCGTCATTTGGATAGATGTACCCTTGTGCGGAAACCGATGTTGCGTACGCTTTCATCACGGAGATCGGGAAACAGGTTGAGTGGGTTGGATAGTACATCGGGATGTTCCCGCTTTTATCGCGCCCCCACTGCGTACCCCATCGATTCCTCGCGACATCGTAGAGTCCGTGGTCCATGTCGTGAAAATACTCGGCACGGCAATGAATGAACTCCCCGAACGCACCCTCCGCCGCTTTCTGACGACAGAAGGCGGTCTCTGGGCGGAAATAACTCGTCTCACCGTTCATGTAAATCATTCCGGTTCGCTCAACGGTTCTGATAAGGGATTCGCATTCATCCAGCGATGCGGCAGCGGGGACGGCGGTATAGACGTGCTTACCTGCTTCCATCGCTTGAATTGCCTGCGGTGCGTGCATCCAATGCTGGGTAATGATCACGAGGGCATCTAAATCCGATTTGCAGATATCGTCAAGACTCGAGTAGGTCTCGGAAATCTCAAATTGCTTTGCCCATTTTGCGAGTCGGTCTTCATGTAAATCACAGAGTGCGAGACGATGCACATCTGGATGTGACTTGTACGATTGGATAAACGAGGGGCCGAACATTCCTAAGCCTACCATCCCGACACTGATACTCATCTGTCGTTCCTCCTTTACACTTATAAGGCGCGCCCGCGGGGATTGAGATGCACACATTCTATTATGAGAAGATAGCACGTATCGGAATTACTGTCAAGTATATTTTTGGAGATATTTGTTGACAAAACAGCGAACAACCTTATAATAGGTGCAAAGTCGTTGTAGGGTGTTATGAGCAAACGCAAATTTAAACTGCAAACTTTCCCTACAGGCGAAATCAAATTTCATCTTTGGAAGGAAACAACAACAAATGGCATTAAAAGTTGGCGTTGTCGGCATGAGTGGGATTGGCAATAACCATGCGAATTGCCACACGAATGACGATTTGGCGGAACTGGTTGCGGTGTGCGATATCGTAAAAGAGCGCGCAGACACCGCAGCGGAACGTCTCGGTGTAAAGGCATACTATAACTTAGCTGATATGATTGATGGGGAACCCGACTTGGACATCGTGGATGTCGGCACCGGCGGAAACGAGAATGGGAGTTGGCACTATGAACCAACAATGGAGGCTCTTGACAAGGGAAAGCACGTGCTTGTTGAGAAACCGATCTCTAACGATATCGGACAGGCGCGAGAGATGGTAGCAAAAGCTACAGAAAAGGACCTTTATCTCGGCTGTAATTTGAATCATTATTTTACGCCGCCTGCGGAACAAGCGAAGAAATATATTGAGGATGGACACATTGGGGAGATGGTTTACTGTCTTCATAAAATGGGGTTTGCTGGCGGTGAGTTTGGCTATAGTTACTCGAAAGCGCCTCGGTCAGATGGATTTCCCTATTTTCACGTGAAAGCGTTCCTGTCTCACCCATTTAGTGTGATGCGTCATTTCTGCGGCGATGTGACACACGTTCAAGCCTTCATGGATCGTCCTCATTTTAGACGCGGTGCCGGAGACGTAATGGTCTCCATTAACAGCATTCACCTCCGTTTTGAGAATGGGTGTATCGGTTACCTATTGAGCCAACGTGGTGATGCTACATTCGGTCTCGGCGGCTGGTGGAGCGTTGAACTCGCAGGCACACGTGGCACCTTCTGCATTGAGAACTGCATCGAGAAGGTTACTTATTGGCCCTCCCCTGGTGCTCCTGACTTCTCCGGCGATCCGATTGTCACGGAGTCAGGCATCAGCGACTTCGGTCAAACCTTCCCCTTAAGGATTCACGCCTTTTTAGAGGACATCACGAACGACGTGCCGAAAGAGCAGTTACGTGCCTCCGGTAGAGATGCACTCGCGGCACTTGAATATACTTGGGCGGCGATGGAGTCTTATGAGCAAGGTGGTATCGTGGTGCGTCCACATCCGCTTCCATCTTTGAAAGGATAATTGTTGTAGAGTGGGTAATGCAAATACCTGCCTCTACAGAAGGAGAACTCACATTTGAAATTAGGAGCAAATTCGGTACTATTCGGTGGTTACGATATGGAAACCGCCTTCAAGCACATCGCTATGGCTGGTTACGATGGCATTGAACTCTCAGCGATTGATGGGATGAGCCAGCATCTCGTCCTCGCGAATTGGCAGGAACTTGCAGCCGACATCAAGCGATTCTCGACAGAATACGAACTCGAGCTATTGGCAATGGAACAACCTTCGCGCGATCCAGAACGCATGGAGCAGGCATTCCAAGCCGCAGCTGAGATAGGTGTCCCCATTATTAACTGCGGTCCCGGCGGCGCATCGGATGATGAATCTGCCTGGCCCGAAGTCGTTGATTCATTGGGGAGTCTCTCCGAACGTGCGGAACATTACGGTGTGACACTCTGTGTCAAGGCGCATGTGGGAGCGAGTATCTATAACACGCCGACGACGCTCCGCATTATGGAAGCGATTTCATCACCGGCATTTGGTATTGATATGGATCCGTCTCATATTCATCGCGCGGATGAAAACCCTGTGGAGGCGATCGCGGCGGTGATCTCCCGCGTGAAGCACGTACATATTCGAGACTGCAAAGGCACCCAACGCGGTCCTGGCGATCCTGAGTTGCAGGCAAACGGACGTGGGGACATCGACCTTGTCGGCTATATCCGTGTCCTTCATGAGAATGGCTACACCGGTCCGTTGAACCTTGAAGTCATTGGCGCGAAAGCGTATGGTTTAGCGCAGTGCTGCACAATTGCGGCAGAATCTCGTGGGCACATGCAGGCATGTTTGCAAGCGTGTGGCGCGCGTTAATCTATAGGATTTCGTAGGCGGGTTAATAGCCTGCCTACTTGCGAAACTTTAGTATATTCGGATTTCGGCGGCGAAACAGGATTTGCAAACCTCCTTGAAACTCACAACGCAGGTAGGTAAAGTAAAACTGATGACACCATCGAAAATAGAACAGAGGAGAAACTCTATGAAAGATAGGAGCCTGTTGCCTGTGTTCCTGGTGTGCCTCGTCTACTTTTCTGCCAGCTGCGCATCAGATAAAACTGCAGAAAAAGCATCAGAGAAAGCCCAAGTCTACAACAATCGTGGGTTGACAAAGGCGAAGATCGGTGAATACCAAGAGGCAATCGAGATGTATAGTGCTGCTATTCTTCTGGATCCTGATTACGCAGAAGCCTACAACAATCGGGGAGTCGCAAAGAAAAGGCTCGGTAGATATGAGGCAGCAATCGCCGACTATGACACCGCGATACGTTTGGCTCCTGATCTGGGGACTCCTTATAACAATCGCGGGCTTATAAGGAAAAATCTCGGTGAATACGAGTCAGCGATCGTTGACTATGACACCGCCATCCGCCTGAGACCGAATTACGTGAATGCCTACTACAACCGAGGGATCGCAAAGGCAGAACTTGATCAATACGAGTCAGCGATCAAGGATTATGATGTCGCGATTCAATTCAATCCCGAGTATACCAAAGCCTACCTTAGTCGAGGATTGGCAAAGAGATCTCTCGATAAAACTTTGGGAGCAAAACAGGATTTTCAAACCGCCTTAGAACTCGCAACACAGGCAGGCAATGTAAAACTGAAGGGCAATATTGAAAACTTGCTACTCCAATTGAAATAGTAGATTGGGAACCGCAATGAGAATCGATTGCCGTTCTACTGAAGTTGAATCTCTGATACGGGAATTCCGCTGTTGAACATCTGTATTGGCGGAATTTCCTCTTCCACTTCTGCCAGTCCACATAACCAACGCCACGTAAGTTCGCCTCTCCTCCGGTCGCGGTAGGATTCTACCTCGGTGACGTAAGGATGTCTGCCAACGTGCTGATAGGGTGGAAGTTCATCGGAGTCCCGCACCCAATCCCGTTTTGGCATTGCTGTCCGGAAATAGGAGAACTTAATCATCCCGCGTCTATCGGCATTGAGTTTTGGACCTGCCTTATGCCAGATACCGTAGCGTGTCATCGCGACGGTGCCTGCCGGGACAGTGAGAGAAAGTTGTCCGAGGATATCACCGTAATGTGCAATCGCTTCTCTGTCCACAAGCCGATGGTGGGAACCGGGCAATATCATCGTAGGTCCATCCTCGATTTTCACCTCTTTCGGGTAATAATAGCATTGAAGATGCGTGATACCGTATCCGTGTTCGGTGAGTCCGTCGGAATGCCACGTTTGCCCACGGTGTGGTGCTTCAAAGAGATGATGATGTGCGCTCGTCGGTACGAGGAAATCTTCACCTAAGAGTGAACGGACGACACCAGCGACTTCCGGGTGCAATAGGACATTCCGACGAAATTCGTCTGTAAGAACGAAATCGCTAAGATGTCCACCCTCCACCAAATCACATTCCCGGTTAAAGTCAGCATCGATGATACTTTCTAGTGTGATATAGCCGTTGTGAATAAACTGCATGACCTGATGGTCGCTTAGCGTTGGTTCAACGTTAATCATCGCGCTCTTCCTTTACACAAATTTTTCTAAAATGAACTCATAAGTAAGATAGGCGTTGTCAACATCGGAAAAATTGTAGAGTTCAGGGCGCGGAAATTGGACAATCCGCCACCCGTCGTTAACGGCATCAAGGACTGATGCATAGGGTGCATCTTGCGAGGGGAGTACTGGCTCATCCGGCGCGGTTGCGTCATACAATGCCCACCCGCCAAGCGATGAGCGTAAGTTTGTTGATTTAGAATAGAGATAAAGGAGCAGTTGCTTCTCGGAATTCAGAGCGGTGGTTACACCGCGCAGATCAGCCTCAGTCAACTCACCTGCCTTAAGTTTTTCTATGCAATTGTCTAGCCATTCTTTCATCGCTGGTTTCACACGTACTTCTCCCTTCATTACGGTTGTTATCATTGTAGCACAAAAGTGAAAAATATGTTATAATAACTCAAGTTGCTATGGACACAATTTTAGAGATTCACCTGCTATTTTTCATTAATAGGACTTACGGATGTTGTTCTTTTGTAGCATAACCTGTTAGGTTGTGCCACGAGGACACCTGTGTTTTTTTGCGGGTTTTCGCTCTCATCAAACGTCCTATGGTCAAAATTGCGCAAGTCCTGATTAAAAAACGTTCAGGATCTGCAGCATTTCGTAGCATCCGCTGTTGGTCTCCTGCGTCCGAAGCTGCACAATCTAACAGGTGATGCTACAAAGGTGGCAACTTGGGTTATAATAGTTGAGAGGCTGTAGAGGCATAACGAAAGGATTTACTATGAGACTGGAAGGAAAGGTTGCGATTGTCGCGGGTGCTGCCTGGGGTGGCATCGGGGCGGCGACTGCTTATAGATTCGCTTGCGAAGGTGCGAAGGTGGTTGTTAACACGCGTCGCCGCAAGGAAAAACTTGATGAGACTGTCCATCGTATTCAAGATGCTGGTGGACAAGCAGTCCCCGTCATGGGCGATGTCGCCGATGAAACGACTTGGCAAACACTCGTCGAAACCGCCTTGTCGAACTATGGAAAAATAACAACGCTTGTTCATAACGCTGCACATTCCTACACGAAGAAAGCAATTGAATTTACGACTGAAGAATGGAACGAAAGCCTTGGTGTGACGCTCGGCGGACCGTGGCTCGGTGCGAAATATTGTATTCCCGAAATGATCCGTAATCGTGGCGGTGCCTTGGTTTTCATCTCCACGGTCAATGCTACAATTACAAATCCAGGGTTTGGACTTTACGGTGCTGGAAAGGGTGGTTTGAATGCCTTGACGCGAAGCATTGCGCTTGATTACGGCAGGGACGGTATCCGAGCCAACGCTATCGCTCCAGGACAGATTGTCGGCGAAAGAGGCGAAGTTTCGCTTGCTGAAGATGCCCTAGAAGAAAAAGCCTCTCGTGATTGTTATCCCATTGGTCGCTACGGAAAGCCGGAAGACATTGCCAACGCTGCTCTTTTCTTGGCATCTGATGAGGCAGATTTTGTTACTGGGATCGTCTTGACCGCCGATGGTGGTTTGACGCTTCAGTCTCCAGAGGCACTCGTGCGTCCATCCTTCCGTCTTCGTTGGAGAGATGATATTCTTGTCCCACAAGCGAAAAAGGATGTATAGCGTAGATTTTCTTAGGAGATTAAAAAATGTGTGGACGATTTACACTCGCAAGCGATGCTGAAGCGTTAAATCAAACGTTCTTCGATTTTGCGGGACCAATGGACCTGTCCCCGCGCTACAATATCTCACCGACACAAGATGTGGCTGTTATTGTAAATACGTCGACTGATACAGGGGAGAGTTCAGAAACCGGACAGGTGGAATTCTTCCATTGGGGACTTATACCATCTTGGGCAAAAGACCCGAAAATCGGAAATCGGATGATTAATGCACGTTCGGAAACCCTCTCAGAAAAACCGTCCTTCAGGAACGCTTACAAACGTAGGCGATGTCTTATCTTGGCAGATGGCTACTATGAATGGAAAAAGATACCCGGGGACAAACTTAAACAACCAGTGTACATTCGCCTCAAATCGCAGAAGCCGTTTGCACTCGCAGGGTTATGGGAGGTATGGCAGGTGGATGGGATGGATGAACCGCTCCGCTCCTGTACCATTATTACCTGTTCGCCTAATACCTTGTTGGAGAAAATTCATCATAGGATGCCTGTAATTTTACCACAAGACACTTATGCGGAGTGGCTTGCACCGAATCAACAATCGACAAAACCCCTTCAACCGCTTCTTATTCCCTACCCTGATGAGGAGATGGAGGCATACCCGGTGTCAAGGTTCGTCAATCGCCCTACAAACGATTCACAGGAATGCATCGAGCCCTTTGAAATTTCAGATTTTTAATTCTACCTTGCGGAGGAACTATGTCAAAACCGAGTAAAGATCAGATGCTTTACATGTATCGTAAGATGTTAGAGATCCGTCAATTTGAAGAAGCCGCTGGGACACTTTATCAGAGTGGTCAACTTCCCGGTTTCTTGCATCTTTACATTGGCGAAGAAGCCACGGCAGTAGGGGTTTGCACTCACTTGCAAGATGATGATTATATCACGAGTACACACCGTGGTCATGGTCATCTTATCGCAAAGGGGGGCAAACGCGACCGGATGATGGCAGAGTTGTTCGCACGTACAACCGGTTATTGTAAAGGCAAAGGAGGTTCAATGCATATCGCCGATAAAGAGACCGGTATTCTGGGTGCCAACGGCGTTGTTGGGGCAGGCATTCCACTCGCGGCGGGTGCAGGACTCTCTGCTAAACTTCGTAGGACAAAGCAGGTCGCAGTGTCGTTTTTTGGTGATGGCGCGACGAACCAAGGCGTATTCCATGAAACGCTCAACCTCGCTGCTGTATGGGAATTACCCGTTATCTTTGTGTGTGAAAACAACCGATTCGGCATGGGAACGCCGCAACGAGAGCATCAGCGGGTAGAGGATATTGCTGCTGTTCGTGCGCCTGCCTACGATATGCCGGGTATTACCGTTGATGGAAACGACGTTCTCAAGGTCTACGCAGCTGCAGACGAAGCCGTCAAACGCGCACGCGAAGGCGGTGGACCGACGCTCCTCAACTGCGATACTTACAGATTTCGCGGGCATCACATTGGTGATCCGGGTACATCCTATCGCGACCGAGAGGAAGTTCAAGAGCAAGAACGGCAACGCGACCCGATTCGGAGACTCTCCGAGGTCCTCATCGAAGAAGAGGGTATGAGTCAAGATGAACTCTCAGTGCTTGAGACGGAACTTGCAAACGAACTTGAGGAGGCACTTGAATTCGCCAAGAGTAGTCCGGAGCCTCATCCAGAAGACGCTTTGAACGATCTTTATGCGGGTTCTATTCAGCCGTAACTATTGTCAAAACTATTACACTTGAAGAATTCACATCTGCTGGCGAGGTTTGTAACCTCGCCTTTTTTTCCTAAATTTTAAGGCACTCATGAGAGACGATGAACGCCCGAAACCGCACGGTGTTACATGGAAGTCTATTACCATTACATTCGTGCTGATTCCGTTTAATTTCTACTGGATTATTGCGGGTGAAGTCGGGCTTGTCGGTTATGCACTGAATACCTATGCTGTGCCGTTTTACAATGTCGCTTTCGTCGTGTTCGCCTTCACCGTTCTCAATTTTGCGTTCCGTCGCCGCTTATTCACCGATGCGGAGCTACTCACGATATATATCCTGCTCAGCACGGCGTGTGCTTTCCCCTCCATTACACTAATGACGATTCTCGTCACGACCGTCGGGCACGCCTTCTGGTTTGCAACCCCCGAAAATGAATGGAAACAACTCTTCTGGGATTATCTTCCGAGATGGCTTCTTGTCGAGGATCCGAAAGCATTAGCAGGTTATTATACAGGAGAATCAAGTCTCTCCATTGTAGACATAATCGGTGTATGGATAGTGCCAATCTTATCTTGGGCAGGTTTCATGACAGTCCTGGTGCTCGTGATGTTGTGTATCAATGTCATTCTGCGGAAGCAGTGGGTGGAGCGCGAACGGCTCGCCTATCCCATAACGCAGATTGCGTTTCATGTTACCCACAACACGAAATCCCTATTTTCGCACCGCATCACATGGCTCGGATTCGGAATTGCGGCATTTATTGCGATCTTCAACGGTTTCAGTTTTCTTTATCCGACTCTTCCTACCTTACCGATTAAGCGGATCGGTGGTTGGCAAGGGTTCGGACATCTGTTCACAGAAAAACCGTGGAACGCTATCGGTGGCATCAGTATGTCTTATTACCCGTTCGTTATCGGGCTTGGATTGTTAATGCCGCTCGACCTATCGTTTTCCAGTTGGTTTTTCTTTATTTTTTACAAGGCACAATTAGTCTTAGCAAGTGCCACTGGTTTGTCCAGCCTGCCGGGATTCCCGTATATTGATAGACAATGCTTCGGTGCCGCCATCGGGATTTTCGTTTCTGTCGTAGTCCTGAACCTACGCCACTTTCGTGGTGTCCTTCGTATCGCACGACATCGCACAGGTGAAGATGCCAACGAACCAATTTCCTATAGATTGGCACTCTGGGGCATCGTTGTGGGGCTCGCAATACTTTTCATTTTCTCTAAACGTATCGGTATGTCCTTCTGGCTAATTCCGTTGTTTTTTTCAATCTATTTTATCATCGTTCTGGTGCTCACGCGGATGAGAGCAGAACAAGGGTTTCCTGTACATGCGATGGAAAATATGCCGAATCATCATATCCTCGTTGACGGTTTCGGTACGCGGGTATTGGGCACAAACAATCTCGTCGCTCTGACGCTTTACCGTTGGTTCAATCGGAGTTACACGAGCAATCCGATGCCACACCAATTAGAAGGCTTTAAACTCTCGGAACGCTCTGGAATTTCATCAAAGCGGTTGTTCTTTGCACTGTTGGGGATTTCAGGGTTCGCTGCCGTGATGGTATTTGGCGTTATCCTCTATATCTTTTACACCTATGGTGCCTTAAACATGGGTGGTGGCAGCGGTTGGGCAACAGGTTTTGGTGGACGCGTTTTCAACGGACTCCAAAGGTGGATCTATTATCCCACCGAACCTAATTTCTACGCCACTTGTGGTATTGTGTTTGGCTTACTCTTTTCGACACTTCTGATGTTTATGCGGGCGCGTTTCTTCTGGTGGCCCTTCCATCCGATCGGGTTCGTTGTCTCTAGTGATTGGGGCATGCGGTATTTGTGGAGTTGTATGCTGGTGAGTTCTATTATTAAGTGGAGCGTTTTGAAAATTGGAGGTCCGAGAGCATCACAGCAGTTGGTTATGTTCGCGATTGGATTGATGTTGGGCGATTTCACTATCGGCGGTATTTGGAGTCTCGTCAGTGTCGTGACACAGCAACCGATGTATAACTTCTGGCCTTAATCGAAATGATGATTTTGTGTGCTCCTTTGATTTTAGGGGTTTTACTATAACACACAAAAGTACCATAATTCCGCAATCCTGATTCAGACAATTATAGTAGATTCCGTAATTACTTGGACACTCATATCGTCGTGCGAACTCTGAAGTTGTGTGTTATGACTGGCACAGCCTAACAGGCTATGCTACACGTGTGAACTTGTTTCCGGATTTTACTATAACACCAGAAATTCCCTTGACCACACTATCAAAACGTGCTATACTGAAACGAGAAAAATATCAGCAGGAGGTCCATAATGAAACCGCAGCTACTAACACTATTCCTTATCCTTGCGTTACCATTCACGGGATACACAGCGTCCCAATACGCAATCACAAAAAAACATCGCGTCATCCAAGAGGCATCCCTACAGCCGAGCAGCGTTCCCATCGGCACAAAAATTTCGAGCCTCACCTTCACGACCCTCCGCGGTGATACACATAATTTAGACACCCTCACCACGCAGGGACCCATCGTGTTCACATTCCTCGCGACCGAATGTCCAGTCGCACAACGTTACTCGATGCGTCTGAAACGGTTGCACACCGAATTCGCGCCTAAAAATACCGCCTTCGTCGCAGTCTACGCCAACGAAAACGATTCCGAAGACGACGTGAAAAACTACATCACCAAAGTAGACTATCCTTTCCCAGTCGTGAAGGATATGACCGGTCAACTCGCACATGCCCTCGGCGCAACCATGACCCCGCAAGCCGTTCTCATTGATGCGACCCATACAGTCACCTACCGCGGTGCCATTGACGATAACCGCTACGAGCCACGCGTCAAGCATCATTACCTACGTGATGCTCTGCTCGCAACGCATACGGATACCCCTATCCCTGTGCAAGAGACACCGGCGTTCGGATGCACGCTCCATCTCCCAACAGAGATTACCTATAGTGAGCACATCGCACCCATCCTCCAGAAGAATTGCCAGACATGCCATCGGCGCGGCGAGGTCGCGCCCTTCACACTCACGGATTACAGTGATGCAAAAGCGTGGTCAACCGAAATAGCTGAATATACACAGGCACGTCTCATGCCGCCGTGGAAACCCGCCCCTGGCTACGGCGATTTCAAAAATGAACGGCAACTCACGGACACCGAAATCCAGATGATCGCACACTGGGTGGAAGCAGGTGCACCCGCTGGGAACCTCGATGCCGTTCCACCCGCACCTGAGTTCCCTGAAGGATGGGCCCTCGGTGAACCCGATTGGATCGCTGAAATGTCGGTCGAATATGAGATTGAACCGGAAGGCGAGGACGAATATCGGCAGTTCATCATCCCCACCAACTTCGAAACAGATATGTACGTTCAAGCCGTTGACGTGCAACCCGGCAATCGCAAGACCGTGCATCACGTTATCGCTTACTTGGATGTGAACGGCGAAGCTCGTAAACTCGACGCACAAGACCCGAAACCAGGCTATGTTACAGAAGGCACAGGACCTGGATTTGATAGCGTAGGAACAGTCGGGGGTTGGGCACCGGGTGTTACGCCGTTGGTCTTACCGGAGGGTGTCGGTTATCTCTTACCGAAGGGTGCCGACATCGTCATGCAGGTACATTACTATCGCACTGGACATCTTGAACGGGACCGTTCGCGGTTGGGGTTGTACTTCTCTAAAACAGCGGAAACCACCAAATTGCATATCGGACATGCCACCAACAGCGATTTCGTCATCCCTGCTGGTGAAAAATGGTATGAAGTTTTAGCATCGAAGAAATTCAAGAGAGATGTGTATCTTTTAGCGACGATGCCGCACATGCACCTACTCGGACGCGACATGCGGCTTATTGCCACAACGCCAGCCGGTGATGAACATGACCTCATCTGGATCCAAGATTGGGATTTCAATTGGCAGGATGCCTATCACTATCGAGAGCCGATCTTCTTACCCGCTGGTACCCGTGTCAATCTCGTCGCGCATTTCGATAATTCGTCTGAGAACCCAGCGAACCCGCATGATCCTCCGATCCCTGTCGGTTGGGGCGAAAAAACGACAGATGAGATGTGCATCGGATTTTTGTATTACGTCAAAGCCAGTGAATTTTCTCCATAGTACACGGTAGGTGTGGTTTCTGTACGGGTTGATGGAGAAATAATTTCAGAGCATAGGGATACCCAGCACCGTAGGGTTTTTGCTTGGCTGTTTCTTCAATATCTCTATAGAAAAACATGTCATATATAGCAATGGAACGTCGTAGGGGTGACATCTCTGTAACAAAGGTGTCGCCCTGCTGGAGTTAAAGATGGATGGGCGTTTTTTCTACAGAGATGTCACCCTGCTGAATTCGCGTAGATTCAGAGAACCAACTGTCCATAACCACCAGTCATCTACAACAAAGACGCGACTGTAACCTTCTCCAAGCATTCCCGCTGAGATTGCTGAAGCGTTCCCAATACACGCGCACCCGACTCGGACGATAGTCCTTGTGCAAAATGCCTCGTCATTTCACCCTCAACCGCATCCACAAGTGTTGCCAACGTAATATTCTCTAATGCACGGGCCGGAAGATACCCGTCCGTATCCCCTTCGACCTCATAAATTAGTCCTGCCGCCTTAAACCGTTCAAAACTCTGATGCACAACCTCTGTCGATATACCTGAACGCGCAGCGACCTCTTCGACCAAGCACGCGCCCTCGCCCTTAGCAAAACGCTCCGCAACGATCAGAAACAACGTAATCACACCAGAAGCGTTCAGATAACCGTTCGTCTCATAGCGAAACCGCCCACGCGCCCCAGCTTGCTGACGGAAATGCTGGACAGAATTCGACACCTCCGCACCAAGCAAAATCACCACCCACGCCACGTATACCCAGATAGCAAAGGTAACCAACATCGCCAACGCACCGTAGATGTCACTATAGTTCTGCCACAACAGTTCCAGATAACGTCCAAACGCGATCCTCGCGATCTGGAAGAACGTTCCCGCAATGAATGTACCGAGCAGTGCGGCACGCCACTTCACGAACGTATTCGGCATCGCAATGTACATCAGGAAAAACACGCAGTAGACCAACACCCATGGGAACACATAGCCGAACATCCAGTTGGTAGCATTTGAGAAAAAGAGCCAAATCAGCAGCGGTCCCACGGAAAGCAATGTATAGAAAACGGTGTATTTCTGGAACGCTTGCACCACCGGTAACCGCCGCCGTGCTCCCCAAATGTGGTTAAAATGCTGCTCCACCGACATGAACAGCATTGTCGAGATCAGCAAAAATAGCAGAAACCCGCCCACACTCAGCCTGCCGAGATTTCTATTGGCAAATCCTGAGAGTTCTGATACAATTTCTTGGGCACTATAGCGCGGCAGGAAGTTGTCACGGAGCACCGCGATCAACGGAGAGTTATCATCTTCCACGACACCAAACGTTTTCAGCAAAAACAGCGCAACCGCCGACAACGGCACAAGACATAACAAGGTGTTAAACGCCAACGCCGATGCCTGCTGGAGACATTTATGCCCCATGAATTGATGCCAGACGTTCACGCCGAGCCCCAAAACAGCCCCCCGGGCACCGCGAAAATATCCCTTATATTTTTCGGAAAGGTTATGTCTCACTATATCTTATGACAGACTCGAAACCGGATTTGATTTCACGTATAAAACGCAAACTTAGACAGAACCCGTTCTTATCTTACTTCATCGGATGCCCGTATCCCGCCCCAAGGTGGAATCGATGTGTCAGAAAAACCCTCCGACATCTCGGGCCCGACGCGAGAATCTTGGATCTTGGTGCTGGTGCTCGCCGCCGCGCCCCAAACGTCATCAACCTCGACATTGGGATCACTCCTGAAGTCGATATTGTCGCCGATGGACACTTCTTGCCGTTCAGTGATGCCACGTTTGATGTGGTCATCTCCGAAGCCGTCCTTGAGCATGTCCGCTCACCGAATCTCGTTGTATCGGAGATTTATCGTGTACTAAAACCTGGAGGCGATATTTGCATCGCCGTCCCGTTCCTGCAAGGCTACCACGCCTCTCCGCACGACTATCAGCGATGGACAGTCTCCGGCATCGTCCAACTCTGCGCTGCCTTCTCTGAACTGGAAAGTGGTCCCTGCGCCGGTCCGACGACCTCTTTACACTGGATCTTCCGGGAATACATCGGACTGATCTGCTCGTTCGGTAGTCTGATGCTCGCGAAAGCGATCTCTTTTATCGTCGGATGGCTAACATTTCCGATCCTACTCTTAGATGTGCTACTTTCTCTGCATAAAGATGCCCATATTTTGGCATCAGCTGTCTATTTTGTCGGAAGGAAGTCGTAAGCCCGTATGTTTCCCGTATTATATGGCACTTCACTACGGAATGTCAACAGCAAACATCTGTAGGAGGGAACTTCGATTCCTGACTGTGCCATAATCCAGCGAATCCTATCCTCTAATTGATTACAGAAAAACTTTTTCTGTGATTACGATTATCAAGCGCATCCTTACGGATTTATGGAACCAGCACTTTCTTATCTCTTTTTTCACACAGATACAGCTCAGAGGGGATCCGCTCTCGCAGACCCTTGTGATACTGACTTTCTCAACAGACAAACCTAACGATATCAACGACAATCTACCCTCTAAAAAAATGGGGGTAAGTGACACTCTGATTGCAAGTTGACAAATATTTTCAAATAGTGTAAAATTAGAAACGTGGATCGAAACATCAGTTTTCCAGGAAATAAAAAAAGGAGTCAATCATGGCAACCACGATTCGCCAGAAATATGGTGTTGCAATCTTAGAACCGAGTGGAAAAATAATGGGATCCTCAGTATCGGAATTACGCGAGGTAATCACTGCACAGATAGATTCCTCCGATGAGCCACGCATTCTCATTAATTTCGATCGCGTCAACATGATGGATAGTTCGGGTCTCGGCACGCTGATGGGGGCACATGTCGCCGCAACGCGAAAGAAGGGGCGTATCGGTGTCATCAATGTCGGAACAAACATCAAAAATCTGATTGTCCGCAGTCGTCTCGTCAGTATCTTTGAACATTTCGACACTGAGGATGCGGCAGTTTCGTCCTTGTCAAGTGAGGGTTAAGTGCCGTGATTCGGAGAGTCCACCTGTAACCTAAACGCTCAGTAGTATTAGGAGTACGTACACTATGGCAATCACCGTGTCTGAGAGAGAAGGGGTCGTTATTTTCAGACTGAGCGGCAGAATTATCACCCCAGGGGTCAAAGAGGTCTCGGAAACTATAGAGGAGGCACTTGCAGTGCACTCCTCACCCCCGAGACTTGTGTTTGACTTCAAAGAAGTAACTGGAATGGACAGTTCTGGGCTTGGCATGCTTATGAAAATCTATTCCGATATCCATCCGCGCGGGGGAGAAATGGCAGTGATTAATGTGAACAAACAGGTCAAGAGCCTCATTGTCATGGCGCGGTTGATCCCCGTCTTTAAAAACTTTGAAAGTGAAGACGATGCCGTTGCCGCCTTCCTGCAGCACCCCGAGTGAGTTCAGGCTAATCTGAGTTTTGTATCTACGAGAGGTGCCTTGCTAAAGTCGGGAACTTGTGAGTAAAGCCTACTGCCTTGCATTTATAAGGGAATGTATCATGATAAAAAATATCCTCGTTGCCATTGGCGATACGGATTACGAGAAAAACGCTTTTGAGTACGCTGGACAACTGGCAGTACTTTTGGGAACACACTTATCATGTGTTTTCTTTCAAGACAGTCAACACGGTGGAAACGCTGATGTTGCGGCGACCGTCATACGTCGAACAGAGGCGGAGTGCGCGCTCTACGATTTCTTGGATTACCACGTTGAGGCTGTCGCTGGCAACCCGCGACAGATGATCTGCGAAAAAGCACGTTCCGCTGACCTCGTCGTTGTCGGGCTTCCTGAAGATATAAGAAAGCGTCGCCTCCAACTTATCCAGAGCCAGATCGATGACGTGCTACTCCACATCACGAGACCTATTATTGTCGTGCACGAACAGTGCACGCTCTTGCGGAAAATTCTCGCAGTCCATCACGGAGATGCCTACTCTGATCATGCCTTAAGGCTCGTCGCCGAAATCGGGGAATTGACAAAAGCCGGAATTTTAGGACTTGCTCTTTCAAGCACGCAACAGGAGGCAACCCAGATTAAGCAGCAGATGGAAGCGTATTTGGAATATTATGACATTCAAACCGACTTCCTCACTGCTCGTGGCTTTACGGTAACAAACATTCTGGAAAACGCAGAGGAAAATGATTGTGACCTCATTGCGCTGAGCGCGAGTCATCACGGGAGATTATATGAACTTGTTTTCCAAAGTACTACGCAAACTGTTGTAAAACTCGCAAACCGTGCAGTCCTCGTAACAACATAGATGCACGTCACGCACGAGGTGCTCTTGCCTTGCATTTTGTGGGGGTAAATATGGAACTTAAAGACACAGTCGGCAAGCACATATTAACGGATGAAATCATTGAACTGCGTTGTTTTTTGAAAACTTCCACAGATATGTTTGGGTACATCAGTTGTGAGGGTAGTTTCGTCGCGCTCAACTCGGTGTGGGAAGAAGTCCTTGGATTCACACAATTAGAACTTCAAAACTCCGAATGGGCCACGTTCATACATCCAGAGGAGCGGGAGGAAGTACTCGCCGAAATCGAAAAGGTGAAGACAGGAAAACGCGATATTGTTGCCTTTGAAAACCGGTTTCAGCATAAAGATTCCTCCTACAGATGGGTGAGATGGCAAGGAATAAAAGATGCCGAAAAACAACTCTGTTACATCCTCGCAACAGATATAACACCGCAAAAGCGGTTGGAGGCGAGGTTGAAAGAGAGTGAAACCCGATTCCAGCAATTAGCAGCAAAACATGTTCAAGAAGCAGAGTTGTTGCATACCTTGATGGAAAATACCCCTGACCATATCTATTTTAAAGATACAGAGAGTAGATTTATACGAATCAATCGCTCTTTAGCAGATCGGTTCGGTTTAAAAAATCCTGTAGAGGCAGTCCATAAAACCGACTTTGATTTCTTCACCCGCGAACATGCGCAACAGGCATATCAGGACGAACAGGATGTCATTGAATCCGGAAAACCAATTGAAGCGAAACAGGAAAGAGAGACCTGGCCCCATGAACAGGATACGTGGGTATCAACGACGAAAGTCCCGATTCGAGATAGAGAAGGACGCATCGTAGGAACTTGTGGTATTTCACGAGACATAACTGAGTACTATCGCGCACAACAAGTCGTTGAGTACGCGAGCCGTGCAAAAAGTGATTTTCTCGCAAATATGAGTCACGAGTTGCGCACACCTTTGAATGCGATTATCGGATTTGCCGAAATCTTGCGGGATGAACTCGTCGGAAGCATTAACGATGAGCAAAGGGAGTGCCTCAATGATATTCACATTAGCGGCGAGCATTTGCTCGAAATGATCAATGACATTCTTGATCTTTCAAAAATCGAAGCCGGAAAAATGGCACTCCAATTAGAGACGTTCTCTATTGTTGAGGCAGTCGAAGAAGTTAACGCGATTATCACCTCACTGGCTGTAAAGAAAGATCTGGACCTTACCTTGAATTACAACCAAAATGGTATGATTGAAGCTGACCGGGTTAAATTCAAGCAGATTTTCTATAACCTACTTTCCAATGCAGTGAAATTTACCCCAGAAGGCGGTAAAGTATCAACAAAACTGGAAGTTGGAACAACAGAACTGCAAGCCGAGGTTGTTGATACAGGTATAGGTATCTCCGAAGCAGATCAGGCGAAGCTCTTCGCCCCGTTTACACAGATTGATACCTCAAAGTCTCGGCGGTACGGTGGAACAGGTCTCGGTTTAGCCTTGACACATAGGCTTATCGTGTTGCACGGTGGCGAGATTAGTGTGGCAAGCCAAGAAGGAAAAGGGAGTAATTTCGCTGTGAGAATCCCCCTTCAGCACCCCTTCAATAATTAAAACGTGAATCCAACATAGGTCTGGTAAAGTGAGATAGGGCAAGTAGGGCAGAAGATTTGGCTCCGCAACTTCGGTTCATTTCATAACTGCTGATTTGAAGAAAAGGCAACATGTGAATACTGAAAACCCACCCCCAGTTGAAGAACAGACAGAAACGCAAAAACGGATCCTCGTGATTGAAGACCAAGAATTGAACCGCAAAGTTGTGCGGATTGTCCTGCAATCAAAGGGCTATACAGTTATCGAAGCGACTGATGCTACGGAAGCGATCGCATGTTTGGAAGACGCAATGCCACAACTCATTCTCATGGATATTGCCTTACCCGGACAAAGCGGCGAAGATTTAACAAGACAGATTAAAGCGAATTTGGCATGGGTGGATATACCTATTATTGCCCTGACAGCCGCAGCGATGTCTGGCGACAGGGAACGCATCCTCAAAGCCGGATGCGATGACTATCTCAGTAAACCTATAGACATCAAAGTTTTGGTGGAACGTGTAGAGACTCACATCAAGAGGACAGAGATATGAGCGAGGAAGTGATTTCTGAACAGCGAGAAGGTGCGAAAGTCCTTGTTGTTGATGATGAACCCAAAAATGTTAGAATTCTCCAAATTCAGCTCAATGCACGCGGGTATATAGTCTACACAGCTGCAGATGGACTTGAGGCACTCGAGGCTGTCGAAAAAGAAATGCCAGATCTCATCTTGTTGGACATCAACATGCCGAGAATGGATGGTTTTGAGGTTGTGAAACGAATCCGATCGAACGAGGCTACCGAATTCATTCCGATTGTGATGATAACGGCTCTACGGGACACTCGCGAAAATAGAATTAAGTCCATTGAAGCAGGTGCCGACGATTTTATTGAGAAGCCTTTTGATAGTTTAGAGGTGCTTGCCCGCGTACGTTCACTCTTGCGGATTAAACGTTACCAAGATACGCTTGCAGAATATAATACCCGCTTGCAAGAAGAGCTCCAAATGGCACGAAGCATTCAGGAAATTCTGATTCCTCAGAATGGTGTGCAGGAATTATCAGGATTTCGAATTGCTTCACATTGCCGTCCTGAAATGGCGGTCGGTGGGGATTTTTTTGATGTCTGGGAAATTGCACCGAATCGACTCGGTGTTTTTATTTCTGATGTTATGGGACATGGCGTTTCAGCGGCTTTTGTAACAGTCTTCATTAAAACAATTTTGGCGGAATTTCAGCAAGAAGTCGAAGATAATCCAGGGTATCTGCTTGAAATACTAAACACCCGTTTTAATGATTTGATTAGTTCGCGCCTGTTTATGTTTGCAACAGCCTTTTGTGGTATCATTGACCTCGATAAAGGCGAACTCATCTGTGCAAATGCTGGGCATTCATTCCCATTTTTGTACGACACGCATCAACAGACATGCCAAACTATTGGTGATCGGCATACAGGAAATGGATTGGGCATCTGGCGAGATTCGGTTTATGAAACGGTACATTATCCATTCGATCGGTCAAGCAGAATGTTCCTTTATACTGATGGTGTCTACGAAGCCAAAAACCCACAGGGTGAAGAATTTACAGTAGAGCGTCTCGAAAAATTAGTATGTACGTGCCCAAAAAGATCTGCAGCGGGACTTATCACCAGTGTCTCGGACGCTCTTGATACCTTCACTGATAACTGCCCAAAAGACGACGATCTAACACTTATTGCCATTGAGATTTCAGGGGAAGATTAAATTTCGATATCTCTTGGTTTTGGAAGGCGAAAGGTAACCCGGACATCGGTTCCGCCTGCCGCATTCGGTTGCATTTCGTGCATATCCGCGAGAGATTTAGCGATGAAGATACCGTGCCCTCTCTCGTTGTTTGGGGAACGGTTCATTTCAATCTCTGAGAGTCTTTCATGTGTTAGCCAATTCTTTTCTCCTGTATACCGCCTGCCGGTATCCCTTACTAAAATTTCAAGGGCATGTGTATCAATGCTGATACACAATTTAACGCCAACTTTTTCATCAGCCGAGCCATGGTGTACTGCATTGCTACAGATTTCGTCAAGCACGAGTTGAATGTCTGATACACGTTTTCTGGAAAATCCGAGGCTTTGTGCGAGGTTACCAACGAATACCCGAACAGGTTCTATGTAAAAGGCAGCACTCGGAATTTGAAGTTGAATGTCTGCTTGCGCCATGTACTAAATTTACTCTGCTTAAAACGCTGCGAGGGCACTGTTTTCTGATTCGTAGATTTCGACGACGCTGGATGCACCGATGAGATTAAAGGTACGTGTTAAGTTGTCTGCGAGTGAGCAAATTTTAAGGTCGCCACCACTCTGGCGGAGCCGCTTTGCAACACCTACTAATGCCCCTACCGCCGTACTGTTTATATGACTCACTTGACTGAGGTTGACAACAACCTTCTCAACTTTTTCCGCTAAGAGTCCCTCAAGAACCTTTCGTAAATCAGATGCTGCGTAACTACTCAAGTCTGTTTGTATTTCAATTACTTTAATACCGGATTCTTCTCGGAGTTTCATTAATTTTGTCGAATCCATGGAAATCACCTCTTATAGATTAAAACCGGTCCTGACTCAAGGAACCGTTTTTAAATTCTATCTTAAATAGATAAAAAAATCAAGCAAAGTTCTGTGTTTGAGTCGCAAATCAGAAGATGTTTTCCAATGGAAGGTTTTTCTGAAAATTAAATCATATCAGTAAAAAAATTATTATTGTTTTCTTTATGCATTTGTGATATACTATTATGCAACCGATTTGAAAGTGCCAAAAGCACTTTGAATATAAGGAGGAACTGGCGGATTAACGCGGCTACGCGTTTTTAAATGGACCAGGTATCTTAATGAACAACGAACAGGCAAATACAAATGCTTCCACTGTTGATGTGGAAGAGGAAAAACATCCAACTGAAGGTTCGGTTGAAGTTAATCAGGAAGTAGCAAGCGAGGCAGAGACTTCAGAAGTAGTTTCTGCAACCAACGCAGACACTGATGAGCATGAAGAAGCCACAAACGGTGAAGTGGAATCGACTGCTGATACCCCTGATGTTGAAGAAGCAACACCGCTTACTGATGAAACCATCTCTGAAGAGGTAGCGGCAGCACCCGAAGAACCACCGGAACCAATGAGCCCGGAATCTCTTGAAGAGGCGTATGATAATTCGATCAAGGCGTTTACGGATGGCGAAATTGTTAAAGGTGTCGTCGTAGATGCCAACCGCGATGAAGTAATGATTGACATCGGCTTTAAGTCCGAAGGTTATATTCCAGCATCTGAATTCGATGCTGGACAGGACGGTTTGCCTACTGTTAAGGTAGGTGATGAGATCGATGTCTATATTGTGCGGCGCGAAGACTCCGAAGGGCAGATAGTTCTTTCGAAAAAGATCGCCGACCAAACGCTCATTTGGGACGAAATTGCGACCGCGTACGAAGCGGGTACACCCGTCATGGGCCGTATCACCGAACGGATTAAGGGAGGGCTACGAGTCAGTGTTGGGTCACTCCGAGGTTTTTTACCGGCTTCGCAAGTTGAATTACGTCCTATCCAGAACCTTGAGCAGTATGTAGGGCAAACGCTTGAAATGAAGGTTATCAGCCTGAGCAAGCGGCGGCATAACATTGTTCTGTCGCGGCGGGCTTGGTTGGAAGCCGAACTTGTCCAAAAACGCTCAGAAGTGCTCAACACACTTGAAGTAGGACAACAGGTGACAGGAGTGGTGAAAAATATCACTGCTTTTGGTGCTTTTGTTGACCTGGGTGGCGTTGATGGATTACTTCACAAGACGGATATGGCCTGGAAGCGAATACACCATCCATCTGATGTCATCTCCGTTGGGGAAGAGGTCGAAGTCCAAGTCATCGGTATCAATCAAGAGAACGAGAAAATTTCCTTGGGTTTGAAGCAGAAAACTCCCGATCCCTGGACAGACATTGAGGAAAAATATCCAGTTGGCTCCACGGTTCGTGGCGTTGTTGTTAATATTGTCAATTATGGTGCGTTCCTGCAACTCGAAGAGGGTGTTGAAGGCTTGATTCATGTCTCTGAGATGGCATGGACTCGCCGTAACGTCGCTCCATCAAGAATTGTCAATAAGGGTGATGAAATCGAAGCCATTGTCCTTGAAATATCGAGAGAAGATAAACGTATTTCACTTGGACTCAAGCAGTTAAAACAAAACCCTTGGGAACTTTTGGAGGAGAGATCCCCTGTTGGCAGCAAGATCACCGGACGTATCCGAAATTTGACGAGTTTTGGAGCGTTTGTTGAAATCGAACCAGGAATTGACGGTTTAATCCATACCTCAGACCTCTCATGGACCAAACGTGGTAATGCAGCCAATGAAGAACTTAAGGAAGGCAGTGAGATTGAGGTAGTCGTGTTGCAGATTGATGCCGCTGAACGTAGAGTTTCATTGGGACTCAAGCAGACACAACCCGATCCCTGGGTAGAGGTGCCCGAGAAGTACAAGGTTGGTTCCGTCGTGCGAGGTAAGGTTGTCAATCTCACGAGTTTTGGAGCATTCACTAAACTTGAAGAAGGTATTGAAGGCTTAATTCACATCTCTGAACTCGCAGACCGACGGATTGAAAAACCGGAAGAAGTGGTTTCCGTAGGCGACGAATTGGATTTGAAAGTAATTAATCTGTCTCCAAAGGACCGACGGATCGGGCTCAGTTTGAAAGCACTCCTTGCGGAGCAGGAACGCGCTGTGGCACCTGAGCGAGAACAGCCAACGAGAATGCGATCCCAGCGACCCCCGCGATCACGGCGTGAACGGGAACCGCGGCGGCAACTGCCAGCGCATGAAGAGACTGTCACCACATTAGGGGCATTGCTCAAAGAGGAAATGGGTAAGTCAAACGCGGAGAGTTCTGAGGAAGTCGCAAATGTGGAGAACTCCGAAAACACCGCAAATATTGAAGACCCTAAAGACACTGAGAACTCTGAAAATTAATTTTTCGTATCTTTGTCCGAAATTGCGTCTAAACTTTCGGCGCAGAGGCGAAAATACGAAACAAAAAGTCTCGTTACAGAGTGTACCTACGTTTGAAACGTAGGTGTGGGTTTTTGCGCGCGTTTTCGCTATTTCACCTGCATGGGTGGGCACGAATGTCCACCCGTCCTCTCTTGCAAAAAAGGCTTGACGAGGCACAAAACTCTTGCGCCACAAGACGGAGCGAGAGCAGACACGTACACTTAGGAGACGTGGAATTGAGCAAAAATTTTTTGTTTACGTCCGAATCCGTTACTGAAGGACACCCGGACAAAATCGCAGACCAGATTTCTGATGCGGTACTTGATAACATATTCACAAGCGACCCAATGGCGAGAGTCGCTTGTGAAACTTTGGTCACAACAGGACTCGCAGTCATTACTGGTGAAATCACAACGACAGCAAACTATGATGCACAACAAATTGCACGAAAAGTAATAGCTGATATCGGTTACACCGATATCGAATACGGCTTTGATGCTGAACGGAGTGCTGTGTTGAGTATCATTGATAAGCAATCGCCTGATATTGCAATGGGTGTTAATCCTGGCGGTGCAGGCGATCAAGGGTTGATGTTTGGATACGCATGTACCGAAACGCCAGAATTGATGCCACTGCCGATTACGCTCGCCCATCAACTCACCCAGCGTTTGGCGAAAGTTCGCAAAGATCGTACCCTCCCCTTTATTCGTCCCGACGGAAAATCCCAAGTAACAGTGGAATATGTTGACAGTAAACCTAAGGCTGTCACCACGGTTGTCATTTCTTCACAACACGATCCTGATGTTGCGGATAGCGAACTACGTGAAGCAATTATTGAAGAAGTCATCAAAGAAATTATCCCTGAAGATCTCCAAAGCCCGGATGTTAAATATCATATCAATCCAACCGGACGTTTTGTAACCGGTGGTCCCCAAGGTGATGCCGGGTTAACTGGACGAAAAATTATTGTTGATACGTATGGCGGGATGGGACGGCATGGTGGAGGCGCGCTGTCTGGGAAAGATCCTACAAAAGTAGATCGAAGTGCAACTTATGCAGCACGTCATGTTGCTAAAAACCTTGTTGCCGCCGGTCTCGCAGAACGGTGCGAAATTCAGATCTCCTATGCAATCGGTAGGAAAGATCCCACTTCTGTCATGGTAGATACGTTTGGGACTGGCGATGCGGAGGCTCTCACTAAACTTGTCAATACACACTTCGATTTAACACCGGCAGGCATCATAGAACGGTTAAAATTGCGCCAGCCTATTTATCAAAATACTGCCGCATACGGACATTTCGGACGTGAAGAACCCGGTTTCACCTGGGAAGAGACCGACTACGTCGAAAAACTTCAGTAGATTGGGAAAATTAAGAATACCAATAAACAAAAGGATAGTAATGAACTACGACATAAAAACAACGGAACTCGCACCAACAGGTAGACAACGAATCGACTGGGCAAATCGGTTCATGCCCGTTTTGGATTCCATCCGCGACCGGTTTGAAAATGAACGTCCATTGGAGGGGTTGAGAGTAGCAGCGTGCTTACATGTTACAACTGAAACAGCCAACTTGATGAAAACCTTGAAGGCAGGTGGTGCAGAAGCGGTCGTCTGCGCATCAAATCCACTCAGTACACAGGACGATGTTGCTGCATCTCTTGTTGTTGATGAGGAGATAGGTGTTTTTGCGATTAATGGAGAAGATACAGAAACTTATTACAAACATATTGATGCCACACTTGATTTGCAACCGATGATCACCATGGATGACGGTGCCGATCTCGTTTCAAGACTCCATTCTGAAGAAACAAATCCAGCTTTAGTAGAGCAAATCGTTGCGGGGACAGAGGAGACAACAACCGGAGTTATCCGACTCAAAAGTATGGCAACCGAAGGTGTGTTGAGATATCCGATCATCGCTGTGAATGACGCACGGACGAAGCATTTTTTTGATAACCGATATGGCACCGGACAAAGTACATTGGACGGTATTATCAGAGCGACGAATCTGCTTATTGCCGGAACGACAGTCGTTGTCGCAGGCTATGGTTGGTGTGGCAGGGGAGTTGCTAACCGGGCACGCGGCTTAGGCGCGAATGTCATTGTAACGGAGGTCACGGCTATAAAAGCATTGGAGGCAGTGATGGATGGGTTTCGAGTCATGCCGATGCAGAAAGCGGTTCAGGAAGCAGATTTAGTTATCACACTCACAGGGGATATTCACGTCTTACGTCAGGAACATTTCAAATCAATGAAGGACGGTGCGATTATAGCGAATTCGGGGCACTTCAACGTTGAAATTGACATTCCGGCACTTGAAGAATTGTGCGTCGATAAAGGGAACGCCCGCCCCTATGTAGATGTATATACTCTTGGGGATGGCAGGAGACTCTATCTTGTCGGCGAAGGCAGACTGGTGAATTTGGCTGCTGCTGAGGGGCATCCGGCGAGTGTTATGGACATGAGCTTCGCGAATCAAGCGTTGTGTCTTGAGTACATTGCCCAAAATCGGGATAATCTTGAAAATCGTGTATATGATGTCCCCGAATCCATCGATGAGACCGTGGCGCAGCTCAAGCTGGAAGCATTCGGCGTTGAAATTGATACACTCACCCCAGAGCAGGAAAAATATCTCAACTCGTGGGAAATGGGGACTTAGTGCCATATTTCCAGAACCGTTTCTTGGATACCATTCTTTTGTGAGGCATCTATGAAAAAATCAGAGATTTTGGAGGGCGTGATATTACTCCTGTCGGCACTGCTATTATTACCGATCTGGATGGCATCCTCTCAACAGATACAACTTCCACCGACATTACTAAAAGTGTTGAGTTTCTTGCAGTATCCAGTCATTATTGTGCTGGGTGTTATCTTCGTTCGCCGACTCCGACGGGTTATCCGCGCGCTACGGGAAAACAAAAATAGACCGGGTCCCTTCTCATTCTGAAAAATCCTATCTACACATTTGGGAGACAAAAGTCTAAAATATGGGAGTTTTGATCGTTGGGACGGTTACTTTAGATACAGTAGAAACGCCGAGTGTACGGGTTGAAGACGTGCTTGGCGGCTCTGGTGTCTATGCTGCTGTCGCCGCGAGTTTTTTTACAGGGGCTGTCCAGCTTGTTGGCGTTGTTGGTGCTGATTTTCCGCACACATACACCGACTTCCTTGAGGCCCAAGGTATCGATCTCCAAGGTTTAAAACGGGTTAATAACGGCAAATCATTTCGATGGGGTGGTCGTTATGCCAAAGACTTTAACGTGCGAGATACACTTTTTACAGAGTTAAATGTTGTTGCTGATTTCCATCCTATTTTGCCTGAAGCTTACAAAGATACTCCTTATCTCTTTTTGGCAAATAACTCCCCGGTATTACAGGTGAGCATCATTGAGCAAGCAGCGGATCCGAAACTTGTTGTATGTGATACGATGGACTTTTGGATTAATGAAGAGCGAGAGGCGTTAGAGGCACTTTTAGCACACGTGGATATTCTCATCTTGAATGATAGCGAGGCATTATTGTTCACTGGCGATGCTAATTTGATGCGGGCAGCACGGACAATTTTACGTTATGGTCCAGAGCGAGTGATCATCAAGAAGGGAGAGCACGGTGCAATCAGTGTGACGGAATCATCCTTCTTCAGTGCTCCGGCATATCCGCTCACACAGGTAACTGATCCTACGGGGGCAGGCGATAGTTTCGCGGGCGGTATGATGGGTTATCTCGCATCTATTGGAGATACCTCTGAGGAAGCGATACGCAGCGCGATGGTATATGGCGCAGTTGTTGCCTCTTTTAATATTGAGGATTTCAGTATCAATCGGCAAAGAGATGTTCAGTTTTCCGAGATCTCATCCCGTTATGGTGAGCTTCAAGAGGCCGTCCGTTTCTAATGTAGGCTATGAATTGCTCTATCATACGCTGCTTCAGCAGATTCCATCACGATTTCTGAGAGGGTTGGATGTGCATGCACCGTACCTGCTATGTCCATCGCAGTCGCGCCCATGCGAATCGCAGCAGCGGCTTCATGAATGAGAATTGAAGCCTGGGCACCAAGAATATGAACGCCAAGAATATCCCCGCTATCGGCATCAGAAACGGTCTTAACAAACCCGTCTGTCTCGCGTAACCCCAATGCCTTCCCGTTCGCGGCGTACGGAAATCGCCCTATCTTCACTTCGTACCCCTCATCTGTTGCCTCTTTTTCTGTCATGCCGACGTGCCCAATTTCAGGTAAAGTGAAAACACACCAGGGAATAACCTGATAATCCATCTCGACGCTGTTCCCAAGGCAGTTCTGTGCCGCAATCTTTCCCTCTGCCGAGGCAACGTGTGCCAACAGATACCGACTCGCGACATCTCCGACCGCATAGATACCTGTAACGCTCGTTTGCATTCGGGTGTCCACGACGATTTTCCCAGCGTCTGTACGAACACCAACCTTTTCTAAACCGATTCCATCTGTGTTGTAGCGTCTCCCGATCGAGACAAGCATCTTTTGCGCTGTCAACTCTTCACCGGATTCAAGCGTCGCTGTGACACCCGCATCCGATTTTTTGTAATGAGTCAGTTTCGCGCCAGTATGGATGGTAATACCTTTCCGCTTCATGAAGAGTTGGATATGCCGGATGACCTGAATATCTTCAGTCGCTAAAATTGTGGGAAGGAGTTCCAACACAGTCACACGGCAACCGAGTGCATTGAAGATGGAAGCAAACTCACATCCTGAAACGCCACCCCCCACAATCAGTAGGCTTTCAGGGAGTTCTGTAAGGTTGAGGATACCAGTTGTCGTCAAGACTTGGCTCTCATCTATTTCAAAAATAGGCGGCTCTGTAGGTTCAGAACCTGTGGCAATGATAATATTTTTTGCGTGTAATGGTTCGGTTGTGCCATCAGGTTTGCTGACGACAATGGTATTTCTGTCAGTGAGTGTCGCTGTTCCATTGAAAGTATCAATTCTGTTTGCCTTCAGCAATTGCGCAATGCCACCTGTGAGTTGCTGGATGACCGAGGCTTTGTGAGTCAATACCTGAGAGTAGTCGATGACTGGGTCACCGTTGATGTTCACACCGAAAGCAGATGCTTCTTGAACCTGTGTCGCCAAGTTGGCAACCGAGGAGAGGGTTTTCGTTGGAATACACCCTCGATTTAGACAGGTACCGCCCCACTCTCCCTTTTCTATCAGGCAGATGCTGCCGCCAAGTTGCGCCGCTTTAATAGCCGCGACGTAACCCCCTGGTCCTCCACCTATTATTCCGAGATCATACGTAGCCATCGCCCCTCCTATCTTAAAGTCAGTTCGGAATAGGAGTTCCGTATCGGATTCTCATACAGAGGCACCATCTTTTGTAGCATAAACTGTGAGTTTGTGCAGAAGGCTCATCTTCACTCTCACTGCGAAGCGAGGGAACACGACAAGAACCGCTTTACCGAGCTCATATTATTTCGGGATTAGTCGTTTTGGACTTACGAAGCACCGCTGTGCTGTTTATCCAGTTACAGTTTCTGCGAGAAACTTCGCAAAGATATTCTCCTTGCGAGAGTTATACTGATAGCAGGTCTCTGCGAGATACAGGGGTGTGTATCGTGGAGAATAAGGGTGATGCGTTCCATACCACGCCCGCTTGACGAAAGCCCAGAAGCCTTCCATTGTGTGGGTATGTATCCCATCGGCTTTCCCTTTCTCGCTCCGGTTCATCGTTTCGTCCTTCATCTCCTTACCCACCTCCTTGTAGCCTTTCTACTGATCGGTATAGAGGGCAGCCTCTTCCGTTTTGACGAACTTCTTGAGAAACCCAGCGATCGTGCTGCCTTTGACGTTCTCAATACGTGCTGCGACGCCTTTCCCGCATCTTGCGACAGCCCCGAACACCGCATCTTTCGCGGTGCCATGTCCACGTTTACGGGGGTCGCCTTCTTCTTTATCGAGGTCTTTACGACCCTTGCCACCAATAGAGGTTTCGTCTGCATCAACGATGCCTTGCAATAAGACGTCGTCCTTCCCCATTTCGGCACGTAGTGCCATCATTATCCGCCAGCACGTTTTCTGTTTTACCCCTAAATCGCGTGCGAGTTGACAACTCGAGAGACTTTTCTTGGCGTGTGCCATCAGTGAGATCGCCAAAAACCCCTTCTGAAGCGGTATCTTCGTCCCTTGAAACACTGTGCCATGCGTTACTTTGAACGTTGACTGACACGCATGGCAATTCCAGCGTCCGATACGCCCGGTATCACGTTCATTGCGGTGTCCGACTTGTATAGACGCACACTGCTGACATTCTGGGGATCCCTGCCACCTCAAACGTTCTAAATACGCGATACACTCCGCTTGGGTCGGGAACATCTCCATCACTTCTATGAGAGCCATCAGAAAACTCCTCTTTTAAGAGTTGCTTTTTTCTGATGAACCCTGATACAATACTCAGGCGAGTTTGAACCGGAAAAAAGCAACGCTTTTTGGGTTCGATAGGGGACTGACACTCCCTTATTTTTTTTTTCAAGTATTCTATCGTTTTTTGAGCATGAGAACAAACAAAAACTCACGACTGACAAGGGTTCAGAGCGATTTTTTTACAACTTTTTCCAAGTCCAAAACGACTAATCCCGTATTATTTTCCAAGATATATTTGATTTTAACACAAAGGTGGAGGGTTGTCAAATTCAGATTTAGGAAACCGTGGGTCTCCTGTGCCATCAGAACATCTAACTTCAGAGTTCACACGACGCTACAAGTGTATGAGTAATTACGGAATCTATATAATATGCCGTGAGACTCAAAAAAGTTAAGACCTAATCTGCGTTTTTTCGCAGAATTTTTAGGAATCTGTGCAATTTTTTCCCTTTTCTGCCCGTATCTGCGAAAAAGCGGAGGTCCTCCAGTCTACCATCTATGACGCTGAAAAAGGATTTCCTGTCAATCCATGGACTCTTGGCGTTTCAGCCCCTTCACATTAGTGCTTAGCTTGTTTTATCTCTCCCCAGAGCGTCGTCAACTTCCCATGCGGTGAAACCCATAAAGCCCTTCTGTCCAGTCGGGCCACTTCTCATTGATCGCCTCGCTTGTGAGGTGTCTCAGTCCTCGTGCGTCAAATGTATAGCGATAGAGGTCATAATTCGGGATAGTTTTCTCGTTATTCTTCAGTGAGAAAAGGATCGCAGTGTCATTCTCCATCCAACTCGCACCCGCAATAAAAAAATTGTTGCCGAGTCGGTCATTGATGTCAGTGATTTCCTGTTTTCCACCGCCAAGCCGCTGAACCATGAGCCGTAGAAGATCCCCCTCTGTTTAAACCATTTACCTTCATAAAAGAGGATGCGTTATCCATCTGACGACCAGCCAACACAAAACACGATCTTCGCATCAACGAAAGTTGTTGCCCCCATGAGCAAGAGCAGACAACCCGCAAAGAAAAGACTTCGGATACCTAAGAGAAAGGTTATCTTTGAGTGGTGCATCTGCAACTCCTCTCTTCTAACAGCTATTTTGCTTTCAGTCGTGCCCACTGTGTCGTGAGTTTCTCAATTGCAGAAACGGACAAACGCTTGTGCGGGGTCCAGTCCATCCCCCAGTTATCGCTTGGATGATCTGTGAGATTCGTTATCTGTCCATCGCTCAACCGATATTTATAGATTTTGTAAATATTCTCTAAGCCTTTGGGCACCCCCGCAAAGAGCACGGCATCGCCATCGTCTGTCCAGCAAACTTTATTGATTTTCCAACCTTTCGGCGTATCAAGTACTTTCAGATGCCGAGTTCTTACGTTCACTATAAGAATAGAAGTGGCAAGAAGTTGCTTGGGGATATACTCCGCCTCACTGTAGAGAATATATTTACCGTCTGGGGACCATTTGGCAAAACCACTCATCATGATAGAAGTTCCGAATCGTCCCTTACGTGGCTGCCGTAGCAGTGGACGAACATTTTTTCCATCTGCATTTATCGTATAGATATGTCGTCCCCCCGGTACTTCGTGTGAAAAAGCAATATACTTGCCATCCGGTGACCAGTCAGGGGCTGATGCGAATCCAAGACGTGTTAATTGCCGCACTTCACGGGTCGCTACTTCCATTATATAGAGTTCCCAACCTCCATTCCGGGTGCTTGAAAACACAATATGGGTGCCATCGGGAGACCAGCACGAGGTCGTATCAAGCGCAGGATGCTCCGTCAGATTTCGTTCACCGGTGCCATCAGCATTTATGCTGAAGATGTCAATCTGTTGCTGTCGGCGATGATCTTCTGAATTCAGGTCCGGCGCATAGGTAATCTGGCGACCATCTGGTGCCCACGCCAGATTACCTTTCCTAAAAGGCGTATTTGTAATTTGGCGAACATTGCTGCCATCATCGTTCATCGCGTATACATTACTCTTTCCATCCCGATCAGAGAGGAAGACGACATCCGCCATAGCGAGCCCGGAGAACATGACAAAAAAACTTGTAACTATCCAAAACTTTCGCATTTCAAAACACTCCTTTTTAAGATATTTCGGTAGATTACACTCTAAAACGCTTTCTGTATTGGAGGCGAGGTTTCTGCCCCTGATGATGGATATGAAGAGAGACCTCGCCTGTTTTAAGTAATCCTACAATCTACTAAAATAGTCCCTACTGATGCCTAAAGCCATACTCTCTGCAGATACCCCAGGAGGGACCGCCTGTAACACGGAGCGCAGTGTAGGTTTTCAGAATGTAGTCTCTATCACGCAGCACATTGTGTAGAGACGCAGCCCGCGTCTGAAAGTACCACTTTGTAACACCTGGATCCACAGTATAAGGTCCGAATTCATGTGTAGCACTAGCAACGACTATGTTATCATTTGCATCGTCTATAACGACGTTGTGATTACATTCATACTTATACTCTACATCGCGATCAGTCTGATTTTCAATTGTCACGCGATGGCTGCTTTGCGTGTAGGAGTTCATATGGTAACCCAGGTTATAAACTTCAACTACACCCAAGATATTTTCTTGCACACCATTTGAGGGGTCGTCACAGGGATCCGCCCAGGTGGGTGCTAAACCTAACAGAACTAAGCCCAGAAGAGTTAGGATTGTCGTCGAATTCAGCATTCTCATTTCAATATCTCCTTTTGGTTCGCTATAGGGAGCCTTTACTTTCGCAGGGAGTGTGACGATAAATCACATCTCTGCTGCTGTTACGACCGAATAGAAGTTACATTTTCGAACAGCGAGAGTTCAATGTCGACTCTCATCAAATTTCGCTTGGAAAAGGTTTTGCCTTCCCCTATCTATTAATATGCGACGAAACTCAAAAAGTTTAGGCCTAATTTGCGTTTTTTCGCAGAATTTTCGTATTTTTCCAATTTTCTCATGAGAATCCCGAAAAAATCTCGGAAACGTCGGCACAATTTTTTCCAGTTTGACAAAAAAGACCGAGACTGCTATAGTAGAAGATGCGATCTTAAGTGAGAAGTTAGGGGAGGACAAGCAACTTTCATCAATCTGGCTATTGAAGCAAGGTAATTTTTTTGACTTTTGGCGTAAATTAAGGTATAATATTAAAACCAATAGGCTGTTTCGGCTCAGAGATTGAGAGCCGAACCGAAGCATACAAGCCCGCCAAGCCGGTCGCGGATCGCTGTTGATGCCAAGGGTTCTCTTACCTTGAAGCTCGCTATCTCTGGTAGGATATGAGTAGCCAGCGTCCGACTTAAGCCGTACAAAACATCCTATCCAGCCTTGAAGGCGAAATCCGTTTTCTGATTGTTTGTACCCTTGATAAAAAGGAGTGGGCTAAGACGCGTAAACCTCGCCCCGCAGATTAAATACAAAATGGTGAGGGATGGATAGTCCGCTCTACAATGCCAATGTAGAGGAAATATAGAAAAATGTATGGAGACTCAGTTTAGAAATGTATAATAATCTCGAAGAAAAAGATGCCTGCGGCGTTGGTTTTGTCGCGAATCGTTTTGGAAATCGAAGCCACGATATTATCAAGATGGCGACACAAGCAGTCACGAACTTGACGCATCGAGGCGCGGTGGCAGCTGATGCAAAAACGGGTGACGGGGCAGGTATTTTAACGCAAATTCCGGAAAAATTATTTCAAAAAGAACTTCAGAAACTCAGAGTCCACCTTGATTCAATAAATGACTTGGCTGTTGGGATGATTTTCCTACCGAGGCACGACCGGGAGGCACAGACGCAGGGACGCGCAATCGTTGAAGAGATATTAAAGCAATACGGTGTTCCCTTCCTTGGATGGCGTTCGGTCCCTCAGGATTTTTCCGCTCTCGGTGCTAAGGCACTGGAAACCCTACCGGAAATACAACAGGTATTGGTGGGACGTCCAGGGGAGTTTGCTGATGATGCCTTTGAACAACGATTGTATCTGATATGTAAAGAATTAGAGCATCGTGTTGCAGCGGCCTCACTGGACGAATTCCATATTGCCTCTTTTTCGCATCGGACGATTGTCTATAAAGGACTGCTGGTAGCACCGCAGCTTTCCCAATTCTATTCGGATTTAAAAGACCCTGACTTTCAGGCAGCACTTGCCGTTTTTCATCAACGCTATAGTACAAACACCTCGTCCACTTGGATGCTCGCCCAACCTTTTCGGACCCTTGCACATAATGGTGAAATCAACACCTTGATGGGCAATCGGAACTGGATGCGGGCGCGCGAATCCGACTTGCAGTCGCCCCTCTGGAACGAGCACATCCGAAAACTCGTTCCGATTATCAACCCACGCGGCAGCGATTCGATGAGTTTGGATAACGTGTTAGAGTTGCTAACGCACTCCGGTCGCGATATCCTACATGCTATGATGTGTCTAATCCCTGAGGCCTATGAGCAGATTCCTGATATGTCGGACGAGTTGAAAGCCTGTTACGAGTATCTCTCCTGTGTCAGCGAACCTTGGGATGGACCAGCGGCGGTTGCATTTACAGATGGCGTTATCGCCGGTGCCAGTTTGGATAGAAACGGTCTACGACCCGCACGGTATAAGGTCACCGAAGACGGTACGGTTGTCATGGGCTCCGAAGTTGGCATTATTGAACTTGATGATAGTCGGGTCGTGGAAAAGGGACGTTTGGGACCTGGGCAGATGATTGCTGTCGATACAGCGCAAGGGAAATTACTAAAAGATTCCGAGATTAAACATAATGTTGCCAAACGAAAACCTTATGCCCAGTGGGTGCGCAAAGGCATGGTGAGACTCTCAAGTGAAAAAAATGGGACATCTGTCCTGACAGATGTTGCTCCTGAACAACTGGCAACATATCAGAAAGCTTTTGGCTATATGGTTGAGGACGTGGAACGCTTTATTAAACCCATGGTAACCGAAGCGAAGGAAGCAGTCGGTTCAATGGGTGATGATACACCACCCTCTGTGATTTCCCGGCATCCGCGTTTACTCTATAGTTACTTCAAACAACGTTTCGCCCAGGTTACGAATCCACCTATTGATTCGATCCGAGAACGTTTGGTGATGTCGTTGACAACACACCTCGGAAAACAGCAGAATTTGCTCACAGAAACTCCAGCGCATGCGCGACTTATTCGCTTGCACTCGCCAATTTTGACAAACACAGACTTACAAATGTTGCGTAAGTTGAATATACCTGACTTTCAGATAGCAACACTTTCTGTCTGCTTCCCAGTAGCCTCTGGTAGACAAGGTTTGGAAGAGGCCTTACAAACGCTTTGTCAACGCGCTTCCGCGGCGATTGATGCCGGAATAACGCTCTTAATCTTAAGTGACAAAGAGGTTAATCCCGACCTTGCTCCGATTCCGATGGCACTTGCTGTTGGTGCTGTCCACCATCATTTGATTCGGGAAGGGACGCGAATGCGAGTAAGTCTCATCGCTGAAACCGGGGATGCGAGAGAGGAACACCACTTTGCTGTTCTTCTCGGTTACGGCGCGACTGCAATCAACCCTTACCTTGTTTTATCAACAATCGTTCAACTTACTGAGGACGGTGAATTCCCAGAACTCTCTGCACCGAAAGCCATTGAAACCTATAAATCAACCGTCGAAAAAGGTATTTTAAAAATTATGGCAAAAATGGGAATTTCGACGGTATCAAGTTATCACGGGGCCCAGATATTTGAAGCTCTTGGTATCAATTCAACAGTTATTGATAAATGTTTTACAGGCACCACTTCACGTTTAAGTGGTATTGGCTTTGCTGAAATCGCAGCAGAGACGCTCCACTTCCACACAAAAGCGTTCTCTGGAAGTGAGGGCGGCGCGTCCTTAGAGGAAGCGGGCTATTTCCGATTCCGCAGAAATGGCGAATTCCATGCCTTTAATCCGACGGTGTTTAAATCCCTTCACCGGTTTGTGAAGGAGGGTAAGCCGGAGGACTACGAAAAATATACTGCCGCTGTTGAGGAGGGAGAACCTTCCAGTTTACGAGATCTGCTTGCCTTCAATCCCAGTACCCCTATTCCGATTGAAGAGGTAGAGCCAGTGGAAGATATTGTTCGGCGTTTTACAACGGGGAGTATGTCTTTCGGTGCGCTCAGTCGCGAGACGCATGAGACTTTGGCAATCGCGATGAACCGCCTCGGTGCAAAATCAGGGAGTGGGGAAGGCGGTGAAAGTAGCGCACGTTTCAAGCGACAACCCAATGGTGATCTTGCTTCCAGTGCCATCAAACAGGTGGCCTCCGGACGTTTCGGCGTGACCCCAACGTACCTCATATCGGCGAAGGAACTGGAAATTAAGATGGCGCAAGGTTCAAAGCCAGGAGAAGGTGGACAAATCCCAGGACATAAAGTGACAGCCGAAATCGCTTCTCTTCGACACTCTGTACCAGGAGTGCCACTGATCTCGCCACCCCCACATCATGACATCTACTCCATCGAAGATTTAGCGCAGCTCATCTACGATCTGAAACAAGCGAACCCGCAGGCAAAAGTAGCCGTAAAACTGGTATCCGAATTTCTCGTTGGAACGATTGCATCAGGAGTCGCAAAAGGCTATGCTGATGTAATACAAATAAGTGGACATGAAGGAGGCACCGGAGCGTCCCCACTGAGTTCCATTAAGAATGCAGGAACCCCTTGGGAACTCGGACTTGCTGAAACACAGCGTGCACTCGTGACCAATAAATTGCGAGATCGTGTCGTTTTACGGGCTGATGGTGGAATGCGTTCCGGACGCGATATTGTTATTGCCGCAATGTTGGGAGCAGAGGAATATGGGTTTGGAACGATAGCGATGGTTGCGACAGGATGTGTGATGGCACGCCAATGTCACTTAAATACGTGTCCAGTTGGTGTAGCCACCCAAGATCCAGCACTCCGTGCGAAATATCCGGGTACACCTGAAATGGTTGTCAATTTCATGCTTGGTGTGGCGAATGAAGTACGATCTATTCTCGCCAACCTCGGGCACAGAAGCCTTAATGACATTATCGGATGTCCAGAATTGCTTCAACCAGTCGATTTGGCAGATTACCCGAAAACGGGAACGCTGGATTTGAGCGAAATCCTGACACCTGCCGATCCAACAGGAACACAGCCGCGTTACCACCTACAAAAGCGAAACAATCAAGATGACGTTTCTCTTGACGACCAAATTCTGAAGGATGCTAAGGAAGCAATCTCGAAAAAAACATCGATACAACTCTCCTATCCTATCCGAAATACGCACCGGACAGTAGGTGCGAAGTTATCCGGTGAAATTGCGATGCGCTATGGCGACGCTGGCTTGCCTGACAGGACGATCCAGTGCCACTTTAGAGGTAGTGCTGGACAAAGTTTCGGTGCGTTCTGTAGCAGCGGCGTGCAATTCGTGTTGACAGGTGAAGCCAACGATTATGTCGGCAAAGGTATGGCAGGTGGAGAAATTGTTATTAAACCCGCACCAACTGCTCAATTTCCAACTTATAAAAATACAATCATCGGGAATACAGTGTTGTACGGTGCTACTGGTGGTTCGCTTTACGCAGCGGGCAGAGCTGGCGAACGGTTTTGCGTCCGAAATAGCGGTGCAACTGCTACCATCGAAGGTGTCGGGGATCACGGCTGTGAGTATATGACGGCGGGAACAGTTGTAATTCTCGGTGAAACAGGTAGGAACTTTGGAGCTGGAATGACCGGCGGCACTGCCTATGTTCTCGACGAAAAACAGCAGTTCGAGAAGAAGTACAACTCGGATTGGGTGAAGTTGGAAAAGGTAACGGGTGAGAGAGATATTAAGAATTTGATGGTGCTTATACAAAATCACGTGGCATATACCGGTAGTGAATATGGTGAAAAAATCCTCACCAATTGGGAAGCATTCCTTTCACACTTCTGGAAAGTTGTAACACCGCCGCCACCACCACCTCCAGCACCTGTCCAGTTGAAAAGAAGAGCCTCTGGACGTAGAAGGCAAAACGTTAAAAAACCAACTACGAGATAGACATCGAAAATCTACCTGGCAGTTGGATTCTCACATACTATATTATCTTAACGTAAGTTGCTACCTTTGTAGCATAACCTGTTAGGTTGTGCAGCTCGGGCGCAGGAGACCAAAGGTTTCCTACGCTACGAAACGCTAATGAGAATAGCATAAGTAGCAACTTGGGTTATCTCAAGAAAAAAGGCAGCCGAAGCTGCCTTTTTTGTTAACTGCATTACAGTCCTCAGTCTTCTTCCGAGACCGCGAAAGCGATTTCAAGCCCCTCCGTTTTACTGGAGCGCTGCTTCGCTCGTTCCACGACATCAATAACGTCCCCGTGTTTGGCACGCTTATCCGCCTTGATAATTAGAGTGCTGATCTGGTTCTCATGTGCTGCAAGGAAAAGTTCCATATCTTCCAGTGTCAACATCTCTTGGTCATCAATCGAAATCCGTCCGTCACCGCTAATGAAGAGATTGTACTTCTTCCGTGTGAACTCGTGCTTAGTTGCGGAATCGGGTAAAGTGACAGTGAAAGGCGGGGGAACCCGCATGACAGCAGATACCATGAAGAAGATAAGCAACAAGAAAACACAATCGATCATTGGTGCCATCGGAATGTCATCATCGTCGCCTGTTTTCTTCCGTCGAGACAAGTTCAAAGCCATCTAAATTCTCCTTCTATAAAGAGTGGAGTGCTATTATCGGCGCAGGAGATAAACTAATCTCTCGCGACAACAGCGAACCCGATTTTATCTATACCTGCCTGTTTCGCAATATCCATCACTTGTACGATCTGCTCATGTAGCACTTCTCGTTCGGATTGGATAATAAGCATACTTGTTGCTTCCTCAGGTGCATTGATGAATCGGTTGAACATTTCATCAACCTGGACCACTTCATCGTTTAGCACCATGGTGCCTCTGTCATCACCAGGTTCCGGGTTTGCAATTCGAACAGTCAGCCCTTTGGGTTTATCGGGTGACGGTTTCCCCGGTGGGGGCAATTGCACTCGGAGGCCTGGAATCGGCGAGAAGGTCGTCGACACCATGAAGAAAATCAGGAGCAGGAACACGCAATCGATCATAGGCGCCATACTGAGCGTTGGCGGCTTGCGTTCCCGGATCTTGGTCGCAAGTAGACTCAATTTGGCTTCACCAGCTTGTGCTTGCATTTCAAAGTCTCCTTTCTCGTAATGAGACTAGGGCTAAGGCATAAGGACCTGGCACCCTACAAAGCCTATTAGGAGGAGGGGACGAGTGGAACACCCGCCCATTCCAAGATTAGGCATCACCTTCACCAACAACCAGCTGGTTCACAATCTCGGTAGAAACCTGTGAAATTTCAACCATGTGCCTGTTGACCCAACTATCAAAAAGCTGGAAGAAAATCAAGCAGGGAATAGCAACTGTCAAGCCAGCAGCAGTTGTGAGAAGTGCCTGTGAGATACCACCGGCGAGCTGCTGCGGATCACCAGTACCTTCAAGTGCGATTGTCGTAAAGGCACTAATCATACCTGTAACTGTCCCGAGCAAGCCAAACAACGGAGACACAACCGCAACAGTACCGAGGACGGGTAGATTTCTTTCGAGTTCAGGGATTTCAAGAAGACTTGCTTCCTCAATAGCTTCCTGAATTTCCTCTTTGGTAATGTCGCGTTCCTCAATTTGGGCTTGGCTGTATCGCAGCAATCCCGCTTTAAGCACGTTAGCGAGTGGTCCACCGGCTTCTTCACAAGCCGAAACGGCTTCCATGATGTTCTCTTTCCGCAGTGAATCAGCAATATTGGCGATAAACTGTTCAGTTCCAATTCGAGAACGGCTCCGAACGAAGGTGAAAAGTCTTTCAATAATGAAAGTCAAGGCTGTGATAGAGCAGAGCGCGAGGGGCCAGAAGACAAAGCCAAACTTCTGGAAGAAGGTAACAATATTGTCTTTTTTCGTCATCTTGAGTGGGACATAGTGGTCGCCACCATTAACGACTGTAACCGGTTTACCAAGCCTATCACCGTAGCCTTCCTTATAGATGCTGATGAGGTAACGACCCGCGGGAACACCGGAGCGTTCATAATCACCATTCGCATCCGTTGATGCTGTAAATTCTTCATTGCTTTGACCAACAATCCTGACCTCAACGCCTTCAATTGGGCTTTGTGCTGTGGTTGTATCAACAATCTGCCCCCGGACGGTTCCGCCACTGTCTTGTGCGAAGACAACACCGGCAGACATGCCGAGGCAAGCAACCAACATTAACACCAAACTTAAACGAGTCATTCGTTCTGATCCTCCTTAGGATAACTTGCCGCATACATTGGCAAGTTTTTACAAATCATCTCATAAAATGTTGTCGGAACTTTGCCAGACAACTCAATTTTACTAACACTTGCGTATTTCAAAAACCAAATAAGTTTTTAGGTTGGGTAAGATCGGTGAGGAAACCGCGCCCACCGTTTACAGACCATTCTTGTTAATAACACATGAGCGTTTAAAAAGTTACGCGTTATATTCAAATCCTACGGAAAATGGAAGTATAGGTGATATAACGAGACGCGAAATCGCTGGACACGAGGAGTCGTGTCCAGCGATCCAAATATCACTTAGAAGCCCATCATTGCTCGCACGAACGTCGTGTTACTCGTCGTGTGGTCGAGTAGGATGGTGGTTCGTCGGTAACCAGCGAGGATAACAATGTTAAACCCAAGCCATTCACCACGGTTGATTGCTTGGACTTCAAATATCCGTGTTCGTAGGTCGGGTCGGAAAAGGACTGGGACATCCTCGTCCTCCGGGAAATTCGTCAAATATTGTTTGAAGTTATTATCCCGGTTAGTGAATTTCCTGTACTGGAAACCACCGAGAATATTCATTCTCTGCGTGAACTGATAGTCAAGCCGTACGCCGAGAACATCTTCACGGCTTCTACGGTTGAACCGTAAGTATTCAATGGGTTCCTCATCAGTCGGAACAAACAGACGTGGATTAAGGGCATCCCCAATTTCCTCAGCACCGCGGTCGAAAGCACGATCCCAAATGTACTTCACCATCGGTGTAAGCGTCAAATCTTCACCGATTCTGTCGACGAAGGGGAGGTCACCAAGTGGAATCTCATATCTAGCTTTGAGAATCGTCTGCTGGTTGCGAATATCCCGTTCCGGATAACGACGCTTCTTCCAGTTTTCAGCATCATAAATTAAGCCTGGATCCTCAGGGTTCAAAGCGTTAATTCCGTGATCTGGATAGAATGGGAATTCCCGTTTGTCACCGGAGGCTCGGACCTGCTCAATCGGTACCATAAAGTCGACGCGCTGATCGGCATTGAGAGGATCGCCTTCTTCTCCTGATCCTTCAACATCCAAGAAAATCGCGCCTTGCTCATCCTGCTCAAACTGTCTTTGGAGCACAACGAGGAATTTCGCTTCAAGGGTGAGATTAGGAACAGCAGTGTAGAGGAACTGAAGCGTTGTCGTATTCACACGAGCATTGTAGAAATCAAGTTCGTCGGAAATTTGGACAGGCTCCAATTCACCAACACGGAGTGTAATGGTGTAATCTGGAATATCGTCTCGCACTCGGACGAATCGGTTTTGGAAAAGGACAGTTCCAAAATCAGGAATGTCACGTTGATAGGTGACATGTAAGTATCTGGAATCATTTTTCCGGCGGCTTGAAACTTCATTTTCGTTGAGCCACCCGACTTTGAGTGAAAGGTTATCAAGGAGGTCATACTCAGCGAAGACATGGTATCCTTGCCTGTCTACCCCGTACTCATATTGTGGTTCAAAATCGTCCTCAAGAGAATCGATGGTGCCGTTGTTGTTCAGATCGACGAGGTCGGTGAACACCGGCGGATCGGCATCAAAGATAAGAAAGTCTTCTTGGAAATCCAAAACACCGTTCTGGTCTCTGTCATCAGCACGTGGTAGGACTCCGTCGAAGTCAATGTCATCGGGCCAATCGTCATCATCATCATCATCTTCAATGAGGGCGTAATTAACTTCATCCCAAGGATCCCTTTCAGCCTGGGATTCGGGAGTTCGCTCCAGCGAGTAAGGTTGGTCTCTGTCGGTATTCGCACCGAAGTTGAGGTAGGTTGTGGTGTACCCGGGATCAATATGGTAGTAGACTCCTTCAAGGTACAATTTTCCAAAGCGGGATTTCAGTTGGACAAACCAGGCAGTTTCTCTACCCATTTCTCCGTCGCCGCTTTCGTCAGTTCCGTCACCACCTAACCTTGCTTCAAATCGTTCACCCTCAGTCTCTGAATAAGTAGGGACACCATTCCGGTCTAACGGCAAGCCTGTTTCCGGAGAGATAGAGATACCGGTTTCTTCCTCACCATCCTCGCCTATGATAGTCGGCGTAAGCCTGCTAAATCCAGTCTGATCTTTGGGGATCGTCGGATACTGCTTATATTTACCGTTAATGGAATAATGGGCACGAACGAAAACGTTGCCGATAGTACCTTCTAAGTCTAAACCGTAGAGGAGTGCCGCACGTGCTGCGCCGTAACGATAACGGATTTTACGCGGTCTGCCTTCACCTGTCCAACTATCCGGATTATCATAGCGACTCTCACGATTTTGGGTGTAATCATCGGATTGTCCATAGTTACCGGGTGCTTGAATAACATCGCGATACGGCATCTCAATATGCCCATCTTCGGTTTTAATCCACTCTTCAACAAATGGATCAGCACCTTCAGCAGCTTTGTTAGCATCACTGAATCCGATAACAGCAATGTTATAATCACCAGCGACGACTATATCAAAAACAACTGATTGGACAGTCCGCGGCTCAATGTCATGTTCTTCAAAAACGAGATCGTACTTCATTTTATTGAAGCCGTCCACAATTGCCCAATCCCCGGAGGTACGGATATCAGAGGGAAGTCCACCTACATCGATCGGAGTGACATCAGTAGAGAAGATATCAATCTTTTGAGTTTGTGCAGGTTGAGCTTTAGGTTCAACACCGTCTTCAATTTCTTCGGGTGTTAAGTCTTCCAACTCTTGCGTGATGACTGTAGCTGTCATTTTCTTGAAGGCTGCACCGACACCACCTTGAATATTGCCGCTATGTTTGCCTTCATCATAGCCAGAGAATAGGGTGACGGAACCGTGATTATCTTCAGGCGAATCATCACGGAAAACAACAGAGATCACTTCTGGCGGTGTATTCGCCACAGTACCCATGGTTGGGTTCTCAACGCGTTCGGGGTGTTCTTTGTGAAGATTGACATAAGTAAACCCAACGCGGAAAATGTCGCCCAAAAGCCCTTGAGCTCGGAAACCGACGAGTCGTGCGTTTTCAAGATGCCGCACTCCAGCATCTTCGTTTAAACCATTTCGACGTCCGAGAGTCGGTGCAAGGTTCGCCGCTGCGTCCGTTAGCTGAACGGGGTTCGAGATACGTGAGTTAATAAGCGTGAAAAGATGTCGTTCCTGTGCAAAAGAGATATCCCAACGAAGCCCATCAAACTCTGTTTTGTAAAGGATGTAGCGGTTCGGGAACAATGTAGAGGGCTTGAAACGCATGCTATCACCAATAGCAAACTCGGTGTATCTACCACGGAAACTGTCTTCTGTCAAGACGGTTCTATCCAGCTGCGCTGAGAATCTTTCGCTATCAAGCTGACCAGTCCGACCAACAATCAATGTACCAGCTTGGTCAAACTCTTTCTCCTCAATATAGTTATAGACCTCGTTACCCTCAAGCAGCTCTTTTCCAAACAGGTCATAGAAGAACTGTGGTTCTTCTTCCAACTGGAACCGTGCTGAAAATTTAGAACTCCCCTCAATTGTTGGCAATAGGGGCTCTTGTGGACCAAGGCTCTGTGCACCACAACCATATAGCACAAAAGCACTCAGGATACAGGTCGCTACAAGTAAAACATCAAATGATTGTTTTAGCCTGTTCATTACTTTGTTTTTCCTCCTTGGAAATAATGAATCGGATGTTTGGGGCGACGGAACTGCGATATGGATTTTTCATATTTCGCTGTCCTTCCCTCGGTTTCCGACAGAAAACCTTAAAAATGGATGAAAACTGTTTTACCTGTAAACGATAAGTCCCAAAATCTTGTTAATGTAACCAACATCACTTCAATTTTGCTCTTTCATGTTACTGCCAAACATGCATCCAAAGTTGTGGATACATGCAAAGCCTGTAAAAAGTGAGTCTTCCTCCAACAAATTAAGGGTTTGCTTTGCGGGAATTTTTAGTGAACGGGTGATAAAACGCCCACAAAACTGTTCTTAAGCATTTAAAATAGCACTGATTCAAATTTCTGTCAAGTTTTTAACAGAAAAAACGCATGCTGTGGAGTGGTAATTTCGCATAATCATACCACAAACGTCATATTTTTCAAGTTTAATTATATCAGCACCATTTTATTTTCGATTTTTCGCCCATCTTTAAGGATGAGTCACGATCTACAAATCACTCTTCTGTGCCCCAAGCAATTATCCCGCAAGGTGTCATGCGGAGTGGGACATCCCTAATATGAGGATCATTTTCACAACTACTGTCTCCTGAAGACAAGAGAAAATAGATAATAGAGTTATATTGTTCTAGGACCCAAGTAAGTATTGATAGGTCCTCGTATGAATTTTTTAGTGTCCTCACAATGGCAACAAACAAATCATGCAACTCTGCCCATTGAGCGTACTATAATTATACTACATTTTAAGAAAAATTGATATTTTTTTTTCATGATGCCATCAATATAGACCTCTAAATCTGAAAACCGGCTATAAAATTTTGAAATTAGGACTCTGAGTTTTTTAGATTTTCAGGATTTCCGTTGAAATATTCTATAAGCAAGACAGTGGTAACACCTGCGGACAAACCGGCAATTCCCGCGATGACCAGGACAAGTCGCAGTTGAGGGCTAACGGGGATTTTTCTTGGTACCGCCCGGTCAATGATTTCAATACCACCTATCTGGTTGCGAGCGGTATTTAACTTGGATTCAGCATATAATATTTCAGCCTCAAGGGACCGTTTCGCAATCTCTTCAGCAAGTTCATTCGTTTTCTGAAGTTTGGCGACCATTTGCGTGAGAATTATCTGGTTTTCTGGGATTTGTTTCAGTGTTTGCGTCAATTCAGCTTCCAATGTGTTAAGTTCCTGCTTAAAACGTTCTGTAGCGTTTTCATAGCGTGTGAGGTTCGGAACAAACGTCAATAACTGATTCTTTATATGGGTATAATGGGCAGAGGTGCCAGAAGTAACGGTAGACGTTGTCGGGGAGATTTGAGCGTTTTTTTCGCGGGCTTCAGCAATTTGTGCGTCGAGAGCCTTTAAGTCTGAGGCGGTTTTGCCTACCTTTTCCACATCCGCAGTACGCTGCGATTCGAGGTTGAAAAGTTTTTCCTGTTGAAAAAGCCAAACCGGATCGTAGGATGTAGTTTCTGATATTTTCGTCTGCTCTGGTAGGCGTTTTAATTGTTCTTGTAGATAGGCAATGTGGACGCGCGTCGCATAGAGCTGCTGCTGGGTCGTTTCGAGCCTTTCCTGGATACTGGTATAACGTTCAAACAGATTGGTAAGAGTCGGGCCCCAAGTTTCAGGACTACCATTTTGGCGAGCAAAGAAGAGAAGTGCGTCTAAATCTTTCTCTATTTCGGTTTGGATTTCTCGTCGTTTATCTTCGAGGAACTCCATCCGCCTTTTAAGTTTTGTTTCTTCATCTCCGTGCCTCAGTGTTTTCATGACCTCGACGAGTTGGTTAACAAGAAGAGCTGCATTGCGTTCCCCTCCCTCTGCCTCGGTCAAAGCAAGCGAAAGATTAATATAGTCAGAATCTGGGTTCAGCTGAGCCTTCAGCATTCGTTTGAGTTTGCCTACCGGTGGGAGGAAAGAAGCCGCCTCAGCGTTGCCACTCTCTTCAAGATTTTCGATTGCCGTTTTTAGCATTGACTCTGTGGAAAATCGAGCACTAATTGTCTCCATTTCCCGTCGGTCAGCCCCACCAGAGAGTACGCTTTGAAACAGGTTCGGCGAAGAGAAGGCAGACGTTGTATTAGGTTGGACGAGTAACATTAAAGTGGAGGCGGCATACGTTTTAGGTAAGCGGAGTGAAATAACCAAGGCGGTTCCTAATACCAACAGAACGCTAAGGCAGAGCGTAAAATCATGCTTTTGGATAAGTTGAAGATAATCACGGAGATGTGCCTCCTGTTGCGGCATGAACGTGCGGTATTCCGGTCCAATTCTTGGACTGGAAATTGCCCCTCCTTTTCTTTAACCTATAGATTGTTGGCAATACGAATTTCTTCTTCGTTAAAGGCTTCATCATGCCATTCAACGATACGCCATTCCTCGTTTCTTTTTTCAAAGATAAAGAGGTTGTCACCTTCAGCGTACACACCACTAAATCCACCCTCAAGCGAATGGCCATCGGATATAAAGAGTTGGATTCTATAGTGATTCCGGACTTCCGCTTGTGTGCTATCTTCATTCATAGAAATCTCTGGTGGGACAGAGAGTTCTATCTCGATATCTTGAAACTTCTCAAAGACTCTAGTGGCAGCGTCTCGTTCTTCTCGAATGTCATCAAATTCCAGATCGTCCGTTTTATCCCCGTCTGTTCCCATATCAGAAACATAAAGAAAACCGTCTTCCCAGAACGTACCAATATAAGAGTTAACATCTTCCGTCTCATAACCTTGCCGCCACTGATCTAATATTTTATTGATTTGAAGGAGTTCTTCAGGCGGAACCTGACCTACCTGATCAGCGTCCCCACACCCCATAAAACTTATGAGTAAGATGAGTACGCCGGTGACTTTGGCAAAAGCCTTGAACATAATAAGTACCCTCCTTATTTTTTTAAAAGGTTTTAACAATACGCAAATAAAGACGTGCTGGCGTTGCTCCAACCTCAATCCCTAATTTTTCAATATCCTTTGTATCCTGTTCAATAGACTGAATTAATGCAGTGGCATTGTAGAAGTTTGCACCAACATAGGAATCGATAAGGCTATACACCCAGATACCTATACCAGTGTAGATAAAAAACGTCCTGAGTTTATAGCGTTGATTCGCATATTCGTACTGTTCTGACACACCTTTATCATCATTAGGATATAAACTTGCGTACGTCGCATAGGCATCGTAACGATCCGCAAAAGATTGCTGTGCCAACAAGGCACCGACAACAGAACCACCTATTCCCAGAATAGTAAGACTGCCACGGATATAACCACGGCTATAAAATTGCCCCCATCCTGGGAAAACAGCGGAGCGCACCATAGCCCCAATCGGCGAAACGAGTTTATCCTCTTCGGCTACTTCAGGTGCCTGCTGCTCGGTATCTGCATCGTTTTTAGCCTCCTGCGCGAAACTGGCATGGAGGCTAAACAACAATAGTGAGAAAATTAGCAGAAATCGCATCTGAATATAAAGGTTTCACATACTCAAGAGGCGTGCAAAACCTATGCTACTCCTAATATGAGGTCCTAACGTCTCCGTTTCGTCCGCTCCGTTGTTCTACTCCGCTTATCATCGTCATCGCTGCTGCTTGAGCTACTACGCGATGTGCTCGAACTTGATGTCGTCGGGCGCGACCGAGACTTTGTAGAAGAAGAGGAACGACTTACGCTTGAGCGCGAGCGCGTCGAACTCGAACTTGATGTCGAACTCGAACGACTGATGCGAGACCTCTCAGTTGAACGCCTTACGCTTGAACGCGAGCGCGTCGAACTCGAACTTGATGTCGAGCTCCTATACTTTGAGCGCGAGTCATTACTTGTACCAGACGAGTATGACCGGTTCGCAGAAGAGGTTGAGCGTCTATAAAGTGGCGTAGTCCGTCGTGTCTCTATAGAGTTTCTATAATTGCTTGGGTTCCGTGCTGTTGAACCCAAGTCACGCCTCTGTTTGCTAAGCGTATTTCCAGCGTACGTACTCCGTCTTACACTACTTCGTTGGATTGCTGATGCGGAAGCAAGTGAGCGCTGTTTCTCCAAGATAACTGCCTGGCGTGCAATCCGTTCCGTTGTCGCTGGTGTCTGGTTTCGGTGGTTTTCAAGCGTAGTACGGATGTTTCTCCGAACCGTTGTACGTTCTACTTGGCGACTGTTTGCAGCCAATCGACTACGGCTATATTGTCGACGCGCTGTTTCATGCTGACTGCTCCACCGATTCAAACGCGTTCGCCGCTGATGAACCTTCGGTGTGCCACGATAGCGATTGTGGTAATAACCATAGTACGGAGAATAGCCGCGATAGTAGGCACCTGAGTAATACCTACGGTAACGTCCAAGGTATCCACCATAATGCGAGCGGATTGAGAGATAGTGGTGATCGTAAATCGGATAACTCCACCGGAGATAGTAGTCGTGGTCTGTCGCGTAATAGATCGGGCCATCGTAAAAATAGAGATAGGTGTAGTGGTGCCACGGACGCCAACGATAAGTCGGTGTATACCGCTGAATCACTTTAACCTTCGGTTGTCTCCGATAGGTAGATACCTCGAGATGCTCTATGTCAAGTTGTTCGCCACCTTCTGCGACTATATGGAGTTCCAGCCATCCGTTTTTGACATGACCTACTGCGGGAATCTTAATGAGCTCAGAGCGATTTTTCGCTCGCAGGACAAAGGTATCACCGTAGCGTGTCTCTTTAGCGTTCTCGTCGTGGTAGCCTCGACGAGTCGTCTCGCGCTGGGTATTACGAATCCAAACACGTCCCGCGATCGGTTCCTCGTAGTCTTCAATCTCCAGGTGATGGGGCTCCCCTCGATACCTCACCAAAATTTCAATGTACTGTGCTCCTGTTGAAATTTCAAAGAGATATACCGCGCTGGCAATCGCGAATTCGTAGTTATTTGCGTCCTCGGCAGCATTTGCCCAAGCGGTGAGTCGAACACCATCTTCAAAACGCGGACTGGCGGTTATTGTCGCATTCCCACGTTCTATCCATTCATCGATATCGTTCGCAACACGGTGCTCTCGACTCAATCGGTCCGCGTAGTAATCATAATCCGCAGCAGCAGGGGTTGACAACCCGGTAATTGCAAAACAACTGATGAGGCATACTACACTTAAAATAGAAATACGGGTTTTCATGAGAATCCTCCTCCTATGTTCGTGTCCTTCGTTTGGTATTGCCAATCGGCCTCTACCTACCGAGCGCGGTAACGCGCTAGTATCAAAGGTAACTCTCTTAATCAAATTGTCATAGAAATGATACAATTTTCTTCAAGAATTATCAAGGATTAATCAGCGCAGTTCAATAGTTCAGACACCCTAATCACGACTCACTCTTTAAGAACCAGTGGGCCCATATTGGGAAAACGAAATGGTTTTACCAATTCTCAGTTTTTGGGTATCAGTTCAATACCTCTTTTTTTCGCCTGCTCACGGGCGAGTGGCGTGATAATTGCTGGGTTTGCATAAACTAATTCTCGCACATCCACATCCAAGTTTGAAATAGTCGTTGCGCTAATTAAAGTTTCCTCCACAAGAGCACGCGAACCCTTCACTTTCTCTATGACCGACTCGGCGATTTGGGTCATTGGTACCAATTGAACGCCGAATTCAGACAAAACGTTTACATAATCGTTTTCAAGTTGACTAAAACTAGGACCCGTTTTTACGGAAACTTCACCTTGATGAAGTGCATCAGAGGCTGCGATAACTTTTTTCCCCTTAGAGAGTGCTTCAAACACCAGATAGGTACACGGGGTGTCCACTAACCTTAACGCGAGTTTCGCAGCCATCGGATACGAGAAGACAGGGAGGACAATTTGCTGATAAGTTTCCAAAAAAGTTGTTATATTTCTTAGAGCATTCTCCTGCAAAACATTCTCTTCACCAAATGCGGTATGAATCGGTTCGAGGTTTGTAACTTTAGTTGCAAGATCGGACAAAATTATTGTAATTTTCCATCCATTTTGTCTGCAAGTATGGAGCTGCTGGATTGGTTCCTCCAACTCAAGTTGTGTTGCACCAACAATAGCGAGGAGTCGTTTTTCGTGTGTGATTTGCGTGGAAGTCTGCGTTTGTTCTTGCAGTACCCTTTCCACAATTCTTTTAATCTGGTCAATCAGCTCCTGATTCATACTGCCTCAAGATATTAGGAAACCTGTCAGTCTCAACCGGTATCACGTATGATTTCAACAGGTTCACCACCTTTTAAACCTGCTGCATTGGCATCGTCGGTGTCTAAGTGCATCTGCAGTACATAATCTTCAGAAATTTTAGGACGGACGTTTTCAAAGGTTAAAGCACGTTCTCCACGGAAGTGTACTTTTAAGAGCTCGTCCTCGCGAATACCGAGTGCGTTAGCATCTCCGGGGGTCATGTGAATATGTCGCGTCGCACAGATTGCCCCCTCCTCCAAATAAATGCTTCCGGCGGGACCAACGAGGGTAATGGGGGCCGCACCGACAAGATCCCCTGAGTCTCGAATAGGTGGATTTAATCCAAGCCGGATTGCTTCCGTTTGGGCAACTTCGACTTGGGAGTAATCTCGCACGGGACCAAGGATACGAACCGCTTCAATGGCGCGCATCCGTTTCCCAACGATGGTTAACGTCTCATTCGCGGCGAATGCTTCCGGTTGATAGAGTGGAGCATAGACAGTAAGTTGGTGTCCGGCCCCGTATAGAATTTCGAGGTGCTCCTGTGTTACATGAGCATGCCGTGCTGAAACTCCCACCGGAATCTGCTGCTGCTGTGCGACGGCATCGCACGCGCGGTTTCCTGCATCACAAGTCCGCAAAGCACAGCCGCTACATGCCTGATCTGTCGTCAGCCTATTAACAACACGTTGGGTAATCAACTCAACAAGGGCACGATCTGGCATCTATGTTCTGCCTTCTTGGTTAGGATATACTGAACGCCATGGAACAAAGAACGTTCAATGCATCCGTGGCTACCTAATTTAAGTTTAAGATTTTGGCAACATAGTTTCGACTTCAGTGTGCGGACGTGGAATCACATGAACTGAAACGACTTCGCCGACACGCGCCGCAGCCTCGGCCCCGACATCCGTTGCCGCTTTCACAGCACCAACGTCACCGCGAACCATAACAGTCACGTAGCCAGCACCAATTTGCTGATAACCAATAAGATGAACATTTGCCGCTTTCACCATAGCATCAGCAGCTTCAATGCTCCCAACTAACCCTCTCGTTTCAACTAAACCCAATGCCTCTCCTGTCATATTATTCTGATAGCCTCCTATTGAAAGTTAATGCAAAAATGAAACCAAGTTTTTAATGTGTGAGTCGTACAATAGAAGCAATTTTCTGATCGCGAATCCGCGCAGAAAAAAGGGAAAAATCAAGCGAAATGCCAAAATTTCACCCTTACCTCACGCTTATAGTATATCACAATTTCTGATTTTTTTCAAGAAAAAACTGAAGACGCGTTTGCACGTTTCATGGATATCTGTTTCTGCCTTACCAATCTCGCCTAATTTTTGATAAGCAAAGGCACGCCATAGGTAGACCTGTGTGAGCGCGTTCGGTTCACCTTGCCATGTACGAATTATTTCGGTCAAGAGTTCTACAACCTTCCTATAATCGGCAGTTGCCAATGCCTGTTTCCCCGACAGGGCGTAGACTTGGGCTCGGCTGATATAGGCACCAGCAAAGTGCTGCTCCAAATCGACAGCCTGATTTAGATCTGCCAAAGCGAGTTTTAAACGATTTTCGTCCCTTTCGTTGGAAAGCGATAGATAGGCACTCCCACGTGCATAGTAAGCCTCCGCACTCGGTTGCCGCTTAATTACAGTACTATAGTCGGAGAGTGCATTCTGGACGTTGCCCTGCTCAAGATGCGTGTGTGCTCGCCTTCGCATGACGCGGGCGTTCCATCTTTTTTTTAATGAAGCTGAATAGTCCGCAATAGCCTGTTGTCCGTTCCCTAACGCTCGGTAAGCATCGCCACGACTCGCGTATGCATCTGCGTGATACCGATTCAGGTCTAAGGTTCGGGTGTAATCCGCGAGAGCTAATTTGTACTGTTCCGCACGGTAATAGGCGAGTCCACGTTTCACGTACGCTTCAGCATATTTGGGTTCAGTCTCAATAGCACGTGTAAATGCCGCTATTGCGCGTGTAATCTCCCATGTCCTCAACAATACCGTCCCTTCTCGGACCTCTGCTTGTGCCTGTGGTTTTTTCCCCTTTATCGCATCCCATGTTACAAAACGGGAAGCGAAGATGATAGTAAGAATCAACACCGGGGTCATAACGTAAATGAGGGGTCGCATGGTGAAGTGTCTTTGTGACGAGTGTATCCCTTTAGTCGGATTTTGGCTTTCGGGTTTCGCTATAAAGGTGGTGGATATTTCTGCCTAACTTCAGCACATTTACAGACGGGTATGTCTCCGCCAAGTCAATTTCAATATATGCAGGAATTCCGGGTCGACCGCTATAGCCTGTCGAAAAAATGAGTTGGCTTTCACCGAACGTGGCGATACCATCTCTGACATTCTGTCTTGGAAAATAGTGAATTGGGGTATGTCCAACGATAAGGATATTCCCGTGGATGGCTTCAAGGAAATTTTTAATATGCGTTAAGGTGTATCCACCACTATAGGCGATCTCTGGACGATGCCAAAGGAGTTCCTCAAGGGTTTTAGGGTTCGGATTGACCAGATCAGTGAGACTTGTAACAAAACGCGCGGGACCTGCATGGATACCCACAAAGCCTTTTTTTCCAACAACCACCGTTGGGAGGTTCATCAGAAATTCATAGTGTGCGTCTGTCATTCTTTCAATAAAATTGAACTGCTTATAATAGGCACCGAGAGGACTTTCATATAAAGCACGAATAAATTGCGTCCGATTCTGTGCCGTCATCCCTTGCCTTTTGAGCATTGCATAGGCATCCGCAGCAGCGAATTCGTGATTTCCTCGGAGATAGATGATCCTTTTACCCTTATTGCCCAGCTGTCTTTGGAGTTCCATAACCCGATCAACGATGCGTGTATCCCCGTAAGGCGGGTGTCTTGGTTCATCGGGCTTATAATCCACTGCATCACCAAGTATCAATCCGTAGACATCTTCGCCCGCTTGGATTCGTTCAACCAGTTTTGTGAGCTGTAACCATTGGTTAAAGTCGTCCCAATGGGCATGCAGATCGGAAACGATATAGATGGTGCCATGATCGGGTAGAACAACGATGTGCCCATCGCGCGTCAGTTGATTAGAGTACTGCGCGAGTAGTTTGGGTTGGGCGGTCGCCGTGGAGGCGAGACAGATCAAGCAGAAGGCAATGCCGATTAAAGAAACGTTCATAAGAGCAAGTTGTACCAATGATTCAGTTGGAAGGTAGAGAAAAACTTAGCACATTAAAAATCGGTTTTAGGTTTTGAAGAATGGGTCCGTAGTGTCTTCTTGCTGTGCGAGTCTATTCAAGTGCCGTCGCCTACGATTCCAGCAGACGAGGTAACCAATGAGGGCAAGTCCGCCGAAGCCTCCCCACAAAACATAGGAATTAGAAAAGAGGGATGCCCATTGATAACGTTCCGTCAGCGATTCGCGCCAAAGAATATCATGGGTGGCAAGATCCCATCCAACTACGGTTTCAAAAGCAGAACTGAAATTACTGCCAGCATGAAGTTCGGCAATCAGTGAAAGCAACACATCCTGACCTTTGACTTCGACCAGCCAACGCACCGTGTCTTGGCTTTCAGCGTACGCCAAGTCCGCTCCGGCTTGCGTACGTGGAAAACTCCGTTCCAGCTCTTGAAGTGGTAGAATAGATCTTGAAAAAATGTGCTTCAGCAATGTTTCGTGGCGGCTTGGCACCCATTCATCAGCAAAATAGATAGCAATACCCTCTACGAACCATAGTGGGATTTCTCTAACGGCTTTGCGTGTACATTGCCCAAAGAGGACATGTGCGATCTCATGACGTAGCACTTGCACTAACTGCAACTTCGCAAGGGCAATATGCTTCGGGTTTAGGATAACGATACGCCGACTTAACGGAAAGGCGCATCCCACTGCCCAATCGTGAATCGGCGCATGAACGGAAGCCTGAAACTCCTTTTGTGTATCGCAGACCCAGATGTCAATTATTCCCGCCGGAATGAGACGTGTTAACTGAGGCATTTCAGCGTAAAAATCTTCCGCAATCTGGAGGATTGACACTGGATCCACTGTACCTTCTTTATAGTAGACTCGAAAGTGTGGGCTTTCTATTGATTCCCAAGCTGCCGATGCGGAAAGTATAGGCAATAGTAATAGGAGAAAAATAAGACTTTTCATATCCTGGCATCACCATACATGTTGCACCAAAGGTGCCATCCGGCTGAAATCCGCAAGTATTGGGTCAAACGCAATATCTATACCGAAGCATTCGTAGCGTAGAGTATTGGTCTCCTGTGTCCGAAGAGGCACAACCTAACAGGTTATACTACAAGTAGCAACTTAGGTCACTTTAATAGAGGTGTGCAACATAACTGCCATAACCGTTGTAGACTACCGTTGGATGCCTTTCATTCGTTCCAATCATCCGTTCATTGGCTTGGGACCAGCGAGGGTGCGGCACGTTAGGGTTAACGTTTGCGCTAAAATCATATTCCCTCGGCGCGAGCGTATTCCAAAAAGTCCGCGGCTTCTGATCGGTCACCTCAATACTGACGATGGATTTGATACTTTTAAATCCGTATTTCCAAGGGACGATGAGCCGAATAGGTGCCCCGTGCTGTGGTGGCAAGATATGTCCATAGATACCTACAGTGAGTAAGGTCAAATCGTTCATTGCCTCAGCGAGCGTTAATCCCTCAAAATAGGGCCAGGGCAGGCGGACGTTATTTTGTTCCGGTGCCATGTCAGGGTCCAAAAATGTGAGCATTCGAACATATTTGGCTTCAGCCTTAGGTTGAGCTTTTTCAAGTAACGCTTTCATTGGAAAACCGATCCAAGGCACTACCATCGCCCACGCTTCGACACACCGAAATCGGTAGACGCGCTCTTCAAGCGGCATCTGTTTGATTAGATCGTCCACATCCACAGTCATCGACTTTTCCACTAATCCCGATATTTCAACTTCCCATGGGCGCGTTTTGAACTTATCCACCTTTTTCCAAACAGTACTTTTCCTATTGGTGAACTCATAGTAATTGTTGTAGGTAGCAGCAATGATTTCATCAGTCATCTGTCTTTTTACAGTGAAGTTAGCATTATTTTCGACAGCAAGTGTTTGCGCACGGAAAGGTTCTAACTGCTTGGTGACCCCTTTATTCTGCGCGCACGCGTTTGAACTCGAAAAGAGTAACGCGCCCGCACTCGCTATTCCCAAATCTTTGATGAATTTTCGGCGATTGATATAGTCTGACTCAGGTGTCACCTGATTTTCAGGGATTTCCCATCCCTTTGGGATTCTAATATACGCCACGGTATTCCTCCCTTGTAATTATAAGGACAACAATTCCACTCTCTTCTGTTATTTTACTTAGAAGACGGAGAACGACACTTCAGGATGCTTTCGGTGCAAGAGTGGAATTTGCCCAATAGTATATCTCATTCGCGTCTGAAGTGCAACTTAATTCAATTTTTATTGTCTATTTTACGGACACGTTTATGATTTTTGGTGTATCGTGTGAAGAAGCTTTTTTTTTGCAACTTTTTGAGATTGTGGTGTATAATATCCTAAAGTGTTTTTTGGTTCCCACTTTCTGACGAAAACATCGGAGTTTATCGAACAGTGTTACGAAGGCATCGGCAAGTTCTCATTCTACTTGTAGGACTATTGTACGTTTATTCGGTATGCCCATTGCTTTGTGCGGCTTTAGAGCAAAAGTCCTGCCACACGGTGCTGCAAAAAGTCTTGGGTCGGGAAGCTGATACCCGATCGATCTGCTGCCAAAGTGCCCACACAGGCGCGGCGAGTAATACCGAAACGCCATCAGAGAGCGATGATCCGTGCTGCTCAAAAGGTTTAGAACTTGTTTTTCCGGACGATAGATACAATACGCACGGATTACGTGAATCGATTACGCAGTCTTTCATTTCGATTCTTCCTCTCACAGTAACTTTACCTGTTGCTCCGTGGGAATCGTTCAATAATTCTCCTGTACCCCTAACCTCTACATTTTTCCCCGACCACGCGCTATCCCATAGAGGTCCTCCGTCACCCCAGTGTTAGATGCGTTCCACCAGGAATTTTTCAAGCACTTCCCTATTCTTTGATCCCATTACTTTTTTCATAGTGTTTTTCCGCGCTTTCTTTTCATAAAGGTTTGCAGGGAAAATTCTTAATAGATCTGTAGCGCGGGGTTTCACGCCTCGCTGCACTACAATACTTTTCGGATGGTATAAATTGATTATGAAAAGGCACCTACTTTTATATACGATGTTGTTTAATTGGGTTTTTATCTCTTTCGGATTTGCACAAGAAAGTTGTCCCGCTTGAAGTAATCCGGTCTTACCGCCCAGCGGTTTGATGAATGAAGTCAGTTTGGCTTCACAAGAGATAGATCAGTTTCGAGTAAATGTCAATATGTTAATGTCCCCTGATGCACAAGGTGGACATCTTGAAGCAAGAGGACTCTCGCCAACAGGAGAAGTTGTGGATGCTCCTTTGCATAGACACCATGTAGCGTTGAGTACGTATCGAATTGATGTTGGATTACAATACTTGATGAGTGATCGGTGGACGTTGCAGGCTAACATTCCGTATGCAGTCAAAAACCAGGAGGCAAGCATTGAGTGGATTGATCCAGTGAGTTCTGAAGATAAGGAAGCCATTTTGCGAAGCAGGGATATTCATCACCGAAATGAAACTTATGCAGGACTTACGGACTTCGATCTGTTCTTGGGCTATAAAGTTCGTGGATTCTTTAAAAACGACGATCTATTGTTTGTTCGTTTGGGTTCAACAATTCCAACTGGTGAAACCGAAGAAAACCCGTGGAAACTCGGAGATGCAGGCATTGAACACCTCCATATCCAATTTGGCACCGGGACCTTTAATCCGATGGCAAATTTGCAGTACAATCTGCCTATCTATCGAGGTATGAGTATTACTGCTTCTGCACGTGGAATGTTTCCATTTTACAAAAACAACAAAACCTATCAAGGTTCAACAGAGTTAACCTATACGGCTGGTGTTACGTACCGTCTTTCCAATTGGCTATCATTTAACGCAAACTACCTCGGATTCTATCAATCCGCTGCCTCTTGGGCTGGTGAACGTGATATCAACACAGGGATGCGTTATAGCATGGCGGCACTCGGCATGTATTTGGTAACGCTCAACGATATTGCTGTATCTGCCAACGTCATGTTTCCACTGACTCAGGAAACGCTCTACGATGGAAGCGACGCAATTGAATTTGGCAATTTGGTTTCTTTGACCACGACCTATTCATTTTGATTTAAGGGAGGAACAACAATGCAATCCCAAAATTTCACGTTTCTTTCGATCTATTCTCCTATGACGAAGCCTGCTGCCTATCTGTATTGCACAATGGCGATAGTGGTTGGTATGCTATTTTTTCTTCAGGTAGGTTATACACAAGAACATAGCAAGCACGACGCGCATAAAATGCATAAAATGCATAACGCCGCATCTCTCAATGTTACGCTTCATACTGCGCCGCAAGTTGTTCAAGCAGGAATATCTACAGAACTTATCTTCTATCTCACCGATGCAGAGGGTGAACCTGTTAGCGACCTTCTGGTGCATCATGCCCGTGTTCTGCATGTGATCGTCGTCAGCGAGAATTTACAGATTATTGGGCATATTCACCCTGAAGATTTTGAATCTCGCGACATCATGGCGGAATTGGAGGGACGGTATACAGTTCATTTCACATTTCCTGCGGCGGGAAGATACATTCTTGCGGTTGATGTGATGACAGCGGATGCCGAATTCGCGAAATACTTATATGTAGATGTGACGGGCGAGGAGAAATTAACTAACGTGGTAGAGGATTTCCGCCGTGAAAAAATCATTTTCGGTTATACTGACGAAGGCGGTGATCGGTATACGAAAGCCGTCTCTCTAACCGATAAAAAGGATGCGTCCACATATCAGGCAAAAATAGAGGCACCAGAACGGATCAAAGCGGGCGAGAGGGTACACATGAGTTACCATTTTTCGCGCGATGGAGAACCGCTTACCGATCTTGTCCCATTTCTGGACGCACCGATGCATTTTGCTATTGTCAGTTCGCGCTTAGATGGTATTGTACATACACATGGAACAGTCCCGGGGACTGAGGATACCAGCAAGATGATGAAAGATCCACACGCCGGACACAAAACGGAAAAGTCCTCAATAACTGGGCATCATCAGCATCACGGAATCACACCGGAAAAATTTGGTCCCACTGTGATGCTCATGACAACGTTTCCGGAAGCTGGAATTTATCAAATCTTTGGACAGTTGAAGCATGCTGATCAAATTCTATGGCCTAGTTTCATGGTCAAAGTTGAAAAGTAAATGAATCTGCTGTCGCGATATACTTTTCCGGACAGCAGACATGCTCGTAACAAGGAGATTACAGATGTTTTCCCAGACCTATCGCCAGCCTCGTACAGGCATCCTATTGGCACTCGTTTTTTTTCTAGCAAGCCTGCCATTACTCGGTAACGCCCATGAAACGGAGTGGCCCGGTCAAAAATTAGAGGCTATCTTCCCGGAAGCGAATAAATTCGTGCAACGTAATGCTGTGCTAACCCTAGACAAAATAGCCTCCATTGAGAAGGAACTTGGGGCTAAACTTCGGACGGAAGACCAGAAACCGATCTTCTATATTCCGATCAGCGAGAAAAAGAAGCCTATGGGCTTGGTGTTTTTCGCTGATGCCCAAGGACCGCTGGGTGTTATCGAAGGGGCAGTCGGACTTGACATGAAGGGAAAAGTGGTAAAAGTGGCGGTCTATGAGCACAAAGAATCAGACGCAATTACCAGAGATGAATTTCTCAAGCAATTCATTGGGATGGGCGTAGACAACACTTTCAAAGTTGGGGAAGATGTTGAGGCTGCTGATGGGCATGAAGCTGCTTCAAACGCTGTTGCTCTGATTCCGAAAAAAACGTTGGTCATGAGTTATGCGCTCTTCCTGAAACGGAAACCAAAACCTGATGCTGAAAAAGCACCAGTGCCTGATGTTCCAGAGGAAGAACTACCTGAAGCCGAAGACTTAAAAACCCTCATGGCTTTGATGATAGATGACTATTTTGTTGTTGTTGATTACTTTGATGAAAAGGAGAGCAAGGAGAACGCCACTAAAGCGGCAAGACGACTCGCTCAATATGGAAAGAGCATTTCAAACTTTGAACCCCCAAAGAACGCAGACCAGACCGAAGAGTATGTCGACTTGCAAGACACATTTAGCGAAAACCTTCTTAAATTCGCTGAATCGCTTGAGAAAGAAGGGAGCTCTGACGAAACCCGCGAGCAGTGGGAGGCTATTGTTACTTTAGTCAATCAGGCACACGTCCGATTTAGCGAGGAAGAGATTGACCTGGATACGTATTAACGGCGGGCGACTTGTGCGGCGGTTCCGTCCTATGTTCACTTTTAGAAGGAATCTACCATGCGTAAAACCTTACTTTTCTGCTTCATGATACTCTTCTGTGCATTGATCGTTGAGCATTCCGCGTTTGCACTACCCGCCTTTTACAAGATGTTCCGTGGTGAATATAGATGGGCGAGTGGATGTAATGTCTGCCATGCGTCAAAAAAAGGCGGCGATGCGCCTAACCCTTACGGCAGAGCATTTTTACATAATGGCATGAATCCATCAACGTTCATCCGAATCGCCGAGGACGATTCCGATAAAGATGGATTTAGCAATATCGCTGAAATCATCGCCCGCTCCTATCCTGGTGACCCAGCGAGTACACCTGAAAATGTCGAGCCATTACAAGAAAACTCCGAAACAGATGATGCGCTCATAGAAGATGGTGAAGATATCTTTAGTTTCGACGAGACAGGTGAAACACAAAAGACCGGCACTTCTGGATTTCTTGACGACACCTTCGGCGATCTTGTCTTTGGCGGTGCATTGGATATTCGTCGAATCACTCGCGGAACGGATTTACTGCCTGATAGAAACAATTGGGGTACCGGTACAACACTCGTTCACGTCGCAGAGTTAGTTGTGACAACAAGTGTAGGGGAACATGTGAGTGTCTTAGGAGAGCAACTCCTGATGACCTCCCCCCTTGGCTCACAGGTCGCCGATGACCATGGATTTGTCTACGCGATACTCACAGGGCTTCCCGTGTTACCGAAGGGCGCGTCCCTAAAAATTGGACGTTTTCGACACGCTTTCGGCATTGATACAAAGTCAGATGCCGCCGCGAATCCGTTGTATAATTTGGTCCGAAAAAATATCGGTTTCATTTCTGATCGCGGATTACAGTTGAATGGGTACGTTGGACCCGTTGCTTACGTTTTATCACTTGCAGATGGGCCAGATTCACTCCGCACCGTTATTGATGGCACTGTAGGGTCTGGCATCCAAATTGGGCCACACGGCAGTGGTGGTGGCGTTTTGAAACCTATCCGAAACAACAGTCCCCCTATATTTCTACATGTCAACGGAACGCTGCCGCTCTTAGACAAGCGGATCTGGATCGGGGGTTCCTATTTCGATGGCAACAGTTATCCTTTCAATCCAAATAACGGCGATGTGGATCCCTCCACCCTATTCTACAAACGCCGAGTTGGACTCGCAACGAGTTTCAAAATTTGGCGATTTCATCTCGCTGCTGAATGGGTCCGCGGCATAGACACGCATCTGTCGAAATATGCTCAAACACCAGGCGATCGCACGAGAACCGTGGAGGGTTATTATTTACACGCCGAAATTCCCTTGACAGAAACTGTAGATATTCGGTTAAAATATGATGTATGGAATCCGGACACAGAGAGGTATGGAACATTCAATTTCAACCCAACCGAGAATGCCCAAACTTGGACAACGCTCGGTGGAGCATTGACGTGGCATTTTACAGAAGGCGCATTGGCACGAATTGTCTACCAAATGAACAACATAGAAAAGTCCGTACGAAATGCTACAATTGTGCCTCAGTTTCTGGTTGAATTCTAATCGGAGATCGTATGATTTTTGCTAAGCACGTTTTCGTTTGCAGACGGGACCAAAAGCACTGGATATGCTGTTTGCTTGTCGTGGGCCTGCTGGTATGCACATTGCAAGCGTCAGCACAGGTTCGTCCGCCTCGACGGAAACACAGGATCATGGTAGATCCGGGGGCGAAGAAGGAAAAAACCCTCAAGGCGGATGTAGGTGCAAGTCTTAAAGACATCGCAAAACGCGCAACGCAGCACACCCAGAACCCAAAAATAGATGTAGTATTTGTCGTTGACGGTAGCAGACAGATGTTAGGACATCTCGCCGCTCTTGAAAAAAAGTTCGTTGACATGCTCACTGTTATAGAGGCGAAAACGATGGACTACAGATTTGCGTTGGTGAGTTTCCATTCAGTCTACGGAGAACCTCGCGTCAATTTCCATCAATGGACATTCGACTATCTCAGCATTGAAAATGCTTTTCGGGACATGCGAGTCGAATCAGGAAACAACACTGAATCTGGATATGGACTCGACGCGCTAATAAAAGGTTTAAACGATTTGGAATTCCGAGAAGAGGTGATAACGCAGTTCGTCGTGATAACCAACTCTCGAATGCGCACTTCATGGACAGAAGCAAAGGCGAAAAGTAAAATTAACCAGCAGATTATCGACCTCTGTCGAAAAAATGCCGTACAACTTAACTTTATCGGTATTAGTGAAAAGGTGCAAGCGGAACTTACTGATGAAACGAACGGTGTGTGGTACCCGATCGATTCAAACCAGCGACAAATGGATGGACAGCGCATTCGGAGCGGTGCAACAATTGCCGACAAGGCATTACTCAGGATTGATGGTTTGTTCAAACGCATTGCTGAGAATTTGGTCGAGCGTAACCCCGGCAAGGTGGATATTGTATTCGTTTTTGATTACAGTCTAAGTATGGAGCCTAAGACAGATGCCGCATGCGAAGGTTTGGATCTTATGGTCTCTGTGTTCAAGGCGGCAGGACTGGATTATCAGTTTGGGATTATCCGGTTTTGGGCGGCAGTCGGCGGCGGTGAAAGCACGATTGTTGTAACCAAACCCCCATTGGAACCAGAGCAGATAAAATCACTATTTCGCCTCCCAAAAATTGGCGATGAGCACCTGCTGGATGCCATCATTGAGGGCGTGCCAAGGCTGCGAACTGAACCGGAACGCGAACTTGTCCTCATCATCGTCACAGATGAATCAACAAGCAAACGATCAGAAAAAGGGTATACCGCCGGCAGAGCGATTTCAGTGTGTCGAGGAGCGTTTGCCCGGGTTTATGTCATCGGGGGAGTCACCTCTATGCGAAGCAGTTCTATCGGCGACAACTTCCAACGTCAAGTCGCACAGTTAACCAAAGGCGAACATTACATCATGCCCGGGTCTACCATCGCTGATGAGGGGAGATAGATGACCTGCCTGACTGCCTTTATGATGTATCTGTCACTGTAGGTTAAGTTCGTCTGCCGTCTTGGCATGGATAGCGATGAGTGCAAAACAGGTGGACTGTAAGTTGGCAGTCGGTTTTGACAGTTCAATTGGTGTGTTGCTGACGAAACTGCCATCTTCCTGCCGCACATTCGTTAAGTAGTTAATAGCAACCCGGCGGGTGTTGAGTGGATCGTTTCCAGCAGCGAGTGCCATAATTGCAATCGATGTGATTTCTGGATCGCTTGGACTCCCTTTATACCTCCCGAATCCACCATCGTTATTCTGGAACTGCTTTAGCCATGCAATTTGGACATCAATATCGTAGACAGTCTCCAAGGCTTGAACCACCCAGGACGTTATGAAAACATCAGACCTTCCTCCACGTTCTAAGGCCCAGCCACCATCGAAATTAATGCCTTCTGCCAGCCAATCTGCCCCTTTAGAGATTGGTTCAAAGTTTTGTTTGAAACCGAGTTTCCTGAATCCAGTTAATACAGCGGCGGTGTAAAGCACGTTATCGGGACTCCGTTCTTTTTTCCCCCATCCGCCACTACGATTCTGTGCTTTTTTTAGCCAGCGGAGCCCTTTAAAACGGATTTCCGGATCGGTCTCTGCTGTCGCTAAGGCAATGAGTGCGAAATTCGTATGTGCTGTGTTGTTGTTCCAACTCCCGTTATCCCACTGCATATTTCTAAGGTACTGGACCCCTATGCGGATCACCTGGGATCCTGTGCCCCATCCGGCATCAATTAATGCCCAAATCGCGAATGCAGTACTCTCCACATTGCTATCTCCGCCGGGGATTAGGGGCCAGCCACCATCTGTGTTCTGGTGTTGCACAATGTAGGTTTTCGCGCCTTCTATGGTTTTGAAGAGAGGTGGTCCCTCTACTGGCAATTCATCGGGCGAAGGAGTTTCACTATCCGCGGTAGATCCATCTTTAATACCAATCAAAAAGTTCAACGACAGACAACAACATATCAAGATGAGCACGTTTCTGTAGTTTTTCATTTTTTAATTATTCCTTGCGGATAAGTTTTGATTATAGTAGATTCCGTAATTATTTGGACATTCATAGGGTCGTGTTAACTATGAATTTATCTGATAGCACAGGAGACTAACGGTCTCCTATGCTACAAGTGTGAATTTATTTTAGAATTTTACTATAAAACCCCTCCATTTCATTTTGGGATATGCGTTCTTTTGAAAGGGGAATTGTGATGGTTCTCACATCACTTGTAGTAATAATGAGTGTATTGGGAGCACAGTTCGCTCCTACAAATGCCAATTATTACAATTGCGGTTCAATCACAACTTTGTAGACTCCTTCTTGCCCAAGCATATCAATGCCTTTTTCCAATTGGTGCAACGGCAAGTGGTGCGTTATCAATTCATGCAGCGGGGCCCGCGTTATCTGGAGATAATCCAATGCTGTTTGAAACTGAATCTGCGGGTATGCCCATACACCGCAAACATCTAAGTCTTTGTTGCAAATCTGGTGGGGTCGGACCCGAATATCTCCAGAATCGGTGTAATGTCCAACTTCAATGACCTTTCCGCCACGCCTGACTACGTCCAATGCTTCGGAGAAAACCGCTGGCAATCCGGCACATTCAATGGCGATGTCCACGCCGACACCGTTTGTAAGGTCCTGAATCTGCTCAACCCGTTCTTCAGGCGTTGTATCCCCGACGTTGATGACCACATCCGCTCCCATCTGCTTCGCCATCTCTAATCGACTGTCAACGAGGTCAGTGGCGATGATAGTGCCAGCACCACTATCTCTTAACACAGCAACGACAAGGAGACCAATCGGTCCACATCCGAGAACCGCAACCCGATTCCCGATGCTGAATCCATCTCCAACTTGTGGCAGACCGGGGGCACACGCGCGTTCAACGGCACGTGTCGCAACCGCAACAGGCTCTGTCAACACGCGAATTTCCTCCGGAACACTTTCCGGCATTTTATACACCCAGGAGTTGCCGTGAATATAGGTATACTCGGCGAATTCGCCGTTCAGATAGGGGGGTGTTTCGCTGTTGCTAAACCCATAGATAGTGCGTCCAGAACATAAGGTCGGGCGACCCGGGACATGCAGACAATAATAGCATCTGCCACAGTTCTTTGAACCGGGCACTACAGTCACGTGATCTCCGGCTTTGATGGGGCCTCCTATCACATTCATAACCTGATTCGCATTTTTACCGATCTCAGCAACTGTGCCAACAACTTCATGTCCTGGAATAACGGGAAATTTTAGGGCAGTATGCCCAAGATACATGTGTTTGTCACTTCCACAAATGCCGACTTTGTCTACTTGTAAGAGGAGCGCGTCATCTGCGGGTGTAGGTTTCTCAAATTCGCGGGTTTCTATCTGCCCAGGTTGGAGCATCACCGCCGCCTGCACTTGCATAGTTAAGGTTCCTTATCCTATTTTTACTCATTTATGGACACCTTTCATCGTGCCCAGAGCGGAATTAATGTCCTTGTCAATTGTGCTAAACTCTCCAAATTATGTGCTGGAAGGAAATAGTCCACATACGGCAAAGCCGTGCGGATACCTCGGCAAATGGGTTGATAACCGTCACTGCCGAGCAACGGATTAAGCCATATTAACCGGTAGGCATGTCGGTGGAGCATCTCCATAGAATGGCGCAACACGTCTACATCGCCCCGATCCCAACCATCGCTAATGAGGATAACGACTGAACGATATGCCGAGAAAGAGGGCGCGAACTGCCGATAGAACTCCAACAGACTCTCGCCAATCTTCGTTCCACCTGACCAATCCGGTACGACATTCGCGACCTCATTCAAACCTTCTGCCAATCCCTTCCGCCGGAGGAGTCCTGTGATATTTGTCAGGTGTGTGCTAAAGACTGCGACCTCTACTTCTCTCAACTCCTGCTGCATACCGTAGATGAATTGGATGAGAAACTTCGCGTAACAATCCATTGAGCCGCTTACATCACAAAGAAGTAGAATCTTAGTTTTCTTGATTTTCTGCTGTTTCCGAATTAATTCAAGCGGTTCTCCACCGTGTACGAGACTTTGCCGCCAACTTCGTCGGAAATCGATAGTTTTCCCCTTTTTTCCGACAACTTTTCGTCGGCTAAGTTTTGTTGCCAACACTGCCGCTAATTTTGCGACGATCTCCCGCGCCTTCTCCATATCTTCCTTTGTGAATTCGCTGAAATCTTTCCGACTCAGAAGATCTTCAGCACTATAGGCGATCGGATCGTCTTCCTGTCCTTCTTCATTATCCTCTGTTTCGGTGTCCAGCCACTGATCCACGATGTCTTGCTCATCACCTGCATCGGAGAGATCTTGGAGGCTAGTTGGTTCAGGTGCTTCTTCTTCCATATCCACAGATTGGAATTCAGGACGCGGATATCGCCAGAATAGATGAAAGGCAGCATCAAACGTCTCTCGCTCAGTTTCTCCAGCGATGAGGTTCGTGCGCGCCGTATGATAAAACGCGTCCCGTTCACCGATGTCTATCAACTGAACGCTCTCGCACCAACTCAGCTGGTTAGTGGTCGTCACATTGACACCCATCTGTCGGAGCAGACGGCAGAAGTCTGTAATTTGTTGGAGAAGAGTCTGTTCAATCATTTTCTGGTTTCTCCAAATAAGCAACGAAAGCATCCAGTTCTGCTGAGAGACTGTTAAACAATTCGCTGATCTGTTTTGCATTTCTTTCGGTTTGTTCGTAGACCAATTCCTCTCCGTAGATATTATTGAAAACGTGGCGAAACTCTAAAAGTTCTTCTAAGGTCTCAAAAGTTTCTTGGGAGATCACAGGTTGCCGTTCCGCTTGAGGTTCTGTCATCTGCATTAGTAACTCTTTATGCCATCTGCTTCCGTCAGGTATCTGTAGATCAACATCAAGGGCAATTCGTCTAAAAATGGTTTCCATTCCTCTATAACAGTCAACAAGATTTTTGGCAATTGTCGTTTCTATCTCTTCTCTATATTCAATAGGGGCTTTTTTAATTTTTTCTAACCTCTCCTCTATTTTTTTTAGCGTTTCCTCTATTTTACTGCGTTCATCAGAGATACGCTGGATGAGTTCGCTTCTGTCCACTTTGTAGATTTCCCCTTTTTCAATAGGAATCAGTTGGCTTTGAATTCTCTCACGAAATAGCCCTTTACAACTTTCAAAATCGACTAAGTCAACCTTAAACAATCCACTGATGTCCGACGCTATTGATGATACGCGAAAGTACTTATCATTCGGAATTCCCCAGACAGCGATATCGATGTCTGACCATTTTGAGAACGTATCTGGCTCAGCAAGCGAACCAAAAACGGCAACCTGTGTTGCATCAAAATCTTCATAAAGGATTGACGCAATTCGATGCACGGTGTGCCAAGCGCGCTGCAGCAACATTCTATCCGCTTTCCAATTTCGAAGATGGGACTGCGCTAACGTTTTAGGCGATAAATCTTTCGTTGTGTGATGGGTGTCTGTGGGTTGATGCATACCGCTATCTCCTTAGAGAATAAGATAGCACAAAACGGTTCGGCGTGCAAGGAAAAACGGGAAAACCGCAGAGGTTTCCTGTTTTAATGGTTCGTTGAAGACTGATGACCGCACTCTTCTTTGGGGGATGAACGCGGAAGGCTCGCTTCACGGGACCCTCTATGGAGATAGCGGCTATATCTCTGGAGACCTTCGGGAAAAACGCTACAAGCAAGGGGGCCACTGGGTCTACAAAGTTCGCAAGAACATGGACCCCCTGGAGTTATCGGTGTTGCTGAGAAAGAGGACGCTCGTTGAATGGGTGATCCGGGAACTGAAAATATAGATGCAGGTGGGACACACGCTCCAGAGAAGTTTTGAAAACTTCCGCGTCAATATGTTTTCGGAAACCTTGATCGTATATCAACTGTTAGAGACCAAACCCTCGCTGAACTTCAGCAAAGCACCGATTTACCTGTGATTCTATAAAGTCAGTATATGATCGGGAATCGGAGTTCCTTCCTACAGAAAGCCTGTACCGCAAACCGTTAGTTTGCGGGTTACCACACAACTATGCTATAATGTCTTATAGGAGGCATTCACGATGACAGCAGATCTTGCCATCGCACAGTTACTTTTAAGTACACTCCTGATCGGTGTTACCCTAATATGGGGTATTTTTCGGTATCGACGGAGCGGTTACTGGAGGCGTGGTGTCCATAGCAAATTGCAGGCGTATCTGCTCTGGACGCTGAGCTCGCTGATCACGCTCAGTTGCTTCTTCCCTTTGGCACATCTCTATACAGAACACCTCTGGTTCGAAAATATCGGATACGCCGATGTATTCTGGGGACTTCAGAAGGTCCGGTGGGGTATCTTCGGTGTTTGCTTCATCGTTGCCGCTGGGTTTATGAATGCCAACGCAGCAATAGCGCATATATTGTGTCCGGAATCTCGTGAGTTTCGACGGTGGACACATACACAAACCTTCTCTTTTCATCGGATGGTCGTTTGTATCACGTTGATTGCGGCACTCTTGCTTGCGGTACCGATGCTCCTATTGGACGATATAGTGCTCCGGTACCTGAATAAACCGGATATGGTAGCGGTGGAGGAATCCCTCCATTTCGGGATGGACCAGAATTTCTATCTTTTTAGCTTCCCTCTCCACCGATGGGTGAGCCTCTGGATAGAGATAACGCTATGGGTGACGTGTGTTGTTGTCGGATTGCTGTATAACTTCTATTATCGTCGAGACGCGCACACAATGGCACGCGTGAAGCGACACATTATTTTCCACGGCTCGGTTTTATGGCTGCTACTGCTGATCGTCGGAGGATGGCGAAGTTATGTGCACCTCTGGAACAAGGTCTATACGAAACCGCTAACGAACGGACTGCAAACGCTCCACGGTTTGTTTTATGTGGACTTTCACCTTGCAAGTGCTACGCAGATTTACTGTGGTGTGTTGATAGGTATCGCAATTGTGATCGTGCTCAACATTTTCTGGCGGAAACGGCTGTTGTGGTACGTAACCATGGCTGCATGGGGATTGAGTTACATGCTACTGATCCACGTATATCCGTTGGGGCTCCACGTGGCGCGTATGCGTGTGGAACCGTTTCTTAAGGAGGGACGGTACTTGCAGAGGCATATAGAAGAAACACGCCGCGCCTTTGATCTCGATGAGATTGTAAGAGTCGACAGCGAGCCTGGAACTGCGACATTGGAAATGATAACGGAGAACGCTGAAGTCAGAAAGAATATCCAGATTTGGGATCGACGCGTGCTGTACGAAGCACTCCGAGAGACGCAGATTAAACCGCACTACAACTTCCATCCCTATACCGATGTCGATAGATACACAGTGGATGGGGAATATCGGCAGGTCCTGATAGCCGCCCGTGAGATTGATCCCGGTGCCGAGATTACGGGATGGGACCGGCTGAAAACCGACCTGCGCTCATTTACGCACGGTTATGGTGTGTGCGTCGCGCCTGTAAATGAGTTTGTCGGCGAAGGTTTACCTAAACTCTGGGTCAAAGATACACCGATAGAGAGCGAATATGAAGAACTGAAGGTAGCATATCCGCAGATATACTATGGTGAGATGATCCGCAATTACATGATTGTGAATACCGACCGCGAGGCAAATAGTGCAGGACTCAGTGCGTATCCTGAAGGTGTTGACAAAGTTTCGGAAATCCCAGAAATACCTGAATGGATGCAGCACACATACGAAGGTGATGGAGGCGTGCCTTTAGGGGGCTGGTTCCGCCGTCTCTGTTTCGCACTCCGATTCGATTTCTTTCCGATCCTTATTTCGGAGAAGTTGACACCGGAGAGCCGAATTATGTTCCGGCGAAGGATTGGCACCCGCCGAAATGACCGGCTCGTCAAAGATCGTGTTTCATATATAGCACCCTTCCTGAATTACGATCCTGACCCGTATATTGTGATTAACAACGAACAGTTGTACTGGATCATCGACTTCTATGTGACGAGTCGGTATTATCCGAACGCGCAGATGTATGTAGACGATAAGACCCGACTCACAGACAGTGAACTATATGAAGAACCGGATTTCGATACGTTCAACTACATCCGAAATGCCGGTGTAGCTGTTGTCAATGCTTACACCGGTGCGGCCGATTTCTACGCTATCAAGAAAGATGAATCCGTGATACAGACCTACCAGAAAGCGTTCCCAAACCTCTTTAAATCACTATCGGAGATGCCGGATGGACTAGCGGCGCACTTGCGGTATCCCGACTACTTGACCCGGATTCAAGCGAAACTCTACGGCGATTACTACCGACAAGCGAGCGGATTTTATGATAATACGAACCCGTGGTCGATACCGAAAGAGGCATATTACTCCTCAGAAGCGGATCAGGAGATGATGCCCTACTACGCTATGCTGAAATTGCCGGGTGAAAAAAAAGTCGAATTCGTGAATGTAATCCCATTCGCTCCACGGGTTCGGGAGAAGCAGTTGAAGGCGTGGATGGTGGCACGTTGCGATCAACCACATTATGGTGAACGTCTCGTTTATGTACTACCTGAAAACGCAGGGGTCGCTGGACCGACACAGGTCGAGGACGACATCAATAAGAAGACCGGCGATCAACAACGCGGTTGGCAAGCGGCAAACGATGTAATTCGGGGCAATCTGTTGGTCATCCCGATTGAGAACGCACTGTTCTATCTTGAGGCGATTTATCTGCAAGCGAAAAAGCCGGAGGGTGAAGACGGAGATGATGACAAGCCGCGGCGCCCGAAGTTGGAGATGGTGGTCTTGAAAGCGGGGTCGAATGAACTTGCGGCGGTGGAGGCGCAGACGTTTGATCAGGCGTTGAATATGCTGTTGCTGGGGATCCCGACGAATGGTGAAACCCCGATGAATGGTGAGAAGCCGTCAACGTTGGCGGAGTTAGTCCAGCAGTATCGTGAGCGCGAAGCCGATAGCGACAGGCTCCTTGAGCAGATTCTTGAGAAGATGGCGGAGGAATAGAGATCAGCAGTCAATAGTCGGTAAATATTGGCTTTTCGTCAACCCAACCTATAAGTTGTTGATGGCTAACAACCAATCGCATTTGCACGCAGCGTTTCATAATACTCCAAGCATACTGCTAATAACGACTCCAATTCTGCGGGAAAAGGTTCCGATTTCGGACGATACGGCGCGAACCCTGTGCTCTCGTGTACGTTCTGATACCAATACGGTGCCCATACTCCATCCGCAGGATTTCCGCCTGCCTTCCAAGATAGCATAGCACATTCAAATTGCAACCCAATTTGCTGACATAACTGCGATAAAACACTGAATGGGTTTTCTAATAACAGTCGGGCATCAAGAATCGGGGGACATTGTCCCACAGCGCGCAGGTCGGTTAAGAGATCGTACTGTGTCGCGAATCCCGTGTCGGCAAGTGTCGGTGTTCCGATGACTTTTGCGAGAGATGGGAGCATCTCTCGCGGGTCTCGGATGAGCAGGACGTTACAGGTGTGTTGGAGGAAACTTCGGTCGATGTTGATGAGATGGTGTGCCATCTGTTTCATGAACAGGACTGGTGTCTCGCAGGGCCCGAGAATTACCTGTTCGATGACTTGTGCGCCGTCCTTTGACATGGATGCCATCACCTCTGCTGTGGCGGGATGTGTACTACCGAGTGCCTGTGAACCGTATTTTCTATAGAGATAATGCGCGTAGAGGGGTTCGTCGATGACGAGCGTATCGCTGCGTTGCGCGAAGGCATACATAAGTGCGGTTGAGACGTTGCGGGGGCCTGACCAGAGGCAGATGCGTTTCGTGTCCAAGTTGTGCGCCCTTCCTTTATATATTTAACCCAACTTGCTACCTCTATGATTTCATATCCATGAATACCCTTTTTCAGCGAGAAACCTTCATTTTGCGACACATGGGGTGTATTCCGTGTGATTTCCGGAGCGAAGCTGCATAACCGAACAGGTTCTGAGACAAGGTGGCAACTTAGGTTACTGATAATGGATTGATGACCGGTGATTGCCAATCAACGGCGGCGTTTCCCACGTCTACTTCGTTGATGCGGCTTTCGCCCCTCATTTTCACAGGTTTCGCTGGCGAGGTTACCACTCCCTTCGCCTTCCGCTACGCGGGGACGGGAGCGCATCCAGAGGATCAGCGCAATACCTATAATGAATGCCGCGATGCTGAAAAGCTGCGCCGCTGACATCCAACCGAGCACGCGAGGCGTAATCCGCCAAAACTCGGCAATAAACCGCTCTACCCCTAACGCTACAAGACTCGCGCCGAACAGAGCACCGGGGGTCGCCTCAGACTTACGGCGTTGAGACCAGAGGATACCGAAAAATGTAAATGATAGGAGCGTCTCGTATATAGGGGTCGGATGGACGGGGACATCGGTTGGGACGGTGCCGTTGGGGAACGCCATCGCCCACGGTAGATTCGATGGAGGACCATAGTCACCATCGCCGGCCAGGAGGCACCCGATTCGACCGATGCCGTATCCGAGGATAACTGTTGGACCGATGATGTCAATTGTAGGTAGGAATGGGTTCGGGGAACGAAGGACTACAATAATAACGGCGAGACACCCACCGATGAAACCGCCATACCAGACTAACCCACTCGTTGAGAAGATTTCCTGGAAAGTGATTCGCCCGTCGAGTAGCGCAGAATAGATTTTCGCGCCGACAATACCGCCGATCGCTGCAGCCATGACGATCGTCGAGGCGAGTTCTGGAACGAAACCGCGTCGCTTCAATTCGGATTGTATAACAAAGACGACTGTAATAAATGCAGTGGCTAACATCAATCCATAAGAATGGATACCGACTGGACCGAAATCCACAATTGTTGGATACATTAGTATTTATTCTCCGAGATAAGCCTGTCGCACACGTTCATCGGCTAACAGGTCGGCTGATGTGCCTTCAATTGTAATCTCACCGGTCTCCATGACGTAGCCTCTATCGGTCACTTGCAGTGCGATTTGTGCGTTCTGCTCGACGAGGAGGATGGTTGTGCCATCAGAGTTAATTTGTCGGATGATCTCGAAAATCTGTTTAACGATAAGAGGTGCGAGTCCTAAGGAGGGTTCATCTAACAAGAGAAGTTTCGGTTTGGACATCAAGGCGCGTCCGATCGCGAGCATCTGTTGTTCACCACCGCTGAGGCTGCCACCACGTTGTTTCTGTCGATCCTGCAGGCGAGGAAAAAACCGAAATATCCTGTCTAAATCGTCCCTACTGCCGCTTTTGTCGGTTCTTGAATAGGCACCGAGTTCGAGGTTTTCGAGAACGCTCATATCCGGGAAGATGAGTCGTCCCTCTGGGACCTGCGAGATCCCGAGCGTGACACGTTCTTCTGCCGATGTCGTTGTGATGTCGTTGCCATCAAAGTGTAGACTGCCTTCGGCGGGAGTGTGTATACCGGATACCGTCATAAGTGTCGTCGATTTCCCAGCACCATTGGCACCGATCAGGCAGACCATCTCATTTTCGTTGACAGTGACGGAAATGCCTCGAACGGCACGTATATTTCCGTAATAAGTATGAATGTCTCGAAGTTCAAGCATTATCGTCTCTTTTTGTAGGAGCGAGTTGGACTCGCGATTCCATCCTGTACCTATTCATTCAAATTCACACGAATGGCACCCCCTACGGGGTTCTTTTATGGGACCGACCGCGATTCCACATACATATTGAAGAAACATCCAAGCCAACCCCCACTGGGACTTTATCCTGTTTAATTTTTTCTATTCTATACAGATGAGGCTTGATCACTGATGGAGAATCGATGGCTCATTGCTATTCTTCCGCTGTTCCTAAGTATGCCTCAATGACGCGCTCGTCGTTTTGCACGTCCGCGGGTATCCCTTCGCTGATTTTTTCACCGTGGTCTAACACCGTAACCCAGTCGGAGATTTGCATCACCAGTTTTACATCGTGTTCAATGAGAAGGACGGTGACACCTTGTTCTCGTATCGCGTAGATGAGATCAATAAGTTCTTGCGTCTCTTGGGGGTTCATCCCGGCGGCGGGTTCGTCGAGGAGAAGGAGTCTCGGTTCAGTCGCCAAGGCTCTTGCGATTTCGACACGTCGTTGGTCGCCGTAGGAGAGGTTTCCTGCTGTCTGATTACTAATGTCACCTAACCCAACAAATTCGAGCATATCATGTGCGCGTATAGCGATCGCCTTTTCCTCACTTTTTTGTCGATTCGTTCGGAGGACTGCACCGACAAACGTGCTGTTGGTGCGGGGATGTCTCCCGATTTTGACGTTATCAAGGACCGTGAGTTCCGCGAAGAGTCGTATATTCTGAAACGTCCTACTAATACCGAGTTTTGTAACTTCGTCCGGACGGAGGCCAGTAATAGATTGCCCCAAGAAATTGACAACACCGAACGTCGGTTTATCCAAACCGGTAACGCAGTTGAAGAGTGTTGTCTTCCCCGCACCGTTGGGGCCAATCAAACTGAAGATTTGTCCGGGGTGTACGGCTATTGTCACTTCTGACAATGCAATAACGCCACCATAATGCCGGCTGAGTTCGTCTGTTGAGAGCAGGCGTATGGGGGTATTTTCCATTTTTCTCTCCTCGTTCTATTGTCTGATATAAAGTATACCTTTAACTAAGGAGAGGTGTCAATTCGTTTTTTGGGATACCTTAAAGTATGGATCGAACTGTGCTCGCGATACGTATTAGGATTTGTGGGTTGATCTGCCCACACTATTTTATTTATTTCCATCTCGAATTTACATCACCAGTCCGGATAATCCCTTGTCCTCTCCACCAATACCTGTCTCACAGGATTCTCGTAACAGAGGATCGTGAACACAGATTTGACATCCGCTCGGATACTCTGCTATACTTCCTCATATCTTAAGGTATAAAGGAACATTCCCCATATAAATTGGTATGACAGATTCGGAAAAAAAGAACACACCTCTCGAATACTGGTTGGCACTCGCCTCCGTTGAAGGACTTGGCAGTGTGAGAATTAGACGGCTGATAGCACGTTTCGGTAGCGTGCAGGCAATTTTTGAAGCAGAACTCCCTGAAATCGCCCGGTTACCCTCCTTCAATCCAGTGCTTGCATCTCGCATACTCACAGTATCGGGTAATTTTCCGACTTTCCGTGAGAGACTCAGTGCTCTCGAAGGTCAGGACATCAGGGTGATGTGCCTTGAAGACCCAGATTATCCGACACAACTTAAAGATTTGCCTGATGCCCCGGGGATTCTCTGTAGGGTCGGCACGTTAACCGAAATCGGTGATAGATGTGTCTCTATTGTGGGGAGCCGGGATCCGAGCATAGAGGGAATTGAGTTGACGCTTTCGCTGGCGACGCAACTTGCACTCGCTGGATTTACGGTCGTCAGTGGGTTGGCAACCGGTATTGATACGTACGCCCACTCCGGTGCGCTTGCGGGTATGGGAAAAACGATTGGCGTTGTCGGAACGGATCTGTCTTCTATCTATCCGGGACAGAATAATCCACTCGCTGTGACGATTTATGAGCATGGATGTCTGTTTTCAGAGCATCCATTCCGGACAGCCCCTTCACCGGGCAATCTCGTGCAGAGAAATCGTATCATCAGTGGACTTTCCGTAGCAACGATTGTGATTGAGGCACGAAAGACCGGTGGGGCGATGCACACGGCACGATACGCACAGCGTCAGGACAGATGGATACTTGCATGCCGTTGGGACACAGCGCACGCACAACGTGAGGGAACCCAAGAATTGATAGGGACTGGAGCGTTTCCTTTCACACCAACCGAGGTTGACAAAGTGATCGATGTACTAACCCATCCAGAACGTCTTGAGACGTATGTGAGCGGAGAAACGAGCGAACAAATGGGATTGTTTGAGGATTAGGAACCGGTCATCAGCGGTCAGATGTCGGGAATCAGAATTCCCTCCTATGGAAGAGAGAAAGTCAATAGCCAGCAAAAAATTGCTTTTTTTTCTAATGTGTGATATACTATATAATTGATTTTGCGAGTATCATGTATCATTTTTTTCTTGACAACGTTAAAATT
>RKRR01000074.1 GCA_007571305.1 Candidatus Poribacteria bacterium | reverse complement strand
GCTTATTTACAGGCACAAATCAGTGAGAAACTATTTTCTACGAGTTCCACTGAAAATACAAACTCGCAGAATATTACACCCCTTTTTCAACCAGATACCACGCTGCCTTTCGACAATGCAGCTTGAAAATCATAATATTGTCCAAACTTTAGTATACTATAAGTGTCAACTTACTTACGGACAGGACACCGGGGGATACCCCAAGACAACAACAAAAATAGCCCGCAACGTGCAAACGCACGCGCAGGCGCGAAAAAAGCAGCAACGGCAATAAACCGAGACTGCTTTGTGAAATAAGATTAATTAAAATACTTAACTGATGTAGACAAATGGGGGGGGGGCGGAGCCTGTAAATACAAGGTTCTAAGCGAAGTTCGCGGAGCAGCACACCCACTCAGACAGGGCCCGCCTGAAAGGTTAAGATATTGAAGTGTGCAGTTCAACGCTCGATTTTTCATAAGTGCTGCATCCAGGCACGGGGACCCGCTTTTCCCCAGCCACTCTTGTTTGCAGGTATTATACCTACACAGGTAAAAATGTCAAATATTTTTGGAAAAAAGTGCAGAATGATGGTAACTTCATTATACCAAAGGGGTTCTCTTTACAGAAAAAATAGACAAATATTTATCAAACCCACGTTGAAATAGGAAACTTGTCTTTTTTCAGCCGGTGCGATTGGAACTTTCATGATTCATAACGGGCGATGAATCGCCCTACTACGAACTTAAAGGCTTATATGGGATTTCTCGAATCTATCTATTTTCAACCCCCTCAGTTAATCGCCTTTGAAGACGCTTAGCGAGGTAACTGTTGCGTTGCATGACTTGATTGTTACGGATACAGATTCCGAGTGCCCGTTTAGTTCCGACTATGACGACACATTCTTTCGCACGGGTGATGCCGGTGTAAAGCAGATTCCGCTGTAACATGAGATAGTGCTGCGTGTGTAAGGGGATAACAACCACGGGATACTCACTCCCCTGGGCTTTATGGACAGTTGTCGCGTAAGCCAAAACAAGCTCCCCAAGATCCGCGGTATCGTAAGGCACCTGTTTATCAGAGAACTGGATGTACACCTTTTTGTCAGTGTGTTCAATGGCGATGACTCTTCCGATATCGCCGTTAAATACGTCATAGTCGTAGTTGTTACGGATCTGCATCACCTTATCACCGATGCGGAACCCACCTGCGGTTTGAGACCGACCGGTGGGTTCCGACATCGATTTGTAAGTCGGAACGCCGAATCTCGATTTTTCTAAGGGATGGGATATTGGGGTTGCATATTCCGGATTCAATATCTCTTGGAGGCATCTGTTGAGGTTTTCAGTGCCGAGTGTCCCGCGCCGCATGGGGCAAAGGAGTTGGATATCGTCTATTGGATGGTAATCGTAGTGTCGCGGTAACCGATCGGCAATGATGGAACATATTAATTCGGTAATTGCTTCGGGATCTTCCTCCTCTATAAAGAAAAAGTTTCGGTCTGTATCGCCGGTGAGTTCTGGAAAATCGCCCTTATTAATGCGATGGGCATTTGTAACGATCATACTCTCCCGCGCTTGGCGGAATATCTGGGTGAGTTGAATGAGGGGTATTTTTTGAGAATTAATAAGTTCCTTGAGGACATTGCCTGCACCAACGGATGGAAGCTGATCGATGTCCCCGATGAGAATGACAGTCGTTGTCGGACGGATTGCCTGCATCAAACGGTTCATCAGGACGAGGTCGACCATAGACATTTCATCAACAATGACGACATCTGTGTCCAAAGGGTTCTGACGATTACGTTTAAATGCATTGTTTCGCGGGGAAAATTCAAGGAGCCGATGAATGGTTTTGGCTTGATTACCGGTTGTCTCACTGAGGCGTTTTGCCGCTCGTCCGGTGGGTGCTGTGAGAGTGATTCGTCTGCCTTCTGCCCCAAACAGACGGAGCATGCCGACAACAGTTGTCGTTTTGCCTGTGCCGGGTCCGCCAGTAAGGATCATTGCGCGTGTAGACATCGCAGTATAGATCGCTTCGCGCTGTTGCGGAGCGAAACGGATACCCATCTCGCTCTCCAATTGAGTGAGAGATGGTGTCCTATTCCGGAACGATGGCGTGATATTTTCCGCTTGATTGGAAGCCAAGAGCCTTAAAAACTGGTTTGCGACTCCCAGTTCGGCATAGTAAAAGGGTGCGAGATAGATAGCGGAGTGGTCATCAGTTGTCTGTTGTCCGTTGTCGGTTGAAAGGAGAGGCTGATCTGTATTGGGAACCTCTTCTTCGCTGTTAGTTTCTGATTGCTGACTGCTAATCCCGTAGTCACCTTGCATCTCGTCTATGCCAATCTGTTTATCGGCATCCAAGAAGTCCACAAAACTGGGATTAATAATTTCCTCTTTTTCGACAAGGGCAGAGATACCGTGCTCAATCGCTTCCTGCTTCTGCTCAAGCATGGTTTGGCACGCCTCAATAAGTTTGGCACGGTATTGGAAGACGTGTCCATCATCTGCCTTTTGGCTGAGAACATATTTGATTCCCGCTTGTACCCGTTGCGGGGCATCCTTATCAATGCCAAGTTTTTGTGCGATCGTGTCTGCCGTTACAAACCCAATACCGTAAATATCATCGGCGAGACGATACGGATCTTCTGTGACAATCGGGATTGCGTCGTTTCCATAGGTTTTGTAAATTTTTACGGCATGCGCTGTGCTGACATCGTGTGATTGTAGGAAGAGCATGACGTTTTTTATCTCGCGTTGTGCTTCCCACGCTTCTTTGATGATTTGTACCCGCTTCCGCCCGATACCGGGGACACGTGCTAATTTTTCGGGATCATTTTCAATGATGTCCATCGTATCCATGCCGAACTTACGGACGATAAGTCCCGCCATCTTCGGTCCGATGCCTTTGATGAGACCTGAACCGAGATATTTTCTTAATCCGAGTACGTTCGCGGGAAGAATGGTTGCATACTTCTCTATTTGAAACTGTCTGCCATATTTGGCATTATCTACCCACTCACCTTGTAGGAGAAGGCTCTCACCTGGGTTGATGGCCGCCAGATTGCCGACGACAGTGATCAATTCGGCATGGTCGCGCGCGGAGAGTCTTCCAACTGTATAGCCGGTGTCAGGACTTTCATAGACGATACGTTCAAGTATCCCCTGCAGCGTTTCCATCTTTTAACTTTACCTTGCGGATACGTAACGCAATTTCGAACTGCACGCTTTTCTTATTTGAGGCGAAGCACTACATATCATCTTCAGGTATGGGCTGCCGTCTTGGCTAAGTTTTCAAGATGATAGATAGAGCGAACTACTCAAACAGGTCCTCGACTGAGCAGGTAAAACCCGGTATGATGTCCTCACCAGTGAGTGTCTCATCACGCGTGAGTGTCTCAATATCCGTTTCAGAACGATATACCGTCACAGTTTGGGAAACAGGTTCAAGTACCCAGACGAGACGGGTTCCCGCGCTCAAATATCCAAGTGCCTTCTCAGCAATACGAGATTGGACATCCGAGGGAGAAACAACTTCAACAGCCAGATCGGGTGGTATAGGAAACCCCTTTGTTTTATCGCCTGTCAACTGTGCAGTCGAAACAAATGCAACATCGGGTTTCATTACACGTTCCCCAACCTGAAATGTGGTTTCCGCGGTGTACAAGCGTCCCAGTTTATTCTGATACACATGCGCGTCGAGGTATCGAATGACATTGACGCTAATTTCACCATGCTCTCTCGACGGTGGGGCCATTGGTAATAATTCTCCCTTAACATATTCATATCCCGCTACATCATGATCAAGAAATTCCTCCAACGTCATCTTGACACTTTCTGGCGGACGCATTCCTTGCTCAATTTCGTAGATTTCTTGTTGCTTCATGCTTTCAGTCCTCCGTATAGAAAGTATAGAGTGTTATGGATACCGGCTATCCGTTATTAGCCGTCAGCAAAGAGGTGTTCTGAGCAGAAATAACAATAGCAACTACAGGTTCACGATTGATTCCTGAAAGTGAGATAGCGAACGTCTTGAGGGATCACCGCCATTTGTGATCTATCCAACTTCCGTCATCAATTTCCGAAACGCGTTGAGTTGCGGGGCAATGATATGTGATGTATCGGTTTTATTCTCAAGGGCTTCAACGGTTTTGAGTCCGTTACCTGTGATCGCGAGAACCGTAGGTTCATCGGGACGAATGTGTCCGCTCTCTATCAACTTTTTCGCGGCGGCGAGCGTTACACCGCCTGCAGTTTCAGTGAAGATACCTTCTGTGGAAGCGAGGAGTTTGATGGCATCCACGATCTCAATATCAGTGGCATGCTCGCCGACACCACCAGAGTTTCGGACGGTATCAACAGCATAGATACCGTCTGCAGGATTACCGATAGCAAGCGATTTCGCGATTGTGTTGGGTCTAACAGGTTTTACAAAATCGCCATTCTCTTTGTATGTATTGACGATGGGGCCGCAACCCTCGGCTTGGGCGACATGTATTTTAGTGTTCGGTTTATCTATTAATCCCAAAATGTGGAATTCCTTTAAAGCTTTGCCGATCTTTGTGATGAGAGAACCACCGGCGGCAGGGGCGACGATGTGTGCAGGTGCCTTCCAACCGAGTTGTTCAATCAATTCAAAACAGAGGGTTTTCGAGCCTTCAGCGTAGAAAGGACGGATGTTGATGTTAACAAATGCCCACGGATAGACCCCACCAATTTCACTACAGAGTCGGTTGACATCGTCATAAGTGCCTGTGATACCGACGACTGTAGGACCGTAAACGAGAGAAGCAACCACCTTACCTACCTCGAGATCTGCGGGGATGAAAATGAAGCAATTCAGTTTAGCGATGGCAGCGTGTGCGGCTACAGCGTTGGCGAGATTGCCAGTGGAGGCACAAGAAACGGTGTCAAAATCGAATTCTTTTGCTTTGCTCAAGGCGACTGCTACAACCCGATCTTTGAAGGAAAAGGTCGGATGGCAGACGGTGTCATCTTTGATATAGAGTTCCTTGACTCCAAGCGCGTCTCCGAGATTTTTCGCTTGAATGAGGGGCGTGAACCCAGTGTTGGCACCATCTGTTGGTTCACCATCTACCGGCAGAAGATCCGCATAACGCCACATGCTCTCTGGCCCGTTTTCTATTGAACGCCTTGAAATAGATTTTTGTATCTCTTCATAGTTATAGTCTACTTCCAGGGGCCCGAAACAGAACTCGCAAACGTGAAGAGGCTCCTTCGGATACTTCTCCCCACATTCGCGGCATTTGAGCCCTAATACTTTTTCCATATTTTTAATTTTCCTTGCGGTTCGGTCAGGCTGGTTAGGATTTTGACGATCCTCACCGTAATCCAGCCCGGCACGTTGTTTGGGCTTAGTTTTTGGTGCTATTAAGATCGTATGTCCTCGATGCTTCCTTCAAAACCCGAAAACGACGACTTCACCAATAAAAAAAGTCGTCGTGGCGCACCATCATGAGAAGATTAGATTGTCAACTTAACGCTAAATTCGTTCTTTCCGGATTGTAAGGTGAGACGTATAAAAAGCGAATGTTCCCCTACCCACCTGACATCATCGACGTTGGATTCGGTTAATTGCAAACCTTCATGGTCGCCCCACACCGCTATCCCATAAGGCATCGTCCTCGTTGACTCTACCACAATAGCGATATGTAATTGCGTACGGTGCCGCGTCGGTAAAAAGCCGGTTAGGACAGGTTTATTCGCCTCGGATTGTAATACGCGTTCACCGGTATAGTTTTTAATTTCAACAGGATCCATAGTACCTTCAACAAAGGTGAATTCGCACGCCGAGTCGTAGTAAAACATCTTTAACGGAGACTTCGGCTCAGCAGTTTCCTGTTGGATCTCTGGACTCGCGCCTACAATAACTGTCGGTTCGGTTTTCTTGCAATGTTTAATGTAATCGTCAACCATTTGAGAAAGAAGCAACGGTTTTGTGTCTTGAATACTAACGACATGTACGAAGTAGGCATCCAGTCGCTCTAATCCCTCTTGCCCGAGGTGAGCAACGGTAAGTGGGTCGATATGCTCCACATAACCAAGCCATTGATTCCACGCCGTGCTTCCTACATAGAAATCATAATGCTGCTGCGCTGTTCCATTTAAGAGTGCGGCGCGGAGATTATGTGTATCTTCGGCAAGATGAGCAGCAGTATGGTAAGGTAGACCAACAATCTTTTCAAATGATTGCGTAAGATCTGCATCAGTGGCACCTCGCGCGACAATAGAGTCAATAAACGCGGAAGTCTCAAGCGGATAGAAACATCCAAAACCCCCGCGGTCGACTTCAATTTCGGGAACGTTCGAGTCTATATCATTCATATCTGGCTGATTCCAGTGGTAACCCCAAAGTCCCCGAAACCCAACCTGTTCAAGTGCCCGCAGGAAAGTATCATTCTTGAAGACGGCACCTGCGACATTAGGTTCCGCCCAAGGCATTGCTCGCTTGAGTCTTTCTCGCTCCGTAATTACATATTCTGGCAACCGTTCTCGCATTGTGACGAGATGCGATGCCATGGCTTCTGTGCTGCCACCTGGATTTGCGTTTCTTTCTCTTTCCCAGTTTGTTTCCCATATCTGTCTGATGTCGAGCATTAACAAAGGAACGTCCCCGTTCTCTGTGTGCCACGTTGTGAGCAATTTCGCGACGATTGGAGCAGATTTAGTATCGACCGCCCACGTTACGGGTATACCGCGTTTGTGCGCAATTTCTGCTAACAGTCGCATACCTTCAAGCAACCGCTCTCGGTCTTCCGATCTTACTGTGCTTACCAATCCGTAATTCAACTCTTTTAACTATGGACCTCGGGGACCGCTCTCCATTTCATTATGAGCGAGTTTCCAGTTAGTTTCGATACAATAGGAGTCTTCGCGGTTTAAGAAGATTTTGTTAACCCTGACACTGTTCTGAATTGTCGCAATTATAATTTGGGCCACCGTCACCCCTTTCATCCAGCAGGTGAACCAACAATTTTTCAGTAGCAGTCAACCCGCACTATTCCAAAAAGACGGTAACACCCATATCGGCGTACTTTTGACGGGTGCTGGGATTACCGTTCCTAAAGCAGACAGCTGTTGTCGTTCCCTCCAAAGCTCTTGCGACGTATTCAACACATGCATCCACGGTTTGGAGCGCGTGATTTGGATGACTCTCAATGCTGAATGTCAGATCAGCGGGACCGAAAGATAAGCAGTCAACACCCGGCTTGGCAAGATATTGCGCATGTGTGACGGCTTCTATAGATTCTATTTGCATCCATAGGATACCATTGGAATTCCACCAGTCGGCGTACTCAAGCCGCTCTCTACCTTCGGAATTCACTCGAGCGGCACCGCCCCAACTCCGAATACCCTGTTGCGGGTAATAGAAAGCAGCGACTGCCTCGTCTACGGTTTCGTCTAATTCGACCTGTGGCACCTCAATACCCGTGGGACCTAAGTCAAGGTAGTTGCCGATGAGATACGCGTTTCGGGTATGCTTAATCCGAAAGTTGACGAGAATCCCCAGTTCATTCGCCATATTACAGAAGGCGACGAGCCGATCCTCGTTGTATGGAGAATGTTGGCTATCCACGGCGACAAAATCGTAGCCGCCCTCCTCTACTTTGGCAACGAGCGCGTCGGCAGATGATGCCATAGAGACGTTAGCGCCATAGACGAGTTCTCCGTTATGTATCCGCTGTTTCAAATTTGCTGCTGACATTGTCATCCCTCGCTTTTTGTTCCAGCTCGCAGGCTTCCAAAACTTGCCGTTAAATAGTGTCTCTGGTACGTATCAGTTCAGTCTCATCATGCAAACGGCCTAGCAGGTGCTATTCCGAAAGCAAGGCAGGCGTTTCAAGTCATGTTATGTCTGAATCTCTATAATTATACTCTAAAAATCCTTTTCTGTCAACGGATTTGTGTTTGAAATGGAGGGATTCCGTTCATTGGTTAACAGTTGTGAGTTGTCAAATTGTCGGTTTTAGAGGATTGACAGCATCAGATTTTCAGGATATGATGCTTGGGAGTGAGAAGAAAAATGGTGACTATGGAGAATTAAATGAGACCTTACGAATACCTTGAGCATACAGCTGATATGGGGCTGTTGGTTAGAGGGAAAACCTTACCAGATCTTTTGAAAAACGCCGCACAAGGACTCTTTGAAACGATAGCAGTTGTGGACACTGTCGATGAGACAAACTTGATGGAGATCCGCCTCACTGCTGAATCTGTGGAAGATCTCTTTGTGGCATGGCTTGACGAACTGATCTTCCAACACGAAACAAAGGAGATCTTCTTTAAACGCGCCGACATCAAGGAATGTAGTGAAACAGAAATATCAGCGACTGTCTACGGTGAACCAGCAAATTTCGATAAACACGAGGTTTATACTGAAATTAAGAGCGTCACATATCATCAGTTGCGAGTCGATCAAAAGAACGATGGCAGCTGGTTCGCACAAGTTATCTTTGATCTGTGATATACCGTTTCTATGGATAGAACTGATACATCGTGGTGTTCAGAAGGATATTCAGGAGGCTCCACGTGCTTCCCATGAGATAATCACCGAGGACTAATCCTAAAAAGAAGGGGATGGCGCGCCGATAACTTTGAATACCACCGTGCCGGAGGATAAGCCATTTTAATGTCAAAGCAATCAGCAACGGAATCCAGAGGTCGGACATCTCCTGGTTGCTCGCCATTACATAACCGAGTGGATGCAGGGGCAGCCAAAAGAATTTGACACGAAGATACGTAAGCACCATCATCACAGAAAAGCCGATGCCTATGAATATTACGCCGAGCCAGTCTGTGTTGATCGGATAAGTAATCCAGTTTGTCAACCTTCCGAAGTATTCTCTCCCATAGCCCAGGGCCCACGGTCCAAAATAGCCGGAATCTGCACCAAATTTGTAATAGAAATGTAACTGCACCCAGAGCGCGACAATCACACCGAAAACAGTGGCGATGATAACCGTCAAGAGCATCCTGCGTTGGTTAATATTGGCGAGTTCGGCAATTTTAAAAGCCTCCAATTGATGGGGCATCTGCTGCGGACGGTAATCTCGGTTGAAAAAGCAGACAGAGAGTGCAGTTAAGTTCCGGGCACCGAGGCGGTGCGTTCCCAAAATGGTGTTTAAGATGTATCGGGGAGCCTGCCAGTGATAGGCATGGACAAAAATACCAGACTCGGCACGGATGCGTGTCGTCACCAACGGCGTTATGAGGAACAGGACAGCGAAAGTGAGGGCAAGCCAGACCGCCATGCCCGCCTTATAGAGGAGAAACGCAAACAATAAAACGCCAAGCACTAATCCCCAGACGGCCATTCGATACGACATCGGCTCGTCGTGCTGTTCGCTGGGTGGCTCTCGTCCGCGCGATGGCAGCGCGCGCCTCAAAACGGCACTGAAATGCCGTTTTCCCGTCCAACCAAAAAAGAAACAGAGTCCCACAAATGCCCCGATCGTCTGTTCGTTAAGATAGGGAAAACGCGGAATGCTACTCCATCCAACCGCTTTTGCTAAAGCAACTTCGTTTCTATAGAGAAAATAGAAGAGGGTCGTCGAAAAGAGGACATCTAACGGCATGAGGAACATGATACCGATAGCAAACGGATAAAAAGCCGTGATGATGGTGCCGTAAAGACTCAAGGGTGGCTCCTGAAAGGAGAAAAAACGGCGCGTCACCGGAATATGTGGTATTACGGGATAGAGATGACTCAATCCGTTAAAAAGACTGATACCGGCGGCGATCGCGAAGCCGATCCACATCCGTTTATTTCGGAAGAAACCAGACGCGGGATTCGTCATCGCAAGCGGGAGTTGAATAATTGGGAAGGTGAGACGTTCACGTTGTGCCCACTGCCGACGGAGGATCGTATTGAGACAGAGAAAGATGAATGCTATCACCGAAAACAGCAATAACCATGCCCCCACCACTGGCACCCAAACCCGTAAGTGAAGCGGTCTATAGAGGCTTGACTCACCAAGGTAATAGCCGCGGAGCGCGTCCCTATCCGAAACAGTAAGCCATTCCGGGAGATGGTGCCAAAATAGGGTGCGCCACTCGTTCTCTTCCGTTGCAAACCAGAAACTATGTCCGAGGACAGATAGGATCGCTTGAAAGACATCACATCCAGCCAAACTTGTGGCGAAACTCAGCGTTACATACAAAAACAGCAATTCGCCCTGACCAAGTGCAAAATTGTCTTTTAGGAGCCGGACGACACCGTTCATTAGCATCACTGTGGTGAGGATGAAAATGACATTGGATAGAGGAACCACCCATGTTGGAAAGGTATAGCGCACGAGTTCCATCTGGATGAGGAAGTAGCAATTAATCGGTGCGCTAATAGCGAAGATGCATAGGATGCGCCACGTCAAGGCACGTTGTTGGGGGAGAGAAGTCAATGTTAATCCGCCTCTATCAAATCCGTAGGATGTCTTCTTGATTGTAGCAGATATGTAGGGTACAGGCAAGTAAATTGCGAAATGAGTGTGCGGATATTCTTTTGCAGATGTATAGACTTAAGTGGATGTGCTTGCAAGCAGAGTTAAAAATTCGAAGCAAAATCCACATCCATATATCAACAAAAAGTGGGGTTGCAAACGCTGACAGTAGAGAAAAAGAAAATCGTGCTTATTTTTTGAAACGATAAAGCCTCAGGACTTACGCAATTTTGACAATAACATGACTTCTGAGAGGGCGAACTGATAAAAAACACAGACGGTTCCCTGACACAACCTAACAGGTTATGCTACAGAAGCACAGACTGCGTAAGTCCTAACACTTACCACTGCCCATGCACAGGGGTCTCGCGTGCTTTCTCGAAGAGGTCTGTCCATTCATCAGTGCCGTCGTCGAAGGTTAACTCCAGGCGCGCACCTTCTACCTGTGCCTCACCATTGCCAGCATTGAAATAACTCAAACCATCCCCCGCGATATGGATGCAACTGCCATTGGGATAAACAGCGGTTTTGATGATCCGTGGGACGGGATGAATTGTATAACCCTCAGCATCTAACTTATCATCAGGCACGCGGAAACGTTCGACTGCGTCTTCATCGACTTCAACGCCCAACCCAGGAGCATCGGGGATCTTGTGGCATCCATCCGAGACTTGTATAGGTTGTGTGAGCAGATGGTCGCTATAGAGATTGATACAGGTGATCGCGGGCCACGTCGCATGTGTGAGCACACTTCCGAGATGTCCTGCCCAAGTCGTTGTCAAACCATTACCGACGATCTGGAGCCAAAACGGCATATCCGCGGCTGCGCTGAGTTGTCCTTCACGCATTACCTGCGATTTACCGCCACCGATAACAAATCCAGTGCATACGTCCTCACGTACACAAGTCGTATAGGGCGGGGACCCAAAGTGCATGGCGACCTGACAACCAACGGTTTGACGAATCTGCTTGTTTCCATCAACATCGCCCTGCGGAATAGGTGTCTCAAACATCGCTACATTTGGGTGTGAATCGAGTTTGTGTAGGATCGGAATGGCGGTCTCTGCATCGCGCCAAGAACCGTTTGGATCGAGATCGAGTTTGAAGTCCGATGGTACGACTTTCGCGACTGCCTCTACCTGTTCGGCGATATCCCACCACGGGCGCGGCTTATTTTTGAAACTGGTATAACCGTTTTCTACGGCATCTGCGGCTTCTGCTGCCCAGTTTTCAGGAGAGGAATCGATACACCACCACGAAATTGGAACCGCCTCGCGACACTGCATGCCGAGGAGTTGATAGACTGGCACCTCTAAAATTTTGCCGACGACATCGAAGAGTGCCATCTGTAGGCCTGCACCGAGCGAATCGTCGTTCATGAGTTCGGCAGGACTTTGTCCAAGCACACGTTCGATACTGGCATCGCTGACCCGGGAATAGGTATAATGAACGACGGTCTCACCCCAACCAACATGTCCGGTATCCGTGGTAACCTTGCACAATTCAAGGATTGACCAGTTGTAAACAGTAGACACGCTCTGAGTGGTAATCTGTTGTTGGCGCGGGGTGAACGGGACATCTACAAGAACGCGTTCAACGTTCGTGACTTTCATGGGTAGACTCCTTATTGGCGAGGTTAGGCAACCTCACCAGCGGCGATGGATAAGCAAGGATTAAAAAAGGGCGAGGGATTCATAAAACCTTCTCCCTCACCCTACTATATCCCAATACATACTAATACGCAACTTTAATCTCGCCCCACATGGTTGTGAGTTTGTCCTTGACATCGATATCAAAACCGTTGGCGTTTGTAACGAGAATACTGTCGATCCGTCCCATTCCCCAACTTTCGTGCCAGACACCGACGGAGCCAGCACTCTTGTTAGTGGCTTTGTCGGACTCAAGAATTGGGTCACCGAGATCTTCGGAAGGAGCGAACAGATCTTTGACTTCATCGAGTTTCATATACCAGATTTTGACGTTGTTACCTTGGACCTCAACGCGTCCAAAATAGGCGACGGCATTCGTCTGGTCTAGTCCCCCACCTAAGCCGTGTGGTTCATTGGCGATTTCCTTACCACCATTTTCACAACCACACTGATCAAGGCATTGTCCAGAGGAACAACACCCATCTTCCAGACTCATAAAAAGGACAAGTGGTGTCTCATTATAGCCGTAGACAGCGAGATACCCTTTATCGTCCCCTTTTCTACGGAACTGCACACCGAAACTATCATCATCACCAAAGGAAAAGACAACTTGGATGATACCGTCTGTAAAGTTGTCCAGTCCAGGCAGAGGTGTGTTCCCAGAGATACCACATCCCTCAGCGGTTTGCTTCATGGATCCTTTTCCACCAATTTTACCGCCTTCAAAATCATCCGCAGCCCAGATGGTGCCAGCGTTTTCTGGTTTATACTTTTTGACATCGTTCACACCAGCATCGGGTATTGCGTCCTTAGAGCCCGCCTCAAAATCGGCGTAAAACACAACTTGACCGATGGCGTGAAATGAAACAAGTAGACTCAAAACGAGACTCAAGAGAAAAAAACGTGTCTTCATGAATGTCTCCTCCGATTTCATAAAAAGGTGTGTTGCCGCTTATTCAGAAGCAACAGTATCGTGACAAGGCTATAGGGCATGGGATAGGGCATTGCTTAGATACCCACATCACCAAAGGTGCCCTGTGTAAAATAAAGTGGTTTTGGGTAAGGCACAAAGAACTCACCTGACAAAAATGGGTAGTACGGTGCAGGGAGACTGAGGTATGGTCACCCCGCCCTGCAACGAGTTGATTTGGGACTATTAGTCTATATTAACGTGAGTTTGATAATAAAATTTCAACACTTTGGATTGAATGTTTTTCCGTCTCACGCCTCGATGTCCCCCCGCTTGCGGGGGGATAAGGGGGGTAGAAGAAAGGTTTAATCAAACTCACATTATATTAAGGCTGGAGACTAATAGCTACTTTTAACATCGCCCCACGTCGTGGAGAGTTTGGCATGTGGGTCGACATCAGTGGTGCCACCTGGACCTGTAACGAGGACACTACCGATTCTTCCATTGCCCCAACTTTCGTGCCAGATACCGACGGTACCGGGTCCTAAATCATCTGCACCGTCGTATTCAGCAACTGGATCGCCGAGTTCATCGGATGCTACAAAGAGCCCCGGAGCATCGTCAAGTTCCATATACCAGACCTGGATGAGGCTTCCAGTGACTTCAACGCGTGCAAAATACGCAACGCTGTTGTCCTGGGAAAGATCGGCACCTAAGCCGTGGTCGACACCGACGAGTTCATTTCCACCGTTTTCGCAGCTGCATTGGTCGAGACATTGTGCAGAAGGACAACATCCATCTGCAAGGCTACCGATGATAATTTGGGGTGTTTCGTTATAGCCGAATGCAACGAGATAGCCACTGTCATCCCCGACGCGCCGGAATTGGAAACCAACGCCGTCATCATCTTGCCATGAAAAAACTGCCTGAATAATACCGTCAGAGAAGTCATCAATACCCGGTAAAGGCGTATTACCGGAGATGCCACATCCCTCAGCACTTTGATGCAAGGCACCACTGCCATCAGGGAACTCATCTGACTCCACCCAAACGGTTCCAGCGTTTTCCGGCACCCAATTTGCTGGATCATTAACGCTGACATCCGGGATCGCTTTAGAGCCGCTTATTTCGAAATCAGCAAAGAAAATTACCTGTGCACTCGCGGGGCCAATCAGCATGATTGAAAAAAGTGTGATGAACACCATAAGGTGGGTTCTTGTCATTTTGTCACTCCTTTATTGGTTGATCTTCTACAAGTTAAGTAGTCTGCTCCAAAGTCACTTTTGCCTGCTAAGGGCAGATTTTTATCAATTAGGCTGGTTTTTCCTTAAACCGATGCCTAAAATTTAGCAAAAATGCATATTTCTGTCAATAGAAAATAATAAGTCAAGTTAAATTTGTAGCCAAAATACAAGGCATAGAAAAAAATCTACGATTCTCCTACGGTGTTATATCACACTGATTTCACCGGCGGCATAAGATAGGCTCCAATATGACATAAGGTGAAGCAAGGATATTTAATAAAGGTAGCAATTTGAATTATGTTACCCCAAGTTGCTACGGACACAATTTTAGAGATGCGTCTGCTATTTTTCACTGAAAAACCTTCAGGATCCACATCATTTCGTAGCTTAGGAGACTGTTAATCTCCTGCGTGCGAAGATGCATAACCTAACAGGTGATGCTACAGAGGTGGCAACTTGGGTTATGTTAGTAAGGGAAGAATATTGTAGTTTTCGCGGAGGTTTTTCTGACCGCAGGTGGCCCGTGGGTTATTGAGAGACAATATGCGTCTCCTCCGTGAAAAAACAAGTGTAAAATCATATTCAACCAATTGTATCAGAATCGCTAAACCTGGTCGAATAAGACGCGTGTGTTATATGGAAGAGGGAATTTTGATCGACTTAAGGAGCAGGAAGGCGGACGCGAAAGAAGGCACATGCATCATGTGCCTTCCAACCACATCCAGTTTTTAGGACTTGACAGAACGGAGTAGAAATGCTACGCTACTATAATATTAATTATTTTCGCCGCCTTCATCAATCCAATCAATGAAAAGTTGGACTTGGTCTCCATCCAACGGTGGACCGCCGGGGGGCATGCCGCCGCCATCAATACGTTTGACAATCAGACTTCCTTTACCATCACCAGCGACAAATGCCGGACCGTTCGCGCCACCCTTCTTGAAGGTATCATATTTGCTGAGATCAAGTCCTGCAACACCGGGGGCGGCGTGACATCCTGGAACGGCGCACCGTTCAGCAAGTATAGGCTGAATATCGTCCTTGAAGGAAACTCCTGCAACGACGGGTTCTTCAACGACTGGCTCTGCTGGCGGAACGGGTGTCTGAGGCGGAACCGGGGTTTGAGTTGTAGGAGGCGTTGTAGTGGGTTGAAGGACATCAGCCATGCCGGTGGTATCCTCAGCCACATCGCCTTCATCGCCGCAACTGGCGACGAAGATTGCAATAAGAAAAAGACCAATGGCAAAGATAGGGATAGAAACGGAATGAACGTATCTTTTACGCGTATGTATAAAAGATGAAGCAATCACGACAGGATTCTCCTTTTTTCAGAAATGTGTTTTTTGGCATAACCTATAGGTTTCCAAAATTTGCTGTTAAATGTGCAGGAATCTCGTTGTTTTGTATTTTGTATATAGAATACCACGATGCAGAGGAGATGTCAAATGAAAATTCTGATTAACACTGATATTACGTCCGAACAACAGCAGCAGATCGAATCGGTTTCCGACGACCTCTCAGTCGTGCGGCCACAGAATTCCGAAGAGGCACTGCGTGAAGTTGTGGACACCGATATTGTGCTCGGGGGGTTCAATCGTTCGCTCTTTGAAAACGCGAAACAATTGAAATGGGTCCAAGTACTTTCGGCTGGCGTTGACGGCTTGCTGTTTCCAGAGTTTGTTAAAAGCGATGTTATTCTAACGAGCGCGAAAGGATTTGTCGGTCCACATCTGGCAGATCAGACCTGGGCGTTACTCCTTGGTCTCCTTCGAGGTGTCGGACGTTCGGTCCGCGAGCGAACGTGGGATAATCGGATGTCAATCCGGCTGGCGACATGGGAACTCAGCGAACGGACGCTGGGGATTATCGGACTCGGTGGAACAGGGATTGACGTTGCGCGTCGGGCACAAGGGTTCGATATGCGTGTCATCGCTGTAGATCCAGAGACGGTTGAAGCCCCTTCGTTTGTCCATGAAATCTGGAAGATGGATCGCTTCCATGATCTCCTCGCGGCATCAGACGTTGTTGCTGTCTGTGCTCCGTTGACTCCAGAGACGCACGGTATGTTCGACGATGCTGCGTTTGAGCAGATGAAATCGCATGCCCTTCTTATTAACGTCACACGTGGCAAGATTGTAGACGGACCGGCACTACTCCGTGCGCTCACTTCAGGGAGTATCGGCGGTGCGGGGTTGGACGTTACGCCTGAAGAGCCGTTACCTACCGACAGCCCGTTATGGGATCTGCCGAACGTAATTGTTACGCCACACGTTGCGGGTGGCTCGCCGATCCGTTTGGATCGGAGTGTTGGGCTTTTCTGTGATAATCTGGAACGGCTTCTCGTTGGGAAACCGCTCTTGAGCGTGATTGACAAGGAAAAAGGATATTAGGATCTCAGGGTTACGGGCGAGTCCTTACAGAAACTCGCCCGTACGTTTTTCCACCTTAATCCATATCAGCGATTTTGACGAGTTGTTTCCCGATATTGCCGCCTTTTAGCATACTAATGAACGCCGCGGGTGCGCCTTCGATCCCACCTTCTTCAATCGTCTCACGGTATTTCAACCTACCCTGTCGCAACCACTCTGACATCTCAACAAGAGCCTCTGCATGCTGATCGGCAAACTCAGAGACGAGGAAGCCCTCAATTCTCGCCCGCTTGGTGATCATATGCCAGAGGAAACGCGGTCCTGTCTCAGGCTTTTCTAAGTTATACTGTGAAATTTGTCCACAGATGACAACGCGTCCTTTGATTCTTAAATTGATGAAAACAGCATCCGTGATAGTACCACCGACGTTGTCAAAATAGACATCAATGCCATCAGGAAGTAGTCTTTGGAGCTCTTCATGATAGTCGGTAACTTCTTTATAATTAAAAGCATCATCAAAGCCTAGTTCGTCAACGATGTAAGCAACTTTTTCATCAGTTCCCGCGGAACCGACAACCCGACATCCTTTGATTTTTGCGATCTGTCCGACGACAGAGCCGACTGCACCAGCGGCACCAGAGACAAACACGGTCTCCCGTTCTTGAAGTTTCCCAACCTTAAGCAAACCGAAGTAGGCTGTCAGACCGGGCATGCCGAGAATCCCTGCTCCCGTTGAGATAGGTGCGATTGTCGGATCAATTTTCCTTAAACCATCACCGGCAGCAACGCCGTACTCCTGCCATCCGATACCCGCATTGACGATATCACCCATCTGAAAATCTGGATGCTTTGACGCGATAACCTGTGCGATAACACTACCTACCATAATCTCGTCAAGTTCCACGTTAGCGGCGTACGATTTCGCTGCATTAATCCGTCCCCGCATATATGGATCAACCGAGAGGTAGAGGGTTTTTACCAACACCTCTCCATCTTCAGGTGCCGGAATCGGTACCTCAACTAAGTTAAAGTCCGACTCCTTTGGGTACCCTACAGGTCGGGAGGCGAGGGTAATTTGACGATTCATTTTAACGTTTCTCCTTTTTTAGTCCACAATACAACCCTTGATGAAATAAATGAACAAGCACAAAGCGCATTGTTTAATCCCGATGATTAAATTGCACGGGATCTTCACCGTGAACGATAATGAGTTTGTGCTGTGGGGCATCCCAGTCAAAAACTTTGACTATCGGTAGAATAACCCGAACTGCTAAACCGATACGCCGTTTATCAGAGCGATTTGCTTCCGAGTGATGCAGGGTGCGTTCATTAAAGAGAACAAATTCACCCGGTTGCATCTCGAGGTTGACAATCGTAGTGGTATCAATGAACCCAAGATCGCCCATTTGATTGAACGCCATATCCGAAGTCGCTTTCACGTGCGGTACCACTTGACGGTGCGAACCGGGAACGATCTGGAGACAACTATTTTCTAATGTTGCGGAATCGACAGCGATCCATGCAGAAATAATAATAGGGGGTTCAAGGGGCCAATAGTTGAAATCTTGATGCCACGGAATCTCTTTCGCGCCCGGTTCTTTGATGAAAAAGTTCGTCCGCCATAGCAGAAGATCGGGGCCATAGAGAGATGCCATCCGTTTGATGATAGTCGGATGTGTGGCGAGATTATGAATTAATGCAGAGTCAAGATGGCGGTTATGCTCCAATTGGTTGTGATCTGGTGGTGTCGTCTCAAGTACTGTCTCGATTTCCGAATGCATGTTGAGCATTTCTTCAGAACTACAGAGTTTGTAAGGACCGAGGTAACCCTGCCGCCAAAACTGCTCCTTTTCTCCAGTGCTCAATGCATGATTTCCGTTCTGCATTTTGTATAAAATCCTTTTATAATGGTGAGCAGTCAGCAATCAGCAAAACACGTCTGTGGCGGTTGCAAACGTTTTTTCCTGCCACACGACCCACTGACTGGCTGATAGTCAACCGCTAACAGCCATTTAACGCGAAGCTATTCCTGACAGACATGCACTTTAACCGCGCCGGAGGTCTTATTGGCAGACACTCGGAACGCTTCAGCGATCTCTTCAAGTGGATAGTAGTGTGTCACCAATTTCGTAGCATCAACTTTGCCGGAGGCGATCAACTCAATCGCTGCCTCAAAGTCGGTCTCCATCCCACTATAACCGTAGCAGTTAGAACCCGTAATGGTCGCCTCAGACCAGACAATAGTAGAGAGATTCACCTCAAGCGGTTTGTAGTATCCTGCGACGAGGACAACAGCCCCCTGTTTGCGAACAATAGTCATCGCAGTATCGAAATTCTCTGCCCCCCCCACTGTTTCAACCACCGCATCAAAACCGATGCCGTTTGTGACATCCTTGACGTATTCTTGCACGTCGGTGTTACTGACATTCACGATATGATCCGCGCCGAGTGTTTTTGCCAATTCTGCCTGCTGCTCATACTTGACAGTAATCAACGTCTCTTTAACACCCGCGGCAACTGCATCCGCCAAGCAGAATTGTCCGATAGTCCCACCGCCGATAATTGCGACTGTATCTCTGGAATTGGCACCGGTGCGCGCGATAGCACGATGTGAAACAGCGAGCGGTTCAACGAGTGCTCCCTGCTCAAACGTCATGTCCTTCGGTAATTTAAACAACCCGGAATAGTGCGTTGATGTGTACTCAGCGAACCCACCGTGCATACTCGGCGAAATCCCACCTCTATTGAAGCAGAGATTATACTGACCTGTTTCGCAGTACTTGCAGGTGCCGCAGTGCGAAAAACATTCCACGGCGACCTTATCGCCAAGGTCAAAGTCCGTTACACCATCGCCGAGTGCCACAACCACGCCACATGTCTCATGCCCCGCAGCGTATTCATGGGACTGCCCCCAATGCCCGAAATAACTATGTAGATCACTTCCACAGATACCGGTCTGTTTCGTGTCAACGAGTACAAAACCCGAAGGCGGCTCGTTCCGGTCTACCTCACGAATTTCAATCTCTTCAATGCCTGTGTAGATAGCAGCTTTCATTCTCATGAGAATTCTCCCTTCCAGTAATCGGATTTTCAACAAGCTTCAACGCATCGGTTATGACGAAACTTTTGGCAGTGCATCATGTGTAACCACTAATTTTTTACACGTAGGCGCGAACACCTGCTTTTTCTTAAGAAAGTTACCTCTTTCTAGGAACGGGCAAAGATCCCAGCATTTTAAGCTGCGCTACTTCTGTCACGCAAGTTTTCGCTTGCAAACTGCTCTAAAATTGCCCGCTTATCGGACTTTCCGACACTCGTTTTTGGGATTTCATCAACAACAACAAACCTATCGGGAATCCAAAACTTAGGGAACTCAACAGCGAGGTGTTGCTTAAAGGTATCTGAGATATCCGCACGTATCGGTTGTGAGAGAGTTACAACAGCGAGTGGACGTTCTCCCCACTCTTCATCGGGCACACCTATAACTGCCGCCTCAAGAACGGATGGATGCTTTAGAAGTGAAGCCTCTAAAGCAACACTTGAAATAGACTCCCCGCCACTTCGAATGAGTGCTTTCGCGCGGTCTACAATTTGCATGTAACCGTCTATGTCAACAGTCGCAATATCACCTGTACGTAACCACCCGTCGGGAGTGAAATGTTCCGTAGTAGGCTCGATGTTGTAATAACGGCTTGCTGTCCATGGACTCCGCACTTGCAATTCACCGGACACCTCACCATCCCAAGGGAGTTTCGTGAAACCGTTAGATGTTTCAGCTGCGAGACGAAGTTCAACACCCGGTATTGGCTGTCCTTGCTTCGCTTTAATTCGCCACTTTTCAGCATCCGATAAATTTTGATGTGCCCCACGTAGTTTCGAGAACGTACCAGTTGGTGACATCTCCGTCATCCCCCAAGCGTGACAGATCTCAACGCCGAGATTCTTTTCGTAGGCTTCAATGAGTGCGGATGGCATTGCCTCACCGCCAACTATCAATCGTCTCAGTGTGGAGATATCCCGTTTCCTTTCTGATAATTCAGGATACACCTTTGCCCAAATTGTCGGGACCCCTGCAGCAACGGTGACACCTGTCTCTGCAATGAGGTCTGCAATGCACACGGACTTGGCACCCGGGAGCACCATATCCGCGCCAGCGAACATGGACGCGTAGGGCAGGCCCCACGCCATCGCATGGAACATCGGGACGAGCGGCATCACGATATCCATTTCTGTTAACCCGAAGACATCGGCTTGATTCACAGCAAGCGTGTGAAGAAACATGGAGCGATGGGTGTAGAGAACACCTCTCGGTTCACCTTGCGTCCCACTGGTGTAGCAAAGTCCCATTGCCCAGTTTTCGTCAGGGATATCCCACGAATAGATTGGATCGGCTTCAGAGATCAACTGCTCATAAGCAACACTGGGATGCGCAGAACTTGTATTAAAGTGGACAATTTGTTCACATTCAATTTTCTTTCGTAGTTCATCAAACTGATCGGTAAACGCGCCATCTACAAAAATAACCTTGTCTTCTGCTTCTTGCACGATCCGCGCCAATTGAACGGCGGTGAGACGGACGTTGAGTGGATGTAGCACGGCACCACTGCACGGAAGTGCGTAGTAGAGTTCCAGATGTTGATAGGTATTGGAAGCGTATGTCCCAACCCTATCACCAGGTTGTATAACTCCCAGTTGCGTGATAGCGTTTGCTAACCGCTTCACACGTTCATATAACGTAGTATAGTCGTAACTATGGAACGTCTGATCAGGCAGAAGCGTCGTAACTCGCTTACTACTGTGTATATGGCGCGCATGTTCCAAAACCTGCGCAAGCGTCAAGGGATAGTTCATCATCAAGCCGTGCATTTTCCCTCACACAAACAGGAAATACTATCCAAACTGTTAACAAAAAATTGCCCGAATCTTCTCATAATTGTAGCATAAAAGCAGCGTTTCTGGTTAAAAAAACTGATACGCTATATTTTCTCAACTTTAATTTGCATTCCATGAAAAAAACTTGCATAATTAAGTAGTTTAGAACTTATGCACACAGCAGATATCGAAGGATGAAAGGACGGAAAAAATAGGAACTTCCTATACTATGCCTTCAATCTTTCCCCGTACCAATCCTGCCAGGAAATGCGAGTGTATTATATTCGGAAACATGCTTGGGTGTTTTATACTCCCATTTTTCACTATTAGCAACTTATAAACAAGGAAACCAAATGTCAATTTCAGATTTTCTAATTTTGCTTGGGCGCGGTATAGTCGCTTTAGCAAATAACGTTTTTCATTATGTCCGCTCCGGGACTTTGTTTGGGGCTACAATCTTTAGCGTTTTATTTACCATCACATCATTAATACCAACGGTTGCCAGTGCTGATACACTCAAGGTAGTCGTTCAAGATCAGAACGGGAATGCTATATCAGAAGCAAAAGTACAAATCGGAACCCAAGAACAAACAACTGACGAATCCGGGGCTGCTACATTTAGCGATTTAACGGGTGCACAAGTGTTGGTTGTAACAGCAATTGGATTTTCGAGTAAACGCATTAATACCACCGTGGGACAAACCGAAGTAACAATCAGTCTTGCTCCCATTCAAACGATTGAATCCGTTGTGGTAGTTGGAACCCGAAGTATCGGTAGGAGAGCTTTACAAGCCCCAGTCCCTATAGAAGTCGTTAACAGAAAACAACTCAGTCTCACCGGTCAATCTGAAACGGGGCGTGTTCTTCAGATGTTAGTCCCCTCCTTCAACTTCTCAAGTTCAACCATTAGTGATGGCACAGATGCCTTGCGTCCCGCAACATTGCGTGGCTTAGGACCCGACCAGACACTTGTACTTGTCAACGGAAAACGCCGTCACAAAAGTGCACTGTTGCACGTAAATACATCTGTAGGTCGTGGGACTGCCGGAACAGACTTCAACGCGATTCCTGCTGCAGCAATAGAACGTATTGAAGTGCTACGTGATGGTGCAGCGGCGCAGTACGGCTCCGATGCCATTGCCGGTGTTATCAACATCGTGCTGAAAGACGATGTTGATACGGGTAATGCTGATGTCTACTGGGGGCAAACCTACGAAGGCGATGGTGATACATGGAATGGGAACCTCAACTACGGTATGAAAGTCAGTGAATCTGGTTTTCTCAACCTCACGGCTCAATGGCGTGACAGATACCGCACCAACCGAGCCGGACTTACAGGCGTACGCCAATATGACTGGGTGGAGGCAGATCAGGGCAGACCCTCCGATGCCACACTTGAAATAGAAAACGATGATGGCACTGTGACCGCCAAACCTGTATGGTTTGATCCGCGCGAGTATACCTTTGAACGTCAGAACTTCCGAATCGGGGATGCCGATTCTTCACAAAAATCTGGATTCTACAATTTTGGACTCCCCCTTGCTGAGGGTTTAGAACTCTACTCCTTTGGTGGACACTCCTCACGCGAAAATAACAGTGCAGGCTTCTATCGTAGAGCCAATCAAGCAGCACGAACTGTCACAGAAATTTATCCAGATGGGTTCCTACCGGAAATTAACACCAGCATCGGCGATACCTCTCTCGCCTTAGGTATGGCATGGACGCATGAGACCACTGACCTGAACGTCGATGTCAGCGTCAATCACGGTTTGAACACTTTTGACTTTTTTATTTCCAATTCCATGAACGCCTCTTATGGTTCCAGCAGTCCAACGTCCGCAGATGCCGGTGGCTTTGAACTTTCACAAACAGCATTCAATTTAGATGTTACTTATCCGCTGGACTATCAATCCTCACTCATTAACCTTGCAGGCGGTGTTGAATTTCGCAGAGAGGGCTATGGGATCCATGCCGGCGAACCACTCTCATGGATTAACGCTGGACTCGGTGCAGACGGTGCCGCTGGTGGTATCCAAGTTTTCCCGGGCTTTCGACCCGACAACGAAGTTGACGAAAGCCGAACCAATATCGCAGGTTATGCAGATTTTGAATCCTATTTGAGTGGACAACCAGGAACCGGACTCCTCGTCGGCGCAGCGGTGCGCGGTGAACAGTACAGTGACTTCGGTACTACCCTCACAGGGAAAGCAACGGCTCGCTACGACCTGATGAAACAGGTGGCAGTGCGTGCTGCAGGGAGCACTGGTTTTCGCGCCCCTTCTTTGCAGCAACTTTACTTCAATAACATTAGCACGCAATTCAAAGTAGACGCTGACGATATCGATGGCGATGGAAACACAGATGAACTGGTAGCACTTGAAGTCGGCACATTCCGAAATGACAGCGATGCTGCACGCGCACTCGGTATCCCTGAACTGAAAGAGGAGACTGCACTCAACGTCTCCGGTGGTTTTGTGTTCAAACCGATTGAGAAGATGTGGTTCACCATAGATGGGTTCCTCATTCAAATCGACGATCGTATTGTTCTGAGTGGCAGCTTCAGTTCTGATAAGGTCGCTGGCTTAGCTGCAGCAGGTGCAAGTAGCGCGCAGGTGTTCACGAATGTTGCACAGACGCGTACACAAGGTATTGATGTCGCAACAGGCTACTTACACGCGTTCGATAACGAATCCCTGCTTAATTTAAGGGTTGCCTTGACCTGGGCAGACACTGAAGTTATCGGCGATGTGAATGCTCCAGAGATCCTCATTGGGCTTGAAGATACCCTGTTCCCCTCACAAGAACGTTCCATGATTGAGGAATGGCAGCCGAACACTCGGATTAATTTCAGTGCGGATTATATCGTTGGCGATCTCACTATCGGCGGTGCTTTGCGCTATTTCGGCAGCTACACCGTACAAGAAGGAAGTGGTGACGATCCGGCACGGCAGACTTATGGCGGAAAATGGCTCACTGACATTCAGAGCAGCTACCAGCTGAACGAAGGTCTTTCGTTAACTATCGGTGCAAACAACCTGCTAGATCAGGTACCTGATTTGAACGAGATCGGTCAGTCCCGCGGCGGGACCTTAGCGGATGGCACGGGTCATGTCATTGTTGACTCGCCTGGTGTGTTCACTTATTCAAGAAGATCCGCACCCTTCGGTTTCAACGGCGGACTTTACTACGCGAAATTATCCTATAATTTCTAAGCCTTTCTAAATTCTATAGTAAAATCCGAAAACAGGTTCACACTTGTAGCATAGGAGACCGTTGATCTCCTGTGGACATATAACTTCATAGTTCACAAGGCGATATGAGTGTCCAAGTCATTACGGAATCTACTATAAGAGGTACAGGCGCGGTTTTCGACCGCGCCTTTTTCTGTTTTTGTTGCATCTATTTGCAGAATCTGGTAAATTGGAGCAAGACTTACATAGGATTTGTAATTCAAAGGAGAACTTATTGAATGCGCCGAAACCTCTTAATTTTTTGCCTGCTGTTGCTCTCTATAGTCACCATTATTGTGCTGAATATCAATTCTGTCCAGAGTCAGAGTGATATGATACAGCGAGGAAAATATCTCGTGGACACGGTCGGTGCATGTGGGCACTGCCATACACCACGCGCCGGGGCTGAATATAATATGAACAGGTATCTCGCCGGGCACCCAGTGAACACACCTCATCCACGTTACAATTTCAGCATGATACAACAAGGCATCTTCATTCTTACATCAACACAGATGACAGCATTCTCGGGTCCGTTCGGCACGAGTTTCGCTTCAAACTTGACACCAGACAAAGAGACTGGGTTGGGCGAATGGACAGAGGAAATGTTTATCCAAGCAATGCGTACTGGACTCCATCAAGGCACGGCAGGTAATCGGAAGATATTTCCGCCGATGCCGACGAAGCACTACGCCCAAATGAACGATGAAGACCTGAAGGCGATTTGGGCATATCTACGAACGATTAAACCCATCAGAAACGAAGTGAGTCCGCCTTTGAATTCACGAGGGCGACCCTATTAAAATAGTTATCGGCTACCAGTTAAAAGAGACTTGTTTAACCAAAGGCCACGGAGTGTTCATCAATCCGTTTTTCGACAACTGAAAGTCTGGAAAACAGGTGAACCGATAACTGATAATTAAAATAATCAAACATTTGGAGACATTTTTTTATGGCATCAAAAAATCCTGTCCGAATCGCAGTCGTCGGTATGGGCATAGGCAGACCCAACGGGATGGCACTCGCCAGTAATCCGCGAGGGAATGTTGTCGCTCTCTGTGATTTGTTTGAAGATCGGATGAAAGCGTTCGCCAAAGATCTATCGGACGAGGTCAAATTCTATACAGACTACAAAGAGATGTGCAAAGCGGACGACATCGACGCTGTGTTTGTTGGCACACCGAATCAGTGGCATGTGCCGATAGCATTGGAAGCGGTGCGGAACGGCAAACACGTCATGGTAACGAAACCGCTCGCCGACTCCGAGGAAGCGGCACAAAAACTTGTCACGGAAGCGGAAGCCGCAGGCGTTGTTAATATGATGTCGCTCTCGACGCGCTTTGGAAATGATTGCCAGTATCTGGGTAATATCGCACGCGATAACTACTTCGGCGAACTCTACTATGCCCGGGCGCGGAGTGTTCGTCGAAATGGTATTCCTGCATGGAATCTCGGTTTCATTAAAAAGGGAGGCGGTGCGTTCCGTGATATGGGTGTCCACGTCCTTGACTCCGCTTGGTGGATTCTCGGATTGCCCAAACCGATTGCAGTGCTCGGTGCCGCCGGTGCAAAATTCGGACCGCGAGGTCGCGGTTACTGGAAGCGCAGTCAACCACCAAAGGAAACCTACGAACAGTATGAGGCAGACGACTATGCAGGCGGATTCATTACCTTTGAAAATGGAGTCGGCTTACAAGTTGAAAGTTTCTGGGCATCACACCAACCCGACGAGTTCCAAATCGAATTATTCGGAACGGAGGCAGGCGCGACGCTAAAGCCGCTACGAATTTTTCGAACAAACGAATCCGGCACATCTGAGGATATAAATGTTAATCTCGCCCCGAGTAAATACGACAAAACATGGGATGCTATCGCCGATCACTTTATCGAGTGTATCTTAGACGATGTAGAATGCAAGGCACCACTCCGCCATGGATTGATTGTTCAACAGATGATGGAAGGACTGCTCAAAAGTGCCGAAACAGGACGTGAAGTTTATATTAAAGACGCTAAATAGGTTTTTTCGTCATTCGCAAGGCGTTAAATGAGGTAATTTGTTGTCCGTTTTTATACTCACCTGCGCCGCTGTTGCAGGCTGCCATCTTCAGTTAAGGTTTTTTAGCCCCGGATTTAGTCTGGGGAGAGACCAAATCCGTTCCTATATTGCTTCCGTAAGTCTCCTATAATGACATAAGGAATGGATTTAGGGAGGTTGGAGATGACTTGAGAAACGAAAACGTAAAGGCACTCGCAAGGTAAAATTAAAAAATGACTCTCGACCTAACAACACTTCGCGGCGATTTCGCAACGGACGGTTTTGCTATTGCCCCAAATTTATTTTCTCGCAGCGAAGTCCAACGGCTCAAATTAGAATGTATTGATATTCTGGCAGCTGTGAAGGCAGAAATAGGTGCAGCTGCTGGACACGGTGTTTACGTCGGTTTAGCTGCGCGGAGTCCTGTTTTTCAAACTGCCGTCGGCGATGAAAGGATACTCGATATTTTAGAAAGCATTTATGCGTCGGATATTGAGTTTCTGAGCGATAAAGTGGTTTTCAAGAGCGAAGCGATGACCTTTGCTAGTCCTTGGCACCAAGATTGGTCGTATTGGCACGGTGCACATAAACTCTCCATCTGGGTCGCGCTTGACGATGCGACTATAGAAAACGGGTGCCTCAAACTCTTTCCGGGTTCCCACAAATCTGCTATGGTCCACGATGGTGATGCCAGTGATGGCAATGGATTTGGGAATCGACTGCGTCCGGGGGCAGTTGATGAAAACCGGGCTGTTACAGCGGAGATTGAAGCGGGCGGTGCCGTCTTTTTTCACGATTTGACGCTTCACGCGAGTTATCCGAACACATCCGGTGAAGAACGCTGGGTTTGGATCCCCACGTATCGCGACGCAAACGCAGAAGACAATGATTATCCATGGGCTGTTGCCGCGAAAGTTTTAAGAGGGGAGAAATTGACGGATTGAACGGGAAGGGTGGAAGGATAGAAGGCGTTCGTTTCTGATTTTCCAGTCTTTCCTCCTTCCGTATCAGCCAAAAAGGAGAAATTATTTATGTTCAAGAATTTAAGCACTGGTGCAATTGGCATCCGGGCAAATATGACAGAAGGTTTAGCATTAGCAAAAAATTCTGGTTTTGAAGGTCTCGACCTGAACATCGACGAAGCCAGTCAACTTGCACAGGAACACTCCGTTCAATACGTCAAAGATCTCTGGTCAGAGGCAGGGATTGCTATGGGGGGTTGGGGATTCGGTGTGAATTGGCGTGGTCCCGAGGCTGATTATTACGCCGGTTTAGCACAACTCCCCGAACGCGCAGCACTCGCTGCAGAACTCAGTTGCTACCGGACAACGACCGTTGTCGGCCCCGCTTCAAATGATATGACCTTTCAGGAGAACTGGAATTTTTCTGTCAAACGACTCCGTCCTATCGCTGAGATCCTCAAAGACCACGGACATTCGATTGGACTTGAGTTCATCGGACCGGCAACGAGCCGCCAAGGCTCCAAGCACCTCTTCGCCTATTCGATGGATGCGATGTTAGGACTCGCCGCCGCGGTCGGTACAGGAAACGTTGGATTGCTGTTTGATACATGGCACTGGTACACCTGCCGTTCCACGACTGACGATGTTCGGAAACTTTCTGTATCAGATGTTGTTTACGTCCACATCAACGATGCCCCCGCTGGAATCGACCCGTATGATCAGATCGACAATATCAGGTGTCTTCCCGCTGAAACTGGGGTAATCCCGCTCACCGAACTGATGCAAATCCTAACGGACATCGGCTATGAAGGACCTGTGACACCGGAACCGTTCAGCCAAAAAGTGAATAGTATGGAACCCGCAGATGCGGCGAAAACTACTGCGGAATCATTGGATCAGGTGTGGGAAAACGCAGGTCTGTAGATGAGTATCACTTCAATCTCGGTATCGCGAGGTTGTCTCATGGAAGGAACTGAACATGCAACTCATCGATAAAGAGAGCATCCTCGCAATGACGCATTTATGGGAAGGCGACCGATTCTCTGATGGTAGGCCCCGCGTCCCGGATGATATTCTTCAGCGGATGAAGGCTATTAGTATAGAACAGGCGTGGGGTGTTCTCAACGGCAATAACTACAAGTTTCAATTCGCTGGCGATTGGATGAATCTGCATCCGGATCGGATCCTTGTCGGTAGAGCAGTAACCTGCGCCTTTGTACCGATCCGCCCTGACTTCAATGACGCGATCTCTGCGCAAGGCGAAAAAGAAGGACGCGTCGGCGGTCAAAACTCATGGGTGATTGATACACTTGTCCGCGATGATGTCATCGTTGTTGACCTCTTCGGCAAAGTGAAGGATGGAACTTTCGCTGGTGACAATCTCGGCAATTCTATCTATGCGAAAACGAGGACAGGTATGGTCATTGAGGGTGGTATCCGGGATCTGGATGGCATCTACGACTTGCCGGATTTTGCGACGTTCGTGCGCGGTGTAGATCCGACAGGTATTGCGAACGTCACACTTACCGGTATCAACATCCCCATCCGCATTGCAGAGGCGACAGTTTTACCGGGAGATGTGGTTTTGGGAAGGCGCGGCGGGGTTATCTTTATTCCGCCACATTTCGCGCAACAGGTCGTTGAGAAAGGCGAGGAGGTAGCTCTCCGAGATCGGTTCGGGCATCAACGGCTACGCGAAGGTGTCTACACACCAGGGGAAATAGATAGGAAGTGGTCGGAGGAGATTGAGGCAGACTTTGCGAAATGGCGCGAGAATGAAGAATGAGGGAGGTCTAAACCAGGATTTTCAGGTTTTCTTCGATTAACTGCTATTCGCTGCGGATAGCAAACGATCTGATAAACCTTAAGGATAACTTTTCTATGTACCCACAAGTCTACAGCGAGGCAGCACATGGGATGTGTCTATATCTTGAAGAACGAGGCAATGCCAAATTTGATAAAAATCGGCTATACAACAAGAACCGCTAAAGAACGAGCAAATGAGCTCTATGAGGGTATAACCGGTGTTCCAATGCCCTTTGAGGTTGCCTACGAGTATCCTTGCGAAGAACCGCAGAAACTTGAACGCGAAATGCATAGGAAACTTACCTCACACCGTATTAGCGAAAATAGAGAGTTCTTTAAGTATCCAGCTGATGATGCTTTTCAATTGCTGCAAGAACTTCACAAATTTAGCACCACCGGTTCGTGGAGAAAGTGGACATCACAATTTTTGACACGTTTCAATAAACTTTCCAATAGGAGAAAACCATCACCTAAAGGGGGTGAACATCTTTGAACGGTAAACCTTATTATAGTGCGGACAGTGGTTTTGCCTGCGCGGCTGCGAGCAGAGGAATAACAGAAGCACTACAAGAACATCTTAATGTTATTATCCGTGATGAGAATCTTGAAATTGCATTTAACGACGATTATTATCAAGTAGAAATAGAGGATTTAGTTGAGGATAAAAGGAAACTTGAGGAACAAAAGGCCCAGCGGCAAAGTGCTATTAAAGAGGTAACTAAGGGGCTTGAAACGAAGAGTATTGAATTAGCCGAACTGAAAGTAAAATTGGAGTCCCCAGTAGAAATCTTGGAGACATCAGAAGGTTCACGTATTGCGGAACTAAACGAGAAAATTGAAGAGAAAATTTCAGATATAGAATCAAAGAAAGCAGAAAAATCTAAGGTCGAAACCGAGTTAGAATCACCAACTCGTTTTGAATTAGATGCTTTAAACACTGAAGGTGTGATTCACCAATCCTCAGAACATTGGTTCTCTAAATTATGGCACTGGTTTTCTAAATTGTTTACGGTGCTCCCTAAATTGATTTTCGTGATTTTTGCCACAGCTGCGGTTATTGGATTATTTAGTTATCTCTATCTTTTCTATGTGTCTGCGGGTGAAAAGACTGTTAAATCAAGTGATGAAATGGATTTAACGGCACTTATTGATTACAAAGCGTTAGATAGATCATTGCAAGCCAGCGACAATGATCCGCGGAATTGGTTGATTCTTATGTTTCCCTTTATTTTCATAGTCCTTGCAATTGTAACGCATCTCAGTCTGGAAGATGAAAAGTGGACAAGATGGATATATTTCAGTGTTTTTTTACTAGCAACTCTATTAATCGAAGGCACAATTGGATGGAGGATTGCCCATAACATAGTTGAGGCACAAAAAGCAGCATCCACAAACGGGCAGAGCCAAGATAGTTTTAGACTGCTATTCTTACTTTTTCTATTCTTAGGTTTTGGTCCTTCAGTCCTGTTAGGATTAGGTTTACATTGGATATTAGGATTATGGGAAAACATTCGCCCACAAATCGATCAATCTACGCAGATGGAAATACAGGTTAGAGCAGAGAAAAATGATAAACTGGTTGAATTATCTATTTTAAACACTGAAATCCAAAATTTAGAAGAAGGTTTAAGTCGGATTTATGAAGACAAGCAAGCCTATTCGGATTCGCTTATGAAAACATATAGACATCCGATTGAAAGTCAAATTGCTGGCTTAGATACTGAAATCCAAAGCATTCAAGACGAAATTCAATTGCTCAGCGAGCAAGTTGATAGTTTTCAAATGGAGATTGATCGTTGTGAGTCTGGGATTAGCACACACTTAAAGGGGCAACGGGAAAGAGGTATTGACATAAAGAAGGTGAAAGCACAGGCTAATGAATTCGTTACCGGATGGTGTCGGTATGTAGCACAATGTAGGACCGATCTTCAACCGCAGGAAGTCTCAAGCCAAATCATTGAGATCCAAGAACTTGCCAAGCAGACACTTGAGAATTTCACAACAACTCTTAAAAC
>RKRR01000083.1 GCA_007571305.1 Candidatus Poribacteria bacterium | reverse complement strand
GACTTTTAAGTGAATTAAGGTGAATCTCATGCTAAAAACTGCTATTCTCGTATGCCTTGCCTTTGCTTTTCTGCTGCTCTCTCAGGTCGGTGACGCCGAACTGATCGTAGCAGATGACTTTGAAGGTAAGCTTAAAAATAAATATTGGAAAGGGCAAGATGAGTCTTGGAACGTGAAGGGTGGTAAATTGGAGATACATCGCCTTGCTGGTGATGGAAACGGCGAGGTCGATTTCGGATACGGACTCATTGACTTTGAGGATTTTGGGCTTCGTCTTGATTTCTACTTGTTTGATGACGATGATTTTCCGAGCAAAATGGAAGTTCTATTTCGCGCCAACGAAGACTACCACTTCTATCAATTAATTATCACCCCTGCGAATGGATTCGGCCGTCCGAACTCCGCACGCTGGTACAAACGGGAAGGAAATGATCGCGGCACATGGAATGAGTATCGCGACCTCAGAGCCGAATTTCCGTTTCCTATCCTGACAAAGGAGTGGTACACTCTCGCTTTGCTTGGAAAGGCCAACACCTTTCAACTCCATATCAAAAAACAGGGTGAATTGGTGTTTCAAAAGGTCACGGAATGGACAGACCCAAAAAACTTACATCCCAAGGGGGTTCTCGGCTTTCACACGAATCAACTTCAACACTACTATATTGATAACCTTTACCTTTACGACAAACCCAACGAAGTTAGTCTCGCGGTTGAGCCCGACGGCAAACTTGCCGTAACGTGGGCACACCTCAAGCACTAACACACCATTGCTATTCAGATAAAAAGGAGATTCCATAATAATGAAGAAAAGAAACCTTATCACAATTCTCAGCCTATCTCTTTTTGTTCTCGCTATGGCGAGTGCACCTGCTGCAGATTTAGCAATCTACTCAGGTCCTACAAATCCAGGCTGGATTTCGCAAGAAGCTGCCATCGCGAATGCCGAGGCAATCATGAACGACGATCAAATGAAAGCTATCTTTGAAAGTATTGAAAACTACGGAGATGGTGATGAGGTCGGTTCCGATTCACCCTTAGGTAAATGGATGCAGGCACATACCGGAAACGGACAACAGGATGTTTTCATCGCTGCGTCCGGAACCGCACCGAGTGCTATCTATCAGTTCCCGAATGCGGATCCCGACGGTTCCAACATCGAAAACTTCGTTGAAGATGGGAACGTTTTCATTAACGTCGCAGACTGGATCTTGTATATGAGTTATGAAGGTGGGACGCGAAGTGCAAATAACGGAGCTGATGGTGCTGCCAATGTCTTTGACATTCCCGGACTTAGTTTCGGAAATAGAGGGGGTCCCGCAGTCCCCACGGAAGAAGGAAAAAAATACCTCCCTTCGTTGGTAGAATTCCAGTCTGATCGTCCATGGCATCTCGAACAGTTCGATGGCACCGACTGGGAAGTGACTGCCTTTGCTATTTCAAACAACGATCCCAATTCGGCGGATCCAGCAGTCGCCGTGAATAAAAGTTATGGTGGTATTATCGCAGCAATGTGGCAAAAGGCACAACCTAATTGGAGCGGTGACGATCCGCGGGCTGGTGGTGTTATTGAATTTATTGCCAACTGGCTTATGGAAAACGGAAGCATAGCAACGCCAGTAGAGGCTCAAGGTAAAGCAACCACAACCTGGGGAAAAATTAAACTGAGTCGTTAGTTGTCTTTCCGACGGTATCTTTCTTTACGCAAGATAGGGTGGAATGTTAATGTTCCACCCACCAACAATTACAGACTGATGGCAACCAAAAAGGAGGTTTCGCACATCATGAAAATTTATCTAAGTATAAGTATAGCATTCTTGGCTATTTTCGCTTGTGTAACTACGGTTTCAGCGAATGATTTGGCTTTCTACTCAGGTCCCACAAATCCTGGTTGGATTTCCGATAAAGCCGTTCAGGCAAACGTCAAAGTCATTAAAGATGACCCAGGGGTCAAATCCTTATTTAACAGCATTGAAGATTTTGGCGACGGCGATGAGGTCGGTGATGATTCTCCTCTCGCGAAATGGACCGTCGAGCATACCGGGAACGGTCAGCAGGATGTGATTATCCTCGCTTGCGGAACCTGTCCGAGCGGACTTTATGAGTTCCCAAATAAAGATCCTGACGGATCTGCCGTCGAGAATTTTGTTGAGGCGGGGAATGTCGTCATTAACGTCGCAGACTGGATCTTCTATATGAGTTATGAAGGCGGTGTCCGAAGCCCAAACAATGGGGCTCAAGGTGCTGCGAATGTTTTTGACATTCCCGGGCTCACTTTCGCTGCCCGGAACGGTGCCATGAACCCAACCGACCTCGGCAAAGAGGTAATTCCATCAATAGACAACTTCAATTCTGATCGGCCCTGGCACGTAGAACAGTTTAAGGGATCGGATTGGAATCTGGTAATTTTCGGAGAATCGGACAAGAATAATGCCGATCCCGCGGTCGCTGTTAGTAAAACTCCCGGAAAAGACGGGGTAGGTATGATTGCTGCTATGTGGCAGGCTGCGAAACCCGAATGGCCCGAAAAGAAGGATATCCGCGGTATCGGGGTTGCTGAATTCATCAACAACTGGCTGGCAGAAGAAGGAGAATTTGCTGTTGAAGCCAAGAACAAGTTAGCGACAACTTGGGGTTCAATCAAGCAAACTCGATAGTTTATTACGACGGGTCTTTTGACAGTATCCAGTTGTCTGTCAATCCTTGATACGAAAATGCCTCTGTGCCGCACGAGTTGTATAGAGGCATATTCGTTTCGCTTTAGGACGGACGAAATTTTGACAATAACACGGGCTCTGAGCGAGCGAACCGACAAAAACACACGTTTCCCTGACACAAGCTCACAGGTTATGCGACAAAAGAGCCGCCTGCGTAAGTCCTAC
>RKRR01000118.1 GCA_007571305.1 Candidatus Poribacteria bacterium | reverse complement strand
GTTTCACTTTCAGCTCTGCGTCCTATCTCAATATTGCTTGAAAAAATTCCAGATGAATCTTCAAAATATCTGTAAAATCTGATTTAACCAAGCCCAAAATTACTTAGTGCGTAATTCTATATTAGGCGCAGATAGACTTAAACCCTTGAGGTGCAACGAAATGTTCAGGGCCAATTTTCTGATACCGGTGTATTTGGCGGTTTTCGCGCTGTGGGTTGGAGCGATGGATCCATCTACTGCTTTTTCGGAAGATGATGCTCCTGTGCAATTAGAGAAAATCGTTGTAACGCCCGGTCGTTTTACGATCTACGATGGCGCGTCGGCAAAAATCTCCTTATCTAAACAGGAGATTGAAAGGTTTCCACTCATTGACAACGATGTAATGCGAGCAGGTCATATCTTCCCAGGCGTAGCTTCGAGTGATTATAGTACACGCTTCAGTGTTCGAGGTGGAGAGAAAGACGATATTTCAGTTAGATTAGATGGGATGGAACTCTATAATCCCTATCATCTCCAAGACTTCGGTGGGGCGGTCTCGTTGATAGGTTTAGGTCTCATTCAGAACACTAATTTGCTGATAGGCGGGTTTCCTGCAGAGTATGGAGAGAAGATGTCCGGTGTCTTCGATATCACAACGAGGACACCAAACGCTGAGAAATTCTCTGCCAATTTTGGGGTAGACTTAATCAATGCAACAGCCACTCTGGAGGGCCCTCTTTCAGAAAGAGGGAGCTGGCTCTTGTCAGCCCGCCGTGGGTATATCGATCTGATTCTCATGCTCATGGATATTGATGAAAACTATAAACCGCAATACGCTGACCTCTATAGCAAATTAACCTATCACGTTACACCGACAGATACAGTCACGCTAAATGGTTTATATGGTTGGGATACGAATCGGATTCGTGTGGACGATGTAGACAATAACTTGGATTCTCGATACGACAATTCGACAACTTGGGCGAAGTGGCGGCATATTTTTGGTGATTCACATTGGACAGACTTTTTTGTTTTCGCTGGCACATCCAGTCAGGATAGAACAACAGGGAAAGCAGATGTTGATAATCGCAATTTCAGGTTCTTCGGTACAAAAGCGGAACTTACAGCAAATCTTTTTGACAAACACACCTTCCGCAGCGGTGTTACATGGCGTTGGTTGACTGGCCGATATCAATATGATGTTCAGGAACGGCAGGCAGGGATAAACGTCTACAAGCCAATTCTCACTGATATTGACGATAAAGGGGGTGAATTCAACCTATTTCTCCAAGATGAGTGGCAGCTCCATTCCAAACTTGCTCTCAATGTCGGTGGACATTATCTCTACCAGAATTATCGAGAAGAAGGTATTCAACGTTATGAAGTCGGTCCGCGAGTTGCACTAGCTGTAAAACCGACGAAGCATCTCGTTTTGCGAGGGGCTTGGGGGATTTATCACCAACCCGTTCACCTGATGGGAATTCCGGTCGAAGATGGCACTGAAACGGTCGGACGTGCAGAGCAAGCTGTGCATTACATCCTTGGATTTGAGTACACCCCTGTTGATAGTTTCTTGGTCCGTGTTGAAGGTTATTACAATACTTTTGATAATCTTGTTGGACGAGTGCGTGAGTTTGGAAGGCAGAATCAGATTTTTAACTCGCCTGAGGCTGGAGATGCCAAAGGTATTGATGTATTCATGACCCATACAGTATCAAATCGCTTGACGTGGACACTCGGTTATGCCTTTGGAATCGCAGAAGAGATCGCAAATGGGACAAAACGTTTCCGTCAACATGATCGACGGCATTCTTTCACTGTTAGCAGTAGCTATCAGTTTGCACCGACGTGGTATCTCTATCTGAGTTGGCGTTTCCATACGGGTGAACCGAGAACCCCTTTAATTCATAGAGAGGTCAGGCTGCCTGATGGTAGTATCATTTGTGATCGACAGTTTGGTGATATACATTCAGCGCGGATGCCTGCCTACCACAGTCTCGATTTTCGTATTACGAAGCGGAGCCCTTATCGACGATGGGAGTTGTCTTGGTATTTTCAAATATTGAACTTGTATAATCACACCAATCTGGACCAGTATGCTTTTAGTCAACTGCGCGATGAGGATACAAGTGCTATTATCGGATGTGCGATTGAAGAAGAACCCCTCTTTCCGATTGTTCCTACATTAGGGGTTACGGTGAACTTCTGAGCACACACAACTGTAGTTTCTTCTTGTAGAAACCCTCCTTGGAGTGCTATTTTCCTAAATGGCTAAGTTGTTTTTTACATAAACAGGGCTTACACAATTTTGAGCATAGGACATTTTGTGAGAGGAAGAACCCTAAAAAAACACAGATGTTCTCGTGGCACACCCTAACAGGTTCTGCTACAAAAGAGCATCCGGCGTAAGTTCTAATAAATTTCCGGAATCTTTAAAGAGAACGGGGAAATGTTCAATCATATCCAAAAAACAATAAAAAAGATATGGAGACGATATACCGCAAACTTGCGAGATCGGAAATTACCGAAGGCAGCCCCGAGCGTAGCAGAGGCGATTCTTCCGTTGGAGACGGATGCGTACGCTATTGCACCGAATCAGCTCAGGGACATAATGAACAGAGGCATACCCTTCGTTTTGTTAGATGTCCGGGAGGCGTGGGAGTATCAGATAGTTCACCTTGAAGGTGCTGTATGGATTCCTTTCGGAGAACTACCAAGACGTTGTAACGAAATTACCCCTGGACTTGAGATCGTCGTTTATTGTCACTGGGGCATGCGGAGCCTTGACGCGGCGTTCCTTTTGCAGCAACTCGGTTTCAAATCGGTGAAGAGTTTAATCGGCGGTATTGATCGGTGGGCACGGGAAATGGATACACAAATGCCGCGGTATTAGTTTTTTAAAGGTCTGTTTTAAAATCCTGACTTCGAAGACCGTATTTCTGCATTCGGTGCTGAAGTTTGCGTCGCGAAATCCCCAACAGTTTTGCGGATTGAATCTGGTTTCCATTGCTCTTTGCTAACGCACTGCCCACGTATTCCTTGATAATTTCATCAAGGGAAACCCCTTCCTCAGGAATATCAAAATCAACGTCGGTGGCTGGAAGCGACGTGTCTAAAATCTCCGGCGGCAATTCGTCTTTGTCGATCACCTCATTTTCTGAGAGCACAAAGATACGACGGAGGTAATTTTCTAATTGCCGGATATTGCCGGGCCAGTGATACCTTCTGAGTATAGACATTGCCTGTGGTGTAACCTGTTTCGGGAGTGCTTCTGCATATTCCCCACTGAACTTCTGGATGAGAAAATTCACGAGCAAAGGAATGTCCTCTGGATGCTCCCGAAGCGGTGGAACATGGAGCGGGATAACATTCAGACGGAAGTAGAGGTCTTCCCGAAACATGCTGTTTCGAACGGCTTGGATGAGATTTTTATTCGTTGCTGCAATCACGCAGACATCTACTTTGATGTTCTGAGTCCCACCAATTCGCCGTATCTCACGTTCCTCAAGGACATGCAAGAGTTTACTCTGTGTTTGGATCGGAAGATCCCCGATTTCGTCAAGGAAAAGCACCCCTTCGTTTGCGACCTCAAAAAGTCCCTTCTTTTGATGTGCTGCGTCTGTGAACGCTCCCTTTTCATGTCCAAACAATTCGCTTTCAATGAGAGTCTCAGGGATCGCCCCACAATTGATCGAAATGAATTGCTTGTTTTTTCGAGACCCGTGTTTATGAAGGGCACGCGCGATGAGGCTTTTCCCTGAACCCGTTTCACCTGTGATGAGAACCTGTGTAACACCACTACGCAAAATCCGAGCCATGTTTTTGAAAAGATCCTGCATTTTTCCGCTGTCCCCGACGATTTCATCAATCTGGATTTTGGGTGTTGAGTCATCGCTTTCCGTTTCGATGCTGCGAAGCGCGCCGCGAGTCTGTAATGCGTGTTTCACTTCCCGTTTCATGACTTCGATTTGGATGGGCTTTTCAAGATAATAAAATGCACCTTCGTGTGCGACAAGATTAACAGCATCGTTGAGCTCCGCAAACGCTGTCATGATAAGCACGGGCAGGTCTGGATCCGTCCGCTTTATTTCCCGAAGGAGATCTCTCCCCTCAAATCGGGAGGACATCCACATATCACTGATGACGAGATCAAACATCTGTTTCTCTAAACTCTCAAGCGCGGCTCTGCTGTCTCTAACGATTTCAACTGTGTACCCTTCGCGTTTCAAAATACGTTGTAAGATTGTCAGTTGTGCTGGGTCGTCGTCTACAATTAGTATTGATGCCATTATTTTGGTTCTCCTCATCTCAGCAGGGAAGTTATGGCAGTTCGTCCTCATCCAATGGGAGACTGATTTTAAAAGCGGTTCCCATTCCAATTTTGCTTCGAACTTCAATTGTGCCTTTATGAGCCGTGATAATTTGATGCGAAACGGCGAGACCGAGTCCTATACCGCCCATGGCATCTTTCGTTGTAAAATACGCATCGTAAATTTGTTCCTGAATTTCTTCTGGGATGCCTATACCGGTATCTCTGATTTCAATCACAGCATCTCTCATGTTCTGATCTATCTGCTCCACAAGGGTGGTGATGTAGATGCTACCGCCTTTTGGCATGGCTTGGATACTGTTTTGCACGAAGTTGAATAGTGTCTGTCGCATTAAGGCAGCGTCCAGCGGGACACTCGGTAGTTTTTCATCGTAATTTTTGATGACTTGAACTTTGGCTTCATCAGCAACCAGCGCGAATTCCGACAAAACCTGCTCCACAAGCACATTGAGATCTGTCGGTGCTACATTCAATCTTCTCGGTCGATTCAGTGTGAGAAACTGCTCTGTGGTCTGTTTCAGTTCCGTTATTTTTTGGTCTACGATCTGTAAAAGTTCTTTTGCTTCCTCGATGTCGTCTTGGTTCACCTTTCGTTGTGAGAAAACAGATTTCAGGTGTTGGGCTGTCATCCCGATTGAATTAAGGGGATTCCGAATTTCGTGCGCCACGCCAGCGGCAAATTGTCCTAAGGCAGTAATCCGTTTTGAATGAGAGTCCCGTAGCTGCCACAGCATCCTTGCGAGGTTGTAGGTTGCCCTCCCGATTTCATCTGATGAATAAGTCTCTTGAAGTGATAAATTCCCACTTTCAGCATTCTGTATCAAACGAGTCATTCGCTCTAATGGCTTCATAATGAGATGATTTGTTGTCAAATCAATCAGAATTACGAGGAGTGCTCCAACGATTACGATTAGGATTGCATGCATTAGCAATGAATATCGGATGGATCTGCCGATATAAGGCACATCGTAAAGGACTTGTATGTAGCCGGTCAATGCTTTCCGGATCCACAAAGTCTCACCTTGCTTCCATAAGTTATAGAGATCGCCTTTTTCCTGGTCCGTCATCCGCCAGCGTCTCCCTTTCTCCTCAGTTATCACTGGATCGTCTGGTACATAGACATTCTTACCAAAGGCTCTCTCCCAGATTTCATACGGCAGCGTCCCATTATCGAGCATTGATTCGTATGGAAAATAAGGGGACTCCAACTCAATCGGTTTTGGTCCGGTCAAAACAGCCGTGTATTTGATAACAATAGCCGTTGCGTTCTGTCCCTCGATAGCGTGTATTGTCGCTCCTTTCGTCTCAATTTGTTCAATATCCGCTGAATCAAGATTTATATCAACAGTATCTTCACCGGCGAGCAGACTGGAACGGATACGGGTATCGTTTAAGGAGACGTGGATATTCAGGACATTTTGCATATCCGGATGTTCCCGTTTCAGTTTATTTAGTGCTTGGTCCAGTCGTTGGGCATCGAATACACTTGTGGTTTCGCTTTCTCTCTCAACGGCATCAAGGATCGTGTTTTCAGCGATTTTCCTTAGTTCAGCACCGCGTTCTGCCCCCAAAGCGTGGAGCGCATTCATGTCATTTCGGACACGGATGCTATCGAAAAAGTAAAACGCCATGAGGATTACTATCACACAGAGATTAATAACAAGGGAGTACTTCCATTGCAGTCGCATTTTAACTCATAACTCGTTGCACTGCCTTCGTCCATTGCGCGAGTTTTTCGCTGCGTTGCCTTGCATCTATTTGTGGTGAGAAGACGCGGGCTGTAGAAGTGGAACCGTCAACTTTTGCGTGATCGGCTCTATTTACCTCAAGTTCTTCAATGTCGTTCCATAGACCAATTGTAATACCCGCAAGGTACGTAGCACCTAAGCCTGTTGATTCTATTTGTGCTGGGCGTTCAACATTTATCCCCAGAATATCCGCTTGAAACTGCATGAGGAAGTCGTTGGCAGCCGCGCCACCGTCAACACGTAGGTGCTCCAGAGCCATCTCTGCATCCGTCGACATTGCCTTAACGACATCTGCGGATTGATAAGCTACTGATTCTAATGTGGCGCGGATGATTTGGTCACGGGTACTTCCTCTCGTTAAGCCGAGGATAGCACCACGGGCATCAGGGTCCCAATAGGGCGCGCCAAGTCCAGTAAAGGCAGGAACAACAAAGACTTCTCCCGAATCTGGTAGACTGGAAGCAATTTCTTCGGTTTCCGATGCACTCTTAATAATTCTGAGACCGTCTCGAAGCCATTGGATGGCAGCACCTGCGACAAATACACTTCCCTCCAACGCGTAAATGGGGTTTTCGTCTAAACTGCAGGCGAGAGTTGTTAGTAGTCCAGTTTTTGTTGATATCTTTTCGGCACCAGTATTTAGCATGAGGAAACAACCCGTACCGTAGGTGTTTTTCGCCATGCCGGGTTTGACGCACAATTGACCGAAGAGCGCGGCTTGCTGATCCCCTGCGATTCCGGTAATTGGAATCCCATCCAGAGATATATTCTTACCAAAGGTCTCAAGCCAAAAATTTCGGTAAAAACTCGCTGTACCGAAGTTGCTCGCGGATGGACAGACTTCAGGTAAAATCGCTTTCGGGACGTTGAGAATTTCCAAAAGGGTTTCGTCCCATGAGAGTGTATTAATATTAAAGAGGAGCGTGCGTGAGGCATTTGTGTAATCGGTTTTATGGATTGCTCCATCTGTGAGTTTCCAAAGGAGCCAGGTATCTACGGTTCCGAATGCAAGTTCTCCGCGTTCTGCGCGTTCCCGAGCACCGCTAACGTGATCCAGGATCCATGCGATTTTTGTCCCAGAAAAGTAGGCATCAATTACGAGCCCTGTTTTCTCCTTGATTTCTTCGGCAACTCCCTGTTTTTCAAGGTATGCACATTTTTCTGCGGTGCGACGGCACTGCCACACAATTGCTGGGTAGATCGGTTTTCCTGTTTCTCTATCCCACACCAGGGTCGTTTCGCGTTGATTTGCAATTCCAATCGCAACGATATTCAGGGCATTTTCTTTTTTAAAAATTGCGTCTATTGCTTGTAAAGTGGCGTTCCAAATTTCCTCCGGATCGTGCTCCACCCAACCGGGATGGGGATAGTATTGTGTGAATTCTTGGTATCCTTGTATGATAATGTTTCCCTTCACATCAACAAGGAGAGCGGTAGTTCCCGTTGTTCCTTGGTCAATTGAAAGGATGCAAGCGGTATTCGACATGCTATGCGTACTGCTCCTAAAGGGTTTTATTTAGCGTAACACCGATAGGGAAAAAAATCAAGTGAAAATCAATGTTGCTCCACTTCTGATTTTAGCATTTTTCCTAATTCAGGTTGACATCACATCAGTTATTTTGCTATAATATGCAATTATACCTTGGAAAAGAACGCTTTCGTTTTCGCCTATGATATGTATAGTCAGGAAGTCTGCCCACTTTAAAATCAAAATTCGCAGATTGCTCCTACAGGACGGGAACCTTGGTTCACAGAACGAGGCTGCGCGGAAACGAATTAGATGATACTACCGTTCAAGTGATTTGCAAAAAAGAATATTGTCTGAAGGTCAACAGATTTCTAATGGTTCAGAGAGGAGTAGATGTTGTGAAAAAGGTTTTGCTTTGCGCATTTGTGGTATTCTGCTTGGTTGTATATCATAGTTATGCACAGATTGCGTGGGATGCTGAGAAGTTTATGCCGTTGTCTGAGGTGAAACGAGGCATGAAAGGGAAAGGCTATACAGTATTTTCCGAGATAACGGTGGAAGAATTTGAATGTGAAGTTGTCAGTGTTGAATACAACTTTGTTCCAGGTTGGCATGTTGTATGGATGGAGGGGTTAAGCGACAACTTTAAACGCACAGGTGTCGCAGGCGGAATGAGTGGTAGTCCTATCTACATTGATGGACGGCTCATGGGCGCGATTTCTCTCGGTGGTTTCAGTCAACGGGAACACTCCAATCTCTTTGGCGTTACACCGTTTGAATTGATGGTAAAAGTCGCACAACGTGGAATGGAACCCAATTTAAGTTATGAGGGTGCTCAACTCTTTAACCTCGATTCTTCCGCTGCAATGCATCAGCATCGCCTGGATGCAGGGCAGTCCCTCCTGCGCGATGGTCGGGTTGCACAGGTTCCGCGTGCCTTTGATGAAATATGGCTGGACAGTGTGGCCGAGATGCCTTCCCAAATGAGATCCGCACGGTTATCTATTCCTGTCGCGCTTCCGACACTCAACTCGGACGTGATGAGATTTGTCAAACCCGTTTTTGATAAACTCAATTTTACGCCAGTCCAGGCGGCAGGAGGTGGAGGTCCTATTAAGGAATCTCCAGTTGAGGAAGGACAGATAATCGGGACAGAATTTGTTCGAGGTGATGTTTCATTTTTTGGTTATGGGACAATCACTTATGTAGAGGGTAATGAGCTTCTCGCTTATGGGCATTCTGCGATGGCAGAAGGTAACGTGAATATCCCGCTTTCTGGGGGATATGTGCATTTTATCTTTCCGAGTCGTGCCCGTTCTTCCAAAATAGCGGCACCGACGCAGCCCGTTGGAACTTTGGTCCAAGACAGGGATCCCGCTATTGCAGGTATTATCGGAAAACACCCGAGCTATATCCCTGTCAATGTCAATGTGCAGACAACCGATGGTAAGCGGCATCAGAAGTTCTATGAAGTAATTCGACATCGCAGTTTCTCTCCGATTTATACAGCAATGGGGGCGTGGATGCTCATGGACACACTTGATTTTTATTTAGGAGATTACACGCTCAATATGGGAGCAACCATTACCCTAAAGGAAAACCCTGATCTCAAAACGCGCGAGTTAGTGTATAAGAATATCTTTTCTTCAAGGGGATCGCCCGGATTTGGTGTCAGCCAGACGTTGATGATGCCTATGTTTCAGTTGGCTACCAATCCGTACACCAAGGTGCAAGTTGAGGATGTCACCCTTGATGTGAATATAGAGGATAAACGCCGAACAGCAAGGATTCAGAGTCTTCGGATGGATAAACTCCGCTATCGACCTGGGGATACCGTTGCGGTAGAAATTACTTTGCAACCTTATCTCGAAATGCCCATCGTACAGACAGGAACAATCACGATTCCTAAAGATGTTCCAGATGGGCTTGTCACACTCCTTGCCACCAATGCCAGTTTTCACGAAGCGTGGCAGCGTAACCGGGCACCTCTGAACTTTCGCCACAGGAATATCAATCAATTAGTCGAATTGTTGCAACGGGGTGAAAATAACTCGGAAATTATTATGGAACTCTTTGTACCTGAACCGGGACTCACTGTTCAAGGTAAAGAATTCGCACATCTGCCGCCTTCAGTTATGTCTGTCATGAATACCGCAAAGCAGATTGGCAATAGTGGATATACTGTGGGCACAACGTTACACATTGACCAAATGTCAACAGACTATGTGGTTTATGGAAGCGGCATGATTCGGTTCGTTGTGGATAGGAACGCGGAATAACGTCAGAGAGCGGAGTCGGGAACTGAGATGTGGACATCTCACCCTATAATACCCATTCGCAGCGTGGAAACACAAACGCCTTCTCCGACAATACGGATGAGTGCTCAAAATAATAATATAAAACCTTAGAATTTGGTGGCTTGCTAACATTCACTTTCAAGCTTTACCTAAATAGATAACCCTACAGGAGGGTATTTTCAATGCGCCGTGTCATCTCCTTATGGAGTCTTATTTTAACATTCTTCATTTATGCAAGCCTCGCGTCCGCAGTCAATACATCGTTATGGGAACAAGAAAACCACGCGGATTTTGAAGCAGGTAAGCCCAAAGACCTCTCGCTTACAAGTACCGGAGATGTTATGTTGTCTCCTAAAATTGATTCTTTTACGAAACTCAAAGAGACTCAAGTCTGGGCACTTGTGGAAGATGCAGCGGGAAATCTCTATGCGGGTACCGGAAACGAAGGAAAAGTCTATAAAATTGCTTCGGATGGCGACACCGCTGAACTCTATTACAACTCTCCTGAGGTTACCATTTACAGCCTCGCAATCGGCCCCGACGATGCTCTCTACGCTGGCACTGGACCCGACGGGTTGATTTACAAAATCACTGATGCGACGACACCTCCGACAACCCTGCTCAACGAAGGGGACCAATATGTGTGGGCGTTGAAATTTGATGATGCCGGTAATCTCTATGCAGCGACAGGGACTGATGGTAAGGTCTACAAAATCACACCAGATGGGGAGTCCAGTGTTCTGTTCGATGCCGAAGAAAAAAATATCATGACATTGCTTCTACACGAACAAGGTTTCTATGCGGGAAGCAGCGATAACGGCATTATTTACAATATTACGGACGATGGTACCGCAAAGGTTATTTATCAAGCGAAAGAAAAAGAGGTGCGCGCCCTTGAAATGGATACCCAAGGGAATCTTTACGCAGCGGTTGTTACGTCTCAAGCTGCTGAGCCCTCAAGGGGACGACGCGGTGGTTCAAGCGGAGCCCCGACACCCTCCGGTCCTCCACCGCCAGGGGGGGGTGCGCCGCAGGAAAACAAGTCTAACATCTACAAAATTCGTCCGGATGGGACGGCATTTCCAATTTGGAGCTCACCGGAACCGCTTATTTTAGCTATCGTTCTTGAAAATGATTCACAAATTTTGGTGGGCACTGGCGATGAAGGAAAACTCTATCGTGTCAATCCAATGACCGGAGACCATGTTGAAATCGGCAAATGCGCTGCGAATCAGGTCGTTGCCATACATCAGAAAGACGGAGATGGGGACCCTAAAACGCTCCTCGCGACGGGTAACCCCGGTAAACTTTTTAATCTCACTGCCACCTACATTGAAGAGGGTAGCCTTGAGTCAACGGTTCATGACGCGAAAAGTTTATCTCGATGGGGAAAACTCTCTTGGGAAAGTGAGATGGCAGAAGGGACCGCAATTGCTTTCTCAACACGGACGGGTAATACGAAAAAGCCCGATGGTACTTGGAGCGACTGGTCAGAGGAGCTCACAACAGCGGAAGGCTCTCAGATTCCCAACGGAGATGGTCAGTACATCCAGTGGCGCGCGAAGTTCACAACCAGCGACACGGCACAAACACCCATCTTGAAGAAAGTTACCCTCGCCTCCGTGCAGACGAATGTTGAACCACGTTTTACCAGTATTGAGGTAGATGATGGCACCGGTGGTGGTAATCAAGAGCGAGGGCGCCGCGCCGCTGGCAGTAATTTACCACCTCCAAGCGCGCGCGGCGGGGATAACGGGGGCTCAGGCAGTGGAGGCGACTCACCCTCCAAAAAATGGAAGGTGAGTTGGAAGGTTGAGGATGCAAACGCCGATACGTTGCAGTATACCCTCTACTACAAAGCGATTGACGAGAGCAACTGGCGTCTCCTCAAAAAGGAATTATCCAAAGCGAACTATGAATGGGATGTCACTACCGTCCCAGATGGACGGTATACCTTGAAAGTCGTTGCAACCGACAAACTCAGCAATCCAGTCGGATGGGCAAAATCTGCTGAGAAGGTAAGTATGCCGGTTGAGGTAGACAACACGCAACCTTCTATGGGGGAAATCCGAGTCACTGCTAACGGTGATAGCACCTACAAAATTGCTTGTGATGTTACAGATATGACCACACCGATCCAGAAGGCTGTCTATAAGATTGATAGCAATGAACACTGGAAGGTTATCTTTCCTGATGATGGCATCTTCGATTCCAAGATGGAGCAACTCCTCCTCGAAACGGGTGAACTGCCGGAAGGAGCACACACCATTATCATTCAGGTAACGGATAGGGCACAAAACATGGCTGTCGGTAGGACAAGTTTCTAACGGATTTCATTCGCAGGGCGGGTTACACCCGCCCTATTTTTTTGCCACGTCTTTTGTCAATTTTTCTATTGACTGAGGTGGTTTCGACTTTATAGTAGATTCCGTAATTACTTATACACATTTATAGGGTCGTGTTAACTATGAATTTATCTGATAGCACAGGAGACCAACGGTTTCCTATGCTACAAGTGTGAATTTATTTCCGGATTTTGCTATATCAGGACTTACGCAATTTTGACAATAATACGGTCTCTGATCGGGCGAACCGAGAAAAAATACACACGGTTCCCTGACACACCCTAACAGGTTATACTACAGAAACGGAGCCTGTGTAGGTCCTATTTATAGGGATATCATATATCATGATAGTGAACAAACCGAAAAAAATCCCAAGGGGAACGCCTTTTGAATTCGGTGAGTATCGTTTTCATTTTGGTGAGGATATCGTTGAATTAGCAGATGCCTCCTCACTTCTCAATAATTACGATGCGTTGCACAGAATGATGCGTGAGGATGGGTATCTCTTTATTCGAGGTTTCCATCCGCGGGCGCATGCGGAGAAGGCTGCGCGTTGGACATTGCAAGCCATCGCACAAAGCGGTGGATTGAAGTCCGATACTCCGATTGAAAACGGTGTCATCGGTGAAGCGAATCAGACCTTTAGTTTCTTTCGACAAACTGAGGTAGCTCATGCCAAACCGATTCTTGATGTTGTCGATAGTCAACAAACGATGCAGTTCTACGAAGAATTCCTCGGTGGCCCAATCATTACGTTTGACAAACGCTGGCTTCGCTGCATGGCGAACGGTGGACACAACCATTTTCACTACGATAGCGTTTACGTGGGACGTGGCACAGAGAACCGGTACACAATGTGGAGCGCATTGACGGACATCGGACTGGAAAATGGCCCCCTTGTTATCTGCCTCGGTTCCCATCGGCATGATCGGTTAAAGTCCACCTATGGCGCGACCGATATGGACCGAGATTTGACAGAAGCCGTATTCAGTACCGATCCACGCGAGATGATTGAGAAATTCGGATTCACATTGGCAACGGCACATTTCCAGCCGGGTGACGTTATTATTTTTGGGCTTTACATGATGCACAGCAGTGCTCCCAATCGTTCTAATCGCTATCGTATCAGCATTGATACGCGATACCAACTCGCTCACGAAGAGAAAGATGACCGTTTCTTTTTCCGTGAAGATGGCAGTTGGCTTGGTAATTTTTACAACAAAGGTGTGAGTTACAAACCGATAACGGAACTCCGCCAGGAGTGGGGATTGGAATGATACCGTTACATTTGCAACATGCCACTTATAAACGGATTTCCTTCGGTACACATGCTCGCATTTTAGGAATATAGCAGTGATCTGGTGATATTCACGAAAATGCTATGGAAATGTTATCGCTTCGCAACCTGAGTGTGTTACAATACGTCTATCAAAAAACATCACCCAATGCGCTGGTGTCAAAAGGAGATTTACGTATGGTTTATAAGCAATGGAATTATGTGGTTTTAATCGTCATCTTGATTTTTTACGCTGTTGGAAATAGTATCGCAGCAAATTCAACAGCGACTGGCACTGTATTTCTTGATACAAACGGAAACCAAATGAGGGACGACGACGAAAAAGGGTTGCCTGGGGTTCGCGTCTCTAATGGGCAGGATATTGTAAAAACCGATACCAACGGGCAATACTCGCTTGCAGTCAGTGATGAAACGATTCTCTTTGTCATTAAGCCCCGTGGGTTTATGACACCGGTTGATGAGAATCGTCTCCCGCGATTTTATTACATTCACAAACCACACGGTTCACCAGAAGGACTGAAGTATGCCGGCATCGCACCAACAGGACCATTACCGGAATCCATTGATTTTCCGCTCACTGAACAGTCCGAGGCGGATACCTTCAAGGTACTCGTTTTTGGGGATACACAGCCCTATAATATGCAAGAGATTGAGTGGTTAGCACATGATGTGATAGAAGAAGTTATTGGGATTGATGCGGTGTTTGGAGTGAGCCTCGGCGATTTGGTAGGTGACGATTTAGACTTATTCCACCCACTTAACGAGGTCATGGCTACCGTTGGGATACCCTGGTACAACGTCCATGGGAACCATGATATGAACTTCCTTGCTACGGACGACCAATACGCCGATGAGACATTCGAACGTGTTTATGGACCCGCGTGCTATTCATTTGATTGGGGACCTGTCCATTTCATCAACATCGACAATGTGTACTTTTTCAAAGATGAGGAGAATAGGCCTCGGTACTCAAGTGAGGTAGGAGAACGACAGTTGACCTTCATTCGAAACGATCTTGCTTTCGTGCCGAAAGATCAGCTTGTTGTTATATCCCTACATATTCCGTTGACTGAGATGAGTGATGTAAAGGAATTGATGAATCTACTCGGAGATCGACCTTACACGTTATCTCTATCAGCACATACGCACTTCCAACGGGATGACTTCGTTGGACCGGAGCACGGCTGGCATGGAGAGGATTCACATCATCATCACAATCATGCAACGACATCGGGTAGTTGGTGGCGGGGCGCGTTTGATGAGGTTGGTATTCCCCACACAACCATGCGAGATGGTGCACCGAACGGATATGGTGTCTTCACATTCAGTGGCAACCAATATTCAATTCGGTTTAAAGCCGCTCGTCGTCCAGCAGATTATCAGATGAATATATGGGCACCTTGGGAAGTCGCGTCCGCAGAAACTGGTGAGACAGATGTCATCGTTAACGTTTTTGGAGGGACCAAACGTTCAACGGTTGAAATGCGTCTCGGCGAGGTCGGTACATGGGAACCGATGACCTATACGCCTCAGGAAGATCCATACTATAAAGCTCTCAAGGCACGGGACGATACGGACCAGCTTGAGCAAAAACTGCATATCGCCCTTCGGGAAACGATGAAGCTACAGTTGAAGGAGGAGAGTGAGTTACCACAAAGGGGACGGAGGATTAGCGGAATTGTAACATCAACCCACATCTGGCAAGCGAAACTCCCAGCGGATGTCCGCAAAGGAACACACGTTATCTACGTCCGTACAACCGATATGTTTGGTCAAACCTTCACAGGACGCAGAATCATCCGAGTACGTTAATCCAGTATCGGTCTGCAACTGCTTATAGGCAACCGTAATGACTGGCCTGAGGGCACTCAAATTACCCGTTTGTCACAATTTCAATAGATGAATAGACGATATCCAGTAAGGTATCTAATTCTGAAATCGAAATTTGTAGGGGGGGCATCAGGACAATAGTGTTGACAAGCGGTCGAAGTATTGCCCCACGGGTGAGTGTCTCTTTACAAACTCGGATACCTATCTTCTCTTCAAAAGAATAAGGTGTGCAGGTGTCCGAGTTTTTCATTAATTCTACACCGGCGGCAAAGCCGCACACTCGGACATCTCCGACGTGCGGCAGCGTCCAGAATTCCTGAAGCCGATTCCTGAAGTGTTCAATGGTAGGTTGGAGTTGGGAAAGGAGGTTTTCGCGCTCGAAAATAGCGATATTTTCCAATGCGACTGCGCATGCCAATGGGTTTCCCGTAAAGGTGTGTCCGTGGAAGAAGGTTTTGAGGTCTCGGTACTCACCGAGGAAGGCGTTATAGATTTCGTCAGTGGTTAAAGTCGCAGCGAGAGGTAGATAACCACCTGCGAGTCCTTTTGCTGTGCATAAGAGGTCGGGTGTAACATCCTCATGCTCACATGCCCACATTTTGCCCGTGCGACCAAACCCGGTCATCACTTCATCAACAATAAGGAGTGTTTCCCTTTGTTTTGCGAATGCAGCGAGTTCCTTTAGGAATCCTGTCGGCGCGATACGCATGCCGCCCGCGCCCTGAATCAGTGGCTCTAAAATAATGCCCGCAATTTGCCCTTCATGTTCGGAGTGTGCGCGTTCCATCGCATTGAGCCAACGCGTTTTAACTGCATATCCATTATCCGAGGTATTCACAGCACGCCGGGGGTGAGAGGTTTCAGGAGCGGAGACACGGATACCCTTGAAAAGGAGGGAATCAAAGGTCGTGTGGAAACTATCAATACCACCGACACTCATTGCACCTATCGTATCACCGTGGTAGGCATTGTCGAAATGGATAAACAGTTTCCGTTGCGGTGTTTTCTTGTGTTGCCAATACTGATACGCTATCTTCAAGGCGACTTCGACAGCGGTTGAACCATTGTCGGAATAAAATACCTTGTTTAGCCCAGCCGGTGTGAGTTCCACCAATTTTTGTGCAAGCTGGATCGCAGGGATATTGCTGTACCCGAGCAGGGTCGTATGTGCGATCTTGTCTATCTGCGTTTTGAGTGCAGCGTTCAACTCTGGATGGTTATGCCCATGGACGTTTGTCCACATGGAAGCGATTCCATCAATATACCGATTTCCTGCAATATCAATGAGATAGCATCCCTCGCCTCTTTCAATGATGACTGGTTCCTCCGCCAGCCAGTCCTGCATTTGTGTGAACGGGTGCCAGAGGTAACGCTTATCCCACTCGACAAGCGTTTCTTTATCAACCATAGCCTATAGCTGCCAGTTTCGCTACCCCTTCAGTTTGGCATAATGTACTGTGGGTTCAAGTCCCAGGGATTCACATGTACCGCTTTTAGAAACGATAATCGTCAATACTTTATCCCGGTAGGTTGCTTGAAAATCTTCTGGTTGTCCTGAGATCGGCATGATATTTGTGAAACCATTCGGGAATGAACTTGTGCGACCGACGACAGAGGCAAACCTTGGATCGTCCAATTGTGTCTGAACAGTTAAAATACTTTCAGGTGCCGGTGGTTCATCAGGGATGTATGGCGAACTGAGTTGGATTTCATAAGCGTAGTCCGGCATTCTATCAGGGAGTTCGTGTTCTTCCTTGGCGACCGAATTTGGAACCCACCTCGGGAATTCGATTTCCACCTCGTAATGATTCGCCAACTCTGTCAGGCGATTTACCATACCGTAACGTCTGTACCGTTCCCGCACGTCGTCAGAATAGATCTCACCATCTGTGAGGACTGCTCCGGGCATCGTTGTGCGTTCTTCAGTGCGCTGAACGGTGAGTGCTGAACGTAAACCACTGAGGAGTGGAGCTGCGATAAGTGATGGGAACCATCCATAGAAAGCTGCACCGTAGCGTGGTTGTTCAACTGCGGAATTAAACTCGTCTTTAAACCGGTAGATACCTTCGGAAATAGCGATGATGATCCCTAAAAAAATCATCAGGTTGCCATCATTCGTAAAGAGGTTGGCACTTTGCCCTCTAACCCCAACGAAGAAGAGGATAAGCGGATAGAGCGTCAAGTTGATGAGACTGTTGATACCTGTTGATACTGCCGAACTAAAGACAAACGCATTGCCAGCCATCTCTTCAAGCCGCGCTTTGAATTTGGCTGAAAAGGCACCAAGCAGTGGTTGTCCGAGCATTGTTAGGACATTGTATGGTGCGCGAAGCCTTGAGTCTGGAACCTCAGGTATTTGCACAAATTCTTCCGGTATACCTTGCTGCTTCCCTTGTGCGGTTTTTCCTGCTTCGCCGGTCCCTTCGTCCGCAGTTTCAGGTTTAACAAAGGTCTCGAAAAATTTACGGTTAATCTCAATAAACGGTTCCCATTCGCTGGGGACATCACTTTCCATAGAGATCGCGTCAACCGGACACGCAGGTTCACAGGCCGCGCAGTCGATACATTCGTCCGGATTTATGTAAAGTTGATTTTCGCCTTCAGTGGTGTGTATACAATCAACCGGACAGACATCAACACAGGCGGTATCCATTACATCGACGCACGGTTCGCAAATTATGTAAGCCATCTCACCCTCCTATTAATAGAATGCTCTCCTATTAAGTATACCACAATTCAATGTCCATAGCAAAGAAATATTTCCGTTTTTCACGGTTTGACAAACGGGCCAATAATGACTATAATGGCGCGAAGATGAAAGGATATAAGAGAGATCGAATGATTAAAAAACCTGAAGATTTTATTGTTGATGAATTACCGCTTTATGAGCCTAGCCGAACAGGAACGCATACCTTTTTTGCTATTCGGAAACGGAATCTCGGTACTTTGGAGGCGATTAACCGAATAGCTCGAGACTTGCAGGTAGATACCTGGCAGTTTGGTTACGCGGGTTTGAAGGATAAAAATGCAGTCACAATGCAAGTGCTATCAGTTGAAGGGGTGTTGCCAGAGCAAGTTTTGAAAATTGAGCAACCCAATATTGAGGTGCTTTGGGCAGAACGACATCCGCATAAATTAAGGGTGGGACACCTGCAGGGCAACCGATTTCAGATACGTCTCCGCGATATTCCTCACGAGGCTCTGTCGCTTGTCGAACCGGCGATGGAGCGATTGGCAACTGGAGGGGTGCCGAATCGCTTTGGAGCACAGAGGTTTGGCAATAAGAACAATTCACACCTCATTGGCAGAGCAATGGTAAAGGCGGATTGGGAGGCAGTGGTGCGTTATATGCTTAGGGATGATGCACTACAGGTCGATAATATCGCGCGCCGTATGCAACGGGAATTAGCGAAGAGGTCCCCGGAAAAAGTTGTCATGTGTATTCCACATCGGCTGCGCAAGTTGTTTTTGTCGGCGTATCAGGCATTCCTGTTTAACCGAGTCTTGGAGAAGCGGATCTCTTGTTTAGGCACACTTCTCGAAGGTGACATCGCTGTGAAACACGATAACGGAGCCTCTTTTCTCGTTGTTGATGCTACTACTGAGCAATCGCGAGCAGATGCATTTGAAATTAGTCCTTCCGGTCCGATTTTCGGATATAAGATGCGTCTGCCAACCGGAGACGTGCTCGCGCTGGAGACATCGCTCCTTGCAGATGACGGGGTCCGATTTGAGACTTTTCGTAAGGTGGTCGGTATCCGCTTACCGGGGACGCGTAGACCGTTGCGGATGCCGATGCAATTGCATGAGGTATCCGCTGTCAATGGTGAGGGAGTCTGCCTCAGTTTTACACTGCCTGCAGGTGGGTATGCGACTGTTGTATTGGAAGAACTTATGTCTCATATACAGGGGCCGTAACGGATAGTGTTTTATCCAATCAGGACTTACGCAATTTTATAGTAAAGTCCAAAAATAAGTGCACACGTGTAGCATAGCCTGTTAGGCTGTGCCAGTCAGAAGATATAACTTCAGAGTTCACACGACTTAGGCTGTGTGAGTCAGAACATATAACTTCAGGATTCACACGACGCTATAAATGTATAAATCATTACGGAATTTACTATAACCATAGAACGCTTTGTAAGAGGCAGAACCCGAAAAAAACACAGATATTCTCGTGGCACACCCTCACAGGTTATGCTACAAAAGAGCAGCATGCATAAGTCCTGGCAATTTTAAATTAGAGATAAACTCGGTGCGTAGCAGCGCAATCCATTACGCATCTGCTGGCACAGTTCCCTTGGATTTGCGGAATCTCAGAAACGTCCACACTCCTGATGCCAATAGGACTACCAACAACACAATCAAGCCGATATTTAAGAGATAACGTCCACGGTTCAACTGCCATAGCCGTTCATTCGCCAGTTTCGCGGCAGAGCTTCCCTTTTCTGCTTTTGTTTTTACCTCTTCCCAATACTTTTTCGCAAGTTCGGGCTGACCATGCTGGTCCGCAAGTTTCGCTGTAACGACGAGATAAGTAACATCCTGAACGTCTTGTTTCTCTACGGCATCAGCGAAGGAGCTGAGGAGTAAAACTGTTAGATCAGGGGACATTTGCGGAAAATCGCTTGTGAGTTCAATTCCATTCTGAAAAGCAGTGACAGCTCCTTGATGGTTATGCCGGTTAAATTCGATTTCTGCCACCTCAAACCACGTTCGCTTCGCAAGCTGCAGCGGTTGTGCTATATCGGTATAGCCGTCAAATGTGAAAGTTGCCGAACCGTAATTTAGATCCCCCTGTTTCACATAAAGCGTATAAGTTTCACCGAGGCTCAATAAATCTGAATCCTTCAAGTCATCGAAACGGTAGATGCCATCGGCCGCCACGACCTGTTGATGCGTCGTTCCATCAATCCAAACAATGGCATCGGCAGGTGATTCACCCGAAACGCCTCTAACGGTTCCGTGAATAGCAATAGGCTCAAGGACCCAAGCAATATGGACAGATTCTCCAAGTTCTAACTGCAGTTCAGCAGTTTTGGGCGATGGGATGACGTATCCCACTTTCTTTACGGTTACAGTGGAGGTGCCTTGTTGCAGATTTTCTGTGATGAGTTTCGGTGTGCTCCCGACCTCTACATCGTTGATAGAAATATCTGCGCCTTCGGGAAATGTTGTGATCTTAAGAGCAGGGCTGAGTTTGAGGAGGGCCATTTCGACATCGCCAGTTGGTGCCAAGATTCCATCTATGAAATTGGTATGCGTCCGCAACAATTCGTAATTTTCTATAATGCCGAGTTGTCGATTTTCGTTTGTATCGGTTGTATCTACCGTAAGTGTATTGTGGAGTTGCTGAAGTAGGGCTGTTGTGTCTGCTATCTCTGCCGATTGGATTGAGTTGAGAGCAGCGGTGCCAAGCGTCTCACGGTTTGCGTAGTAAGCATTTAGGTTCGTATCCTCCGTGTAACCATCGACAATAACAACGATATCCTCTTTTTCTGTTTCTCTGAACCAATCATTGAGGGTGGCATCTGGGATCCCTTGTTCATCTCCTGGTGTTAAGAGATGCATGGTGTTCATGCCTCTCGGCTTGGTAACCCTCCCGTGGTATAGAAAAATCAAGGTATCCTGAACGTCAGTCTGCCTCCCAATTTCTTGAATCCTGGCATGGATCTCTTCAGACGTGGCACTATCCCCTTCAATATGGTAAATCTGCTCACTCGGTACGTTTCCGCGCGTCGTTAGGAGTTCAATCAGTGAGTTGAGCACTTCATGTGCCTGTGCTTCCGATGTTGCGTCCACAATTAACCAGTGTGTACCAGAATCAGCCGAGAGTTCTGGCGTTGATACGAAAATAACCGATGCGGCACAAATAAAGATGTGAATAAAAACAATGTTTTGCTTTGACATATCTTTCACCCGAAGTGTGTTTCAGAGTCCCTAATTTGGTAAAAGTTTAACAGAAATTCTGGACAATTGCAAGAAAAAAGAACCTCTTTGGGTGTTAAAATGTCTAAACTTTTATCAAGAAACTGCGTCAAAATATTATAAAACAAATCTTTTTGGCGTGCCTTGAAAGTTAAGGCTTAACTGTTAAAATTTCAGAGTCTGCCCTAATGAAGGTCTACTGTTGGGAATTCAGTTCACAGCGTGAGCAGCAGGAGCCTTGGGAAAAATTGGGGAGACTCACACTGATACCACGATTTATAATAATAGCGTTAAAACCGACACCGGGCGTCCGCCAGAAAGCGCGTCTATAAATGTTGGAACAGACAAGGAGATGTTAATGTTTCACGGGAAAGTTATGTTCACTGTTTTGTCAAAGTGCAAAGGAACGCGCCGTGCAGGTTTCGGAAGTTTGCTCTTAAAATTCATCCTCACTGTTCAAGTCGCAGTCGTTTTTTCTGTCGGCGCACAGGAAGCTGCCACCGAAGTTGATTTAACCCAACCTTTGACACTTGAGCAATGTATCCAAATGGGCTTGGAAAAATCGACGAGTATGCGCAATGCGCGTTTGAATCTTGCTATACAAGAACTTCGGGTAAAAACTGTGCGTGCTGACTATTTTCCACGTGTTTTTTCAACCGGTGCTTACGATTTTTCTGACCGAATTGATTTCGGTTTTGAACCTGAAAATTATGATTTAGGGCTGCGCGGTCAATATACAATTTGGGACAATGGTCAACGCGAGGGCAGTTTTGCACAGGCGAAAGAATCACTGAGTGCCACTGAGAGCCGCAATGAAGGAATTAAACAGGGTGTAATTTTGCAAATCACAGAAGCCTACTATGATGTTCTCCAATTTCAGGCACTTGTCGAAGTGAGTGAACAGAATTTGGCGAGAGCACTGGACAACACACAGCGAACTAAGGATTTCGTAGAGGCAGGTTCACTCATTCCAGCAGATGTAGCGACCGCAGAGGTACAGGAAGGCAATAGAAGATTAACGTTACTCAATAACCAAAATTCACTTCAAGTTGCAAAAGCAAGCTTACCCCGGCTTCTTGGTTTGGATCCGGGCGTTTTAATTACCGTCGCGGCAGATGAGGCGTATCAGTTATATCAGCAACGCGGTACCATTGAAAGAATACAAATACCGGTTGAGGAAGCCATCCAAATTGCACTCGACAATCGTCCAGAATTTAGCGAAACGCAAGCGCAATTGAGATCACAGGAATGGTCGTTGACGCTCGCGAAACTCCAACGTTGGCCCCGCCTGAACGCGGATGCCGACTATAACGTCAACCTTGACGATTACCTGCGTGAGCGTGAGAATTTCTCTGACTTCCGAAGTTGGAGTCTCGGCGTGTCACTCAATTTCACGCTTTTTGACGGTGGTGTTTTGGGGAATCGCGTCAAAGAATTAGGGATGCAATTAGAGCAAGCTCGTGAAAACGCAAGTGACTTGGAACGTTCCGTCGCCTTAAATGTCCGACAGGCGTATCTAAATCTCAAGCGCAGTGAAGCTGCTGTCGATATCGCTAAAACAATCGTTACCAACGCTCGGCTCAGTTTGGAGGTCATTCAAGGGCGTTTTGATGTTGACAAAGCAATTTTGCTTGAACTCCTTGATGCACAGACGAGTTACGCGCAAGCGTTGACGGATGAGGTGAATACGTTCTACGATTATAAAATAGCGCAAACCCGTTTACAAGATGCAATGGGAGTGTTACAGTAACCATGAAAAATAAAAAAAAATGGATTACTATCGGAGTAGTTGTCCTGGTTGTGCTCGCTGTTGGGGTGATTGGTGCGACACGGATGGACTTCGGTTTCGGTGGAAACAAGAAGGAAACTGAGGAGAAACAGGAGATTGTACGCCGCGGCGAATTCCTCGTTCGAGTCCGTGAGTCCGGCAATCTACGTTCCTTTCTGGAAGTGGATGTTCGTTCAAACGTGGAAGGTGAGATTGTTGAGATTTTCGTCGATGAGGCAGATGTAGTTGAATTAGGAGATCCGTTGCTGCGAATTGATGATGAGCAAATTCTGGAACAGAGGAAGCAAGCTGAGGCGAATCGTGACGCTCGAAAAGCCCAACTCCAACAGGCAGAACTCCAAATTCAAATTACTGAAAAACAGCAAGAGAGTGGTCTTGCGCAAGCACGCAATTCTGTCGCGATGGCGCAGGCGACCTTAGATTCATTTATCGCAACGACACAGCAACGGCTTACCGAAGCGGAAACGCAGGTAGCGACCACACAAATTGACCTCAACCGCGATCAGATTGGATTAAAGCAGGCTGAGATCGCTTTGGCACAAGCAGAACTCATGCTTGATCGGGCAAAAACGAGTGTTGAATCCACAAAGGTGGCACTCGAAACAGCAGAATCCGAGTACAATAGAAATAAAGAACTCTTTGATAAGAAGTTAGTCTCAAAACGGACATTAGAGGAATCACAAAATCAACTTGCTGGGGCGAAGTCACAATATGAAAACACACAGAAAGAGGTCGAATCCCAACAGGAAACCGTTAAGTCCCAAGAAGAAAATATCAATGTTCGGAAGGAAGCAATTCAGAGTCGTGAATCTACCTTGGATCTCAATAAAAAGAATGTTTTAACCCTTAAGGAATCAGAAGAAGCACGGAAAAAGCAATTGGAAGCAGAATTGGAGAATGCTCGCACACGTCTCCGCCAATTAGAAGGAACGACTGAGGAAGAAAAGGAACTCACTCGTCATGCAAGAGTCGGCGCAGAGGCGAGTTTGCTCCAAGCACAAAGCCAACTGGAGTCTCAACAGGAACGGTACGAATGGACGACAGTCGTGGCACCTATGGCTGGGACGATTACGCGCATCACTGTCGAGGAGGGTGAAATTATCACCTCGGGACGCTCGGCTTTTTCACGTGGTGATGCGATTATGCGTATCGCTGACCTCGATCAGATGATTGTGAGGACTCAGATAAATCAGGTAGAAATCGGAAAAATTAAGGAGGAGCAGCGCGCCGAAATCAGCGTTGATAGTTATCCTGGACGTGTCTTTCCGGGGAGGGTCAGCGAGATTTCACCGAGTGCGACACCGCGCGGTCCGCAGAACCAGAGCTCTGTGATCACCTTTGAGGTAGATGTAGAGGTTATCGGTTCGCCACCAGAACTACTGCCCGGTATGTCTGCCGATGTTGACATCATTGTATTTGAAGAATCCGATATCCTGCAACTTCCAATACCTGCTGTGCTGAGTCCAAAAGTTTTTACTGTGAAAGCGAAGGTAAATCCAGCGGATATTGGACAATTTCAGACAGGTCAGGAAATCACAATCCGAAATTTGATCGGAAAGGAATTCGATGGGCAGGTCGGTAAGATTACCCCAGAGGAGACCCGCGGTAATCTTGAAATATTAGTCGAAGAGGAGCAGAAAGGCTTGAAGAACGGGCCGATAGAGATATCAATTGTTATCTCCGAAGGAAATGTCCTCCCCAATATAGAGGCCACAGTGAGTAGCGATCGGCAGTATTTTGTTATGTTAGATACAGGTGAATCCAGTAAAGAGGAAAAAGAGCAGAAAGGGGTTAAAACCCACATTACAATTGGACAACGCAATAACACCCACTTTCAAATCACGGGCGGTTTGAAGGAGGGAGATCGCGTTTTTGTGCCTTCCATGCAAGAATTAACAAAGGGACAAGAAGAACCACAGGAAGAAGAAGAAAAATAAGTTAACATATACATCAGGACTTACGCAATTTTGACGATAGACCGCTTTGCGAGAGGAAGAACCCAAAAAACACAGATGTTCTCGTGGCACACCCTCACAGGTTATGCTACAAAAGAGCAACCTGCGTAAGTCCCATACATGCTAAGTTGTATTTCTTGTTATCTATTGTTTTACTTCCGTAAGCCAAGGTTAAGGAGGAAACGTTGTGTTAATAGATGTGAGAGATTTGACAAAAGTCTATCAGATGGGCGATGTGCAGGTGCATGCCTTGCGAGGCGTGAACTTCACGATAACACAAGGTGAATTTATTGCGATTATGGGACCATCTGGTTCAGGTAAATCAACCATGATGGATATTCTGGGGTGTCTTGCAACTCCGACATCCGGACAGTATTTTCTTGAGGGTGAAGAGGTGGGGAAGTTGTCCGATAATCGTTTGGCTGACATTCGAAATAAGAAGATCGGTTTTGTGTTTCAGTCGTTTAACTTGTTGCCGCGAACTAGCGCACTCAACAATGTTGAATTGCCGCTGATTTACTCCGGTTTGGGCAGGAAGGAACGCAAACGGCGCGCCTTTGAATCCTTGGAAGCAGTAGGGTTAGCAGACCGGGTGGATCACAAGTCGACCGAATTGTCTGGTGGACAAATTCAACGTGTAGCGATTGCTCGCGCTTTGGTCAATAGACCTTCAATGATCTTTGCTGATGAGCCGACAGGTAACCTGGATACCCGCTCTGGGAACGAAATTATGGCGATTTTCAACCGCTTGAATGACGAAGGAAATACCATCATCATGGTGACGCACGAACCTGAAGTCGCTGAACATGCCAAACGTGTGTTGCATATTAGAGATGGTTTAATCGAACGGGATGTCAGGCAGAATGGGCAGAATGGTGGAGATACTGGCTAATTCGGTGGTGGCATACTCGAGCTCGTTGTAGATAGAAACGCGCTCTAAAGAATTTTCCACGTCTCTTCTTGCGGAGGCACTTTTCAAGCGTCTTAACGACGCGCCTATCCTAATATGCACCACGTCAAAATCACCACTCCATCCCGCTTACACTTTTCTCTACTTGATTTGAATGGTGCATTGGGACGGATTGATGGAGGGTTCGGTCTCGCAATTGCTGAGCCTAATTTTCAGATTGTTGCTGAGCGGGCAACCGAAATTCATCTATCTGCCTCTGCATACCGCGATCGGGTTGTTACAGTCCTTGAGCGACTTCAAAAAGTCCATCCCTTCCCCGGCATTAGATTAACATTTCAATCCGAAATCCCGATGCATTGCGGATTCGGATCTGGAACGCAACTTTCCCTCGGTGTTGCGCAGGCAGTTAACGTGCTATACGAACTTGGGTTGGATGTGCAAGAACTGGCGAGGGTTGTCGGTCGCGGTGGGACTTCGGGCATTGGGATTGCGGCGTTCAGAACTGGCGGGTTTATTGTCGATGGAGGACATCGTTTCCCCGAGCAGAAGTCATCATTTCTGCCTTCTTCTGCACTTGGAGATATTTCGCCCCCTCCGGTTTTACTGCGTTACTCGTTTCCAGAGGTGCCATTGCTAATTGTGATGCCGAATTGTTCACGGATTTATGGTGATAAAGAAGTAGAGTTGTTTAAGACACTCTGTCCACAACCGGAATGGGTTGCGCAGAAACTCTCACATATCCTATTGATGCAGGTACTACCGGCTCTGGTTGAAAGGGATATGCACACCTTCGGGAAAGCCTTAAATCAGATTCAAACATTTGGATGGAAAAAAGTAGAAATTGACGCACAAGGTGCCGAACTCCGATTGACGCTTGATTTTTTACGCGAGAGTGGGGCTTTCGGGGCAGGAGTTAGCAGTTGGGGGTCAGCAATTTGCGTGGTGGGTGAGGACATTTATGGGTTAAGACAGGAAACCGAGACATTCCTAAAAACGCTTCCGGATGGTGGTTCCTGTTTTGTGACGCAGGCGAACGACTTGGGGGCACAAGTTGTGTCGGGTTGAAAATAGAAACGGGCGGATGGTGACATCCCCCCGTCATTGGTATTATCCCTTACTCGGAGAATAGTAGGGGTTATCTCCGGCAGCGTGATCAGTCGTGTCAATCACGTGCTTAATCTCAGGAAAGACCTCTTGAATCATCGCCTCAATACCGTGTTTCAGGGTAACATTTGCCATGCCGCAGCCTTGACAACCGCCTCCCATATGAATGTACACAGCATCGTCCTCGACGTTCAGGAGTTCTATCTGTCCACCGTGTGCCGCGACTGCTGGGTTAATTCGTTCATCAATAAGTTTCTGAACCTCTTGTGCTTTTGGATTGTCCCATGTCGGTGCGTTTGGGTTCTCAATATTAAACCCGCTCGAATTTAAGTCATCGACATAGTCAATCACAGTACCCTTAAGGTCAGGTGCGCTTTCCGCGTCGACAAGTACATTAAAATGCCCACATTCAACAACAAGATCATCCTCTTGTGCTTCAGTAGCTAAACCGAGGCTGTATTGGAAAGCGGTGGCAGTTCTACCTTGGATGCTAATGCGTAGTCCTTCAACTTCAACCTCTTCGGTTTCTATCACTGCCTGAATCTTCTCTTGTGCGGCTTCTGTGACTGTAAGCAAAGGGGTTTCAGTGCCCTTGAGCTTCTTCAAGAAATTTTTCATAATTTCCTTCTATGAGCGGTGTTATGCGGCACAGGGTTGACGATTTGACCGAAATTCGCCCATTTCGTCATATAGGTCATACAATCGTTTGATTGCATCTATTTCCAGTTGGCGGACTCGTTCCCGTGTAACTTCCAGAGCAACACCGATTTCTCGGAGTGTTTTCCGTTCTCCATCCTCAAGTCCGAAGCGCATCGTCAATACTCTTTGTTCGCGCTCTGGCAACTTTTTGAGGAATTGAGCGGTCAAATCCTTATTAATCATTTCTGCGATCGGACCATTTCCTCCACTTGTTGTTGGATCTTCGATTAAGTCGCCTAATGTTGCAGCAGAACGTTCATCGCTAAGCGGCAAATCCATTGAGATAGCATCAGCGTTAAACGTTAGAATTTCTTCGACCTGTTTCACTGTCAAGTCTAAAGCGTCTGCTATTTCGTCGCGCTGCGGTTCACGTTGTAGTTCTTGACACAACGTGGCATAGACAGCATCGAACTTATTCATTTTTGCAACAACATAGGAAGGTAATCGAATGGAACGGGAAAAATTGTCAAGCGTACGCATAATTGCTTGTTTAATCCACCAGATCGCGTAGGTACTGAATTTAAAACCTCTCCGATAGTCAAACTTGCTTGCCGCTTTAATCAGTCCGATGTTTCCTTCTTGAATCAAATCTTCGAGTGGAACGTTGTGACCCTGGTATTTAACTGCGATAGAAATAACGAGTCGTAAATTCGCTTGGACAAGTTCATCTCGTGCACTACGTGCTTCGCTCTCCGCTGCTCTAATCCGCTTCGTCAGTTTCTCTTTTTCTTCGCCAGATAATGAGTCACCTTTCACCAGTGCGTCTTGTAGTTCGCTTACCAGTGCTTTTTTTGCTTCGCTCCTGCCAGTTTCAATCTGCTCTGTCAGTGGCTCTTTCTTCTCACGAGGCAGTAGGTTCACTTTCACTAAGGTGTCTAATAATTCACCTAATGCTTTCGCCTCTGCAGTTTCAATCCGTTTCGCTAATTGAACTTCTTCCTCGCGGGTTAACAGACGGTGGCCTGCTACACTCCGAAGCCAACTCGTTAAAGCACTCTGATCGCTACCTTTATAACCTTCCGAGGGTCCTGCTTCATCTGGTGGATATGTTGCATCCATGTATGGATCAACACTTTCAATACTTCCTGTTTCACCGAAAAACTCGGCTTCCATCTTTCTCCTCTCCTTACTATAGAAATTTCATAAAACAAAAGTTAATGATACATTATGTTAAAACGATTTGTCAAGTAAAATGTTTAATAAAAAAGCGTAATTACACCAAAAACTCGAAAAAAACAAGAATTTTACTGAAGAAAAGGGCATGGCGCGGCAATTGCGCCATCATTTCACGAAAAAAATCACGCGAAACACTCTCAATTACAGAAATAACGCCACTATAGACTCTTGGAAAATAACCCTTCCCTTAGTCCATGGGGTTCAAATATAGGAAAGATTCTATGTTGCATGTCCGATCAAGAGCACCGCTGATGGTAGTAAAGTCTCTGCCGCCTGTTCAAAGGCTCTTGCAATGCACGGAACATCAGAGTCTGTTTCGAGTATCTCATAAGGGAGATTCCATGCTTTCAACGTCGGTTCAAGGAAAGTCGCTACAGAATCGATCCATTGTCCATCTCTGTCTCGGTTGTGGTAACCGCGATATCCGATAAATACCACGACCGGGACCTTCATGTTAACAACAGTGCCTCGGATCGCATCGCCTGATTCCAAGAGTCCCGTGTTCTGGATGATGATCACAGGCTTTTTGCCACCAACGTACAACCCTGATGCAATGGCAAATGCTTCTCCCTCGCGAGTGACTGTAATGACTTCTATACCAAGTTCTGATCGTAAGAGTTCGTAAATTCGGGCACTGCCGTTATCTGGAACGCCAACAGCGTGGGTGATCTCCTGTTTTTTTAATTCATTTACTATCTTCTGTGCTGATGCCAATTTTTAATTTTTCCTTGCGGGTAAATAACGGACATTAGAACCATCAAAGGGGTACCTTAAATCCGCCTGCGCCGTTGTTGCAGGCTACCCCTTTGATTTTATCAACACGCCGGACATCATAATTTCTATCGTCTGCCTTCAACCAAAGAAGCGACCACTGTTGGATCCGCTAGCGTAGAGGTATCACCGAGGTCGGAGAGGTCGCCCTCTGCTATTTTGCGGAGGATACGCCGCATAATCTTACCGGATCTGGTCTTTGGCAGTGCAGGGGTGAATTGAATCTTGTCAGGTGTGGCGATAGGTCCGATCTGTTGTCGAACTGCCTGTTTGATGCCTGTTTCTACTGTATCAGATGCAGATTCACCTGTCATGAGCGTAACATACGCGTAAATACCTTGTCCTTTGATGTCGTGGGGATAGCCGACGACTGCGGCTTCTGCCACTGATTCGTGTTGACCGATTGCACCTTCAACCTCTGCTGTGCCCAATCGGTGTCCGGAGACATTCAGAACATCGTCCACGCGTCCAGTGATCCAATAATACCCATCTTCATCGCGTAGGACCCCATCGCCTGTCATATAGTAACCGGGGAATCGGCGGAAATAGGTGTCCAAAAACCGTTCATGGTCGCCGTAAACGGTTCGCATGATACCGGGCCATGCCGTTTTAATACAGAGATAACCAGTTGCAGGGTTCCCTGTCACTTCATTCCCACTTTCATCAAGTATCACCGGCTCAATTCCGAAGAACGGGTAGGTTGCCGAGCCGGGTTTCAGAGGTGTTGCCCCAGGCAGGGGTGTCATCAGAATCCCACCTGTTTCGGTTTGCCACCATGTATCCACGATTGGGCACCGTTCGTCACCGACGATATTATAGTACCACAGCCACTCAGGTTCTTTAATTGGTTCACCCACCGTACCGAGAAGCCTGAGCGTGGATCTGTCGTACTTTTCGACCCATGTATCCCCTTCTTTCATCAGTGCGCGGAGTGCTGTCGGAGCAGTGTAGAAGATATTAATATTGTGCTTCTCAACGACCTGCCAAAAACGTCCAAAGTCCGGATAGTTTGGGACACCTTCAAACATCACGGTAATCGCACGATTCGCAAGTGGACCGTAGATAATGTAAGAATGTCCAGTAATCCAGCCGATGTCGGCTGTGCACCAGTAGACATCGCCTGCGTGGTAGTCAAAAACCTGTTGATGTGTGTAAGATGTGTAGACGAGGTAACCCCCTGTCGTATGCAAAACACCTTTCGGTTTACCGGTTGAGCCGGAGGTATATAGGATGAAAAGCGGATCTTCTGCATTCATAACTGCGGGTTCACAGTCTGTATCGGCGTTTGCCATCGCTTCGTGCCACCATATATCTCGCGAAGTATCAAAATCGACGACATCTCCAGTGCGCTCCACGACAACGACTTTTTCGATAGATGGACATTCCGCAACTGCCGCATCGGCGTTTGCCTTCATGGGTATATCGCTGCGGGGACCGCGCATTGCGGTGTCTTGTGTTATCAGCAGTCTACATGCCGAATCGTTAATCCTGTCTCGAAGGGACTCCGCTGAAAATGCTCCAAAGACGATGGAATGCACAGCACCAATCCTTGCACACGCTAACATCGCGATTGCCAACTCAGGAATCATCTGTAAGTAGATACAGACGCGATCGCCTTTTTCAACGCCTTGTGCTTTCAGAACATTGGCAAACTTTTTGACCTCGGCGAGGAGTTCACTATAGCTGAAGGTTTTATCTTCGGATGGATCATTCCCTTCCCAGATAATGGCGGTTGCATCGCCGTAACCGGCTGCTACATGCCGATCAAGGCAATTATAGCAAGCGTTCAGCGTACCTCCATCGAACCATTTAATCTCGGCGTTAACGAAATCGTACTCTCGAATCGTGTGCCATTTCTGATACCACGTCAATCGTTCCGCAATCGTTGCCCAAAATGCTTCTGGATCTTGAATCGATTCGGCGTATTGCGCCTGGTATGCTTCCAAACTGTTAACATGGGCATTATCTATGGGATAAGCAGTTTCTGCTGGCGGAAAAACGTTATGAGCCATTTTATTTTATTATCTCCTCTACAATCAATCTACAGTTCTCAAACACCTTTACAAGTTGTATAGAACAC
>RKRR01000161.1 GCA_007571305.1 Candidatus Poribacteria bacterium | reverse complement strand
TGCTACAATAATCCGCTTTTCCAGAGAAGAAAAGCGTTTATAGTAGATTCCGTAATGACTTGGACATTTATAGTGTCGTATGAACTCTGAAGTTATGTGTTCTGACTGGCACCGCCTAACAGGCGATGCGACAAGTGTGAACCTGTTTTCGGATTTTACTATAAAGCGAACTTCCGTTTTATTATCAAACTCACGTTTACCTTATTAATTGCGGTAATGTTTCGCTGGATTCAACGCCTTGCGACAAATTCAGGTTGTGCGACTTGCATACGAATTGGCGGTAACCCTACAGCGATAGCTGCAACGTCATCTGTAACCATTCTTCCAATGTCGAAAAGGGCGTGATCTATGGCACCTGCCATGTGGCATGTCAGTATCGTATTTTTGGTCTTTCGGACGGGATGGTCGAGCGGGGGTGGTTCTTCAGGATAGACATCAATCGTCGCACGAAATCTACCCGCATTTGTCAATTCAAGGAGCGCGTCGAAATCAACGAGATGCGAACGACTCGCGAGAACGAGCACTGCTCCCGGTTTAATCTGTTCCAGTTTTTCACGAGTGAGTAACTCCCTGTTTTCTTGTGTTGGAATCGCTAAGACGAAGATGACATCGCACGTTTGTAACAGTGCCTCCAGCTCCATGGGGTGTATTCCTTCCTGTTTTAAATGTGTATCAGGGAGCCAGGGGTCGTAGGCATGAAGTTGACATTTGAAGGGTGCCAGCAGTAGTCGCAATTCCCGTGCAAGATTTCCATAGCCGATGATACCTACCGTTGCATTATAGAGCGTGCAAATATCGGCTTGCCCTCGCCATCCCCAATTCTCTTCACCGCGTCGCATACGCCGATCCGCATCAACGATATTCCGTAAAGCAGCTAAGGCGTGTCCTAACGCCATCTCAGCTACCATTTTGGCGAATGCAGGCGCGCAGCTCAACACTCGAATATTCCGTCTGAAACAGGTTTGATAATCGATTTGTTCTTTCCTCGGGTGCGCACCGCCCACCTCCATAATCGTCTTTAGATGCGGGGCAGCATTTTCGTCGACATCCCCGACTCCGTAACTGGGGATGCCAATGAGAATTGATGCCTCTTTTTTGGCTTTTGTCCATACCTCTTCAGGCATCTGTTCGTCCTTACCCCAAATCACCTCAACGGTGTTCCCGAGCCGTTGCAAATCTTCTTGGGTGAAAATAGTGTCGAGGTGCCGCACGGGACGTGTGTGCAAAATTGCTTTTAACATTTCCAATCCTTTGTAGCATCACCTGTTAGGTTGTGCAGCTTCAGGCGCAGGGGACCCACGGTCTCCTACGCTACGAAACAGCGGAGCCTGAGCGTTTTTCAGTGAAAAATAGCAGATGCATCTCTAAAACTGTGTCCGTAGCAACTTGGGTTATTTTAAGAGAATCTCTCCATCAAAATTTGGTACCTCATGATGGAGCTGACGATTGCCGCTGTTAACCCCCATAGTGCTGCTATTGAAAGTGACAGTTTGCTTGAAACCGCTACGATTATACACTGCCCAACCTTTTTCAAACTCGCGGACAAAGAGACCTATTATGCCTTGATACTGAACGGCTGTCTCTTGGATTGGTTGTCCAAGATCGGCATCCCAGAAATCATACCAATTGTGTAGGTGATCGGGGACTGGTATGGCATTATCATCGCCAAACAGGACGTAGCCATCTGAATGTGTTAAGCTCAGCGTCGTAATCATACGCATCCATCGCAGGTTTTCTACGCTGTTTCTCTCCTGAACCCGTGTTTTGAGGTCTCCCATGTAATCTGTCACCACACGCCAGCCCTCTAAGCAATTGATTCTCGGTTTTCGCAGATGTTGTTCTGCCCACAGTAGTGTTTCTTCCATCTGCAGAATCTGATCAAGGCTATATCCTTTTCCATATTCTGGCTTATAGCATTCCATGAAGATACCGTTCACGTACGAAGCGGATTTTGGAATCTGGCGCGTATTGGCATTGACGAGAATTAGGAAATCGTCTCCTACGTGTGCCCGTATTTTCTGCAAGATGGACAGCCGCGCTTCTAATTCAGTTTCAGCCGTGAGAATCGTTGCTGACCAATCATCTACATTTATTGGACTGGTCGCGTTGTCTTCATTCCACCAATCCAGTATAATGCCATCAAAGAGCCCAGATGCCTTCAAGGCAGATGTCTTATTGACTATCAGTTCCTGCACCTCTGGATTTGTAAAGTCTATAAGAAAGTGGAGAATTGTGTCCTTTTCATCGATTTTTCCATCGGCGTTTGTATCTTCACCCCAACCGATAACGGGTTCTCCGTTCTTGTCCCTAAGCCAATAAAGTGAGTCCGGCGGATAGAAACCAACATTCCACCAGTCTTCTACGCAGGTTTCATTTTCACTCGAGAGGTATTTCGCGTCTCTATACCGGATTTCAACAAGCAGTTGGAGGTGGGGATTTAAGGACAGAAGTTCTTGTTTTCTTTGACGAGCAATACGGAATTGATTCGGGTTCAAATCTGTCGCTAATCCGGCATACGGATGCTTTTCTGATATGTCCCACGAGATTCTTAACAAGGCATAGGGATGGGCAAAAGCGAGATCGTGTTGAGCGAGGCGGTGGAGTTCGTCCCCTTTGGCTCCATTTTCGATGCCATTCCATGCCTGAAAGACCGAAGGATAGTTCCTATACATCTCTTCTGCATTTGCAGCAATAGGACTGAAGGTAAGAAGGAGTATCAGACATTTAGTCCTGAATGTTTTTACGGCTATTGTGCAAAATTTGACTTCAATTTTCCCCATATTGTTGCTAATTTATCCTGTGATTTTACGGCTAACACGCCTTCAATGCCTTTGTTCTTCAACTCCTGAACTTCTTGATGTGAACGTGCAATATTGGAGATCCGAACCTCGTCCATGCGTCCTTCTAAGAATGGACCTGCTCCCCTTCCTAGCCATAGGACTTCGTTGTTTGGAAGGATTTCTCCACCAATTTTGCCCTCGGCATCTAAAATGCCATCAATATAAATCTTGGCTTCACCTGACTTGGCATCGTAAGTTCCAGCAATATGCGTCCATTTTTTGAGAGGCATATCCGTTTTCCCAGCGATAGTGGCAGCCCCCCAAGCCTTCGCATCGGTCGTCATTCGGATGAGGACCTTCTTGTCGCTCCGAGGGCCCACTTTGTAGGCGAGTTCCTTAGTCGCCCCTGTTCCACCAGCGGTTGACCACGCCTCAAGATACAGCCACATTTCGACGGTCAGTCCTTCTGTCAAATCTAAACTGTCGCTGTCAGGGATTTCTACAAAGTGCCTGGGACCATTCCCTTCAAAGACAAGTCCACCGCCCGGATTTCCCTCTCCCCATTTCGGACCCATGAGTTCACCGTCGTTTTTGTTTCCAGAGAAATCTTTAACTGTCTTCCCTGTTCCTGTCTCAAAAGTGTAGAGAAGAACAGTGTGTTCATCTTGAGCCACGCCGATCAGACTCTCACTGGAAATCAATAAAGTCATCAGTATTACACAATACGTCCGGATGATAACGTTTTCCATAGTAAATTTCCCCTCTGTAGGTGTATTCTCAAGGCTTCGGGTACGATTGCTATTTTATCATGGATATATCTAATGGGCAATTTGAAATTCAACTCACCTTATATTATCGAACTTATGTTAGAATAAGTTGCAGCTATCCAAACTTTGGATCCCAATGGAATGAGGACTTAACATGCAGTACACATCACAGCAAAATGATTGGTTGGTTCACCCTTTTTGTCATCTTGCTTCCGTAGAAGAAAGGGATAATCGGCTTATTCTTAATAATGGACTCATTCGACGGACATTTGTCACTTCACCTAATTTCGCAACGGTCAATTATACCAATCAAATTACCGATAGCAGCCTTCTCCGTGGCGTTAAACCAGAGGCAATACTTACGATTGACGGACACCCATTTGAGGTGGGTGGCTTGAAAGGACAACCCGACTACGCTTATCTCGATTCGGATTGGATTGTGGATTTGACGAGTGCCGAGAATGCATTTCAATTTCGAGAATACCGAGTCGGTGAACCCGAAATCCGATATCCGTGGGTACACAGGCGGTCTGCTACATCATCAGTGTATCCACCAGAAGGTGTGACGCTGACCATTGAATTCGCGCCCCCACCATCCGTTGATGCAATTAGGGTTTGTGTGCATTATGAACTCTACAAAGGCATTCCGGTACTCTCCAAATGGATCACGGTTCGCAATGAGAGTCAAAAACCGATTCAACTGGATGCCTTAAGCTGTGAAATCCTCGCGGTCAACGAAGAAGAAAAGCATCGACTACATGTTGAAAGCGATTATGCCTTTAGTGGAATGGAAACGACGCAATGGGGACCAGATGAGGATTACAAGACGCAAGTTGATTATCACTATCAGATGCCACTGTTGCTGACAAGTCGCTATCCACTCGGTCCGGGGGTAATGCTTCAACCGGGGCAGATTTTCAAGAGTTTTTGTACCTTCGAGATTCTGCATGATAGTGACGAACGTGAGCGAAAAGGACTCATACGCCGGAAGATGTATCGCACAGTCGCACCACAGGTCACGGAGAACCCGATCTTGATGCACGTTCGGAGTGCCGAACCCGACGCGGTCCGTTTAGCGATTGATCAATGCGCAGCGGTCGGATTTGAAATGGTAATTATGACCTTTGGGAGTGGATTCAATATTGAGAGCGAAGACACAGAATATATTGCTACAATGAAAGGATTGACCAATTATGCACATAGCAAAGGGGTTCAGCTCGGTGGTTATACATTGATGTGTGCTTCGCGGGATGTGGGTGAGGACTACAACTGTATTGATCCAGATACCGATCGACCCGGAAGTAGGTTCGGACAGAGTGCGTGTCTTGCAAGCAGGTGGGCAGATGGTTATTTTGAACGAGTGCTAAATTTTATGGATGAAACCGGAATGGATGTCATAGAGACTGATGGTCCTTATCATGGTGATGTCTGTGCCGCAACGACGCACGAACACCATAACGGTTTGGCGGATTCACAGTTACGTCAGTGGGAGGCGTGCGTTCATTTTTATCACGAATGCCGAGCACGCGGTATCTATATCAATTCGCCAGATAGGTATTACCTCAACGGTTCAAACAAATGCGGTATGGGCTATCGCGAGACGAATTTTAGTTTGCCTCGCGAGCGACAAATTCTAATTGCTCGGCAGAATATCTACGACGGGACTTATGAAAAGACCCCAAGTATGGGATGGATGTTCGTCCCGTTGGTGGAGTACCACGGTGGCGGTGCTGCCGCGACATTTGAGCCGCTGTGCGAACATCTCAATGACTATGAATCGCATTTAGCACAGAACTTCGGCAGTGGTGTGATTGCATGCTATCGCGGTCCCCGACTTTTTGATACTGAACAGACGAAAGCCATAGTTAAAAAATGGGTTAACTTCTACAAAAGGTATCGCCCGATATTGGATTCTGACCTGATTCACGTGCGCCGTCCGGATGGCCGCTCTATTGATTGTGTCCTCCACACGAACGCGCAAATCAGTCCTTGTGGACTAGCAATGCTCTATAATCCTACGCGAACAGCGCAACAGATCACTTTGAAATTACCACTCTATTATACTGGGTTGTCTGAAGTTGCCAAGATTCGTGAAAAAGAAGGGGAGTCCAAGCAGTACGAAATTGACAGAAATTACATCGTTGAGATTCCGATGAAGATGGAGGCAAAGAGCATTAGCTATCTCGTTATTGAACCTGGGAGATGAATTCTACCTAATTTTCCGATACCCGTGGATTGCCGACATGTTGCATACCTGAGTTAATGAAACAGATTTCTCCTTCATTTACATTTCCTAATAACTGTGGTATCATTAGAATACCAACTGGGTAGGAGAGCAATCACCCAAAATCTATTGGGTGTCTTATCCAATCTGATTGCTCGGATCGAGTTGGTGCTGGTTAATCCAACAAATACCATATATCTAACCTATACCTTCGGTGCTGTGAAACGCCAGTTAGTATGTGATGAGAGGTGAAACTCGCTTTCATAGGATTGTGTAGGCGATCCCTCCACAACTGCGATAGAGAACCTCGTAGAAAAAGTATCCGTAACAATTTTGGGGTAACAAAGTTTGTTCCCGTTAGTCGTGCCTTGGCGGGCACCCCGACAGTTGCTGTCTGGTAACCTTCGCTTAAACCGAAGGGAGTCGTCTCTAAAGACAATAAAAGATGCCCACATCTGCAAAAATATCTCGGATTGAGAAGATGACCGAAAGGAACCCCAATCCTTCAGGTTTGGGAGCCGTCAGAATAGTAATGTCGCTACCCTATTTTGCTATGCCATCTGCACTCCACAAATCCGATCTGTTCTGTCTTGAATTCAATAGTCTGCAACGAAAAACAGCATGACCGGTGATGGAATCAACACAATTAAATCGTCCGTTCACAAATGGAGGTAAAAATGATAGCCATCCAATTAGCAAAGGCAATTTTTGTATATGCAACCCTAATCTGCCTCAGTTTCATGATTCCGAATCTAAGTTCTGCTAAACTTGATGCGGATGCACTCTTGGGAATATGGTTCTTTGATGAAGGTAAAGGCGGTGAGGCAAAGGATTCTTCCGAGAATGGCAATGATGGAAAGATTGTTGATGCCCAATGGGTCGATGGCAAGTTTGAAGGAGCTTTAAAGTTTGAAGGTGGTGCTCATGTTGCTGTCGGCGACTTTTCTGACTATGAAGATGAAGTGTCTATCGTTGCTCTTATTAAAACGCCTGCCGCCCCTGCATGGTCCGACATCATCGTAGGTCCCTGCGGCGACGTTATATTGACATTAAGGGACCACAAGTTGAATTTTGCTGGACAGTGTGCCCAACCAATTCCCCATAATACGTGGTCTAAATCCTTGTTGAACGATGACAAGTGGCATCAGATTGCAGGGACTTATGACGGTAAAGAGGTGAAGGTCTATGTAGATGGTGAGGAGGAAGCATCTAATGCCGCCGCAGGTCCATTTAAAACGGGACCGAAGTATATCGGCTCGAGAGAGGACAAACAGGAAGCCTTCACAGGCTTCATTGATGAGATCGCATTTTTCAATGTAGCACTCTCGAATGCTGATGTAAAAGCCATTGCAGACAGTGGATTATCTGTCGCACTCGGTTTTGCAGCGGTTTCTCCTCAAGCAAAACTGGCGATGTCTTGGGCAAAATTGAAAGCGAAACGGTGAACTGCTAAAGATATTAACTTGAGTATGTTATGAATCAACGCCGAATGCGTGGACGACATCCGTTGGTGTTAAACGAGACGTCAGACAGCGGAGGGGTTCGCAACAAGTCGCCAATGTTGACTGCACTCCAGCGGCCAATCGGTACAGACAGCGTCTATTTTGATGGCGCGGGCTTTGTCCCAGATGTCAGGTTGCTGTTTGCCGATGTGCAAGCCGAGCCAAACCTGCTTACCAAGCTTATGAGCCTGTGCCATCCCTTTCGCAGTCGGCATGAAGTGCACCCAAAGGCAGTCTGCTATCGGATCATGCAGAGTTGCGGTGAACTGCTCGGCTTCACTACTATTTAGATAAACCGTAGTTTGCAACTTCGGGTTGGCTTGTTTAAAGCGATGACTCGAATCGCTGGGCTGACCGAAGGCACAAAGCTGATCAAACAGTTCGTATTTTTCGACGAGTCGCACGATGTTCTGCTCAATCCCGGGCGAGATGACTTTCATGTTCAGTGCGATGGTCACTGGAGTTCGTTGACGCTCGCGAATGAGTTTGAATACCTCTTCCAATGTTGGTACCTTCGCACCACTGAAACGGGTATCGAACCAACTTCCGGCATCCAGTTTACGGATTTCCGCCAACGTCATTTTGATCACTTCACCGGTCCCGTTGGTCGTACGTTCCACAGTCTTGTCGTGAATGACTACCAAGTGTTCGTCGCGCGTCTGATAGACGTCCAACTCTATCGATAATCCCAATTCAATAGCCGCAGCAAAAGCGGGCAAAGTGTTCTCGGGCGCGTGCTGCACCAAACCACGGTGGGCGAGCAAGATTGGATTCGCGACCGATTCATTTGCCATTGGCTCTGGTGGCGCGGCAATCACACGCGTAAGCATCAGCATGTTGAAAGACATAATTGACCTCGGCGGTAAGTGAAGTTTTGTCTGAATCATAACACGTTTAGCGAAGACCGTAAATAAAAAAAGTAGGTATTTTTTTGAACATATTCAACCCTTATTTGCCTAATCTCAGTAAAGAACGTATGCTCCACACAGAAATTTCTAATGCTGAGAAAGGAAACAGATGAAACGGAAACATGTCATTCTAACCCTTTTCCTGTGTGCCTTGGTATTTTCACTGACAGTCGTCCTAAATACTTGGACCCAAGACAAACTCTCGGAAGATGAGAAACGGTTCGATCTTGATCAGAATAATGAACTCAGTGAATCCGAAAAGCAACTTATGTTTCGGGTGATGAGACTCGAAGCCTCCAGAGGCAACAAATTCAGTGCGCAACAGATCCGTGAAATGCAAACTGGAGAAAGAAATAGATCCCGCCGAAGGGGTGGATTCGGTGGACGACGCGGCTCCAGAGAGCCCTCAGGACCGCGCCTAAACCCGGAGCAGGTCGCATTTAAGGATGGCACAGCTACAATTCCAGATCGAGAGACCTTCGAAAAGTTATCGTATCAAGGAACAGATGTTCGTATTGATACCCAACTTACGGGAATAGAATTTGTAAAATTTCAGATTGAGAGGACGCATACACAAAATCCACAACTTTACTTCATGAATACGGAGACCCACCGCTCCCATGGCAGTTTCATGAGCGCTGCTGGTTTGAGACGAGGTCAAGGGCAGATGCGGGGTGTGCTGAGTTACCGACCCCTCTCTACAGCACCGAATGGCGAACCCGGTGTTTATACCTTTGAGTTTAATCCAAACGATGCATTCCCTTTTGAGGAAATTAAGCTTGCACACGATCTGCTTGTGGCGAAGATGCCCATACTGGAAAATCGGATCGGTTACTGTCCATTATGGGGGGCCATCGATATTTATTCTCACGAAAAAGCCCTTTATGATGCAGCGGAATTCCCTGTCTATTTTGAGGACGATCTCTATGCGAACATCGGTTACCTTCCGCTGAATCAAGCAGCATCATTCGGTCGGCTGCGTATATTGGAGATGGGTGAACGTCCTTCACCCCGTGACATTGTCATCTGCAAGATCCTACCCAACGAGATGTCGCGAGTCGCTGGAGTTATAACCGGTGTGCGTCAAACGCCCCTTTCACACGTTAACCTCCGTGCGATTCAGGACAAGGTCCCCAACGCTTTCATCGCCGATGCGTGGGAAAACAAGGAAATTGCGCCACTCATCGGTAGATATGTCTATTATGAAGTGAACGCCGATGGTTTCGAGGTGAGGGAGGCAACATTTAAGGAGGTAGAGGCGCATTTCAGCGATTTACGGCCCTCGCGGTCACAGAAACCTGCGCGAGATATCTCTGTTACAAAGGTGTTGCCGCTTGATAGTATCGGTTTTTCAGACGCTGCACGTTTCGGTGTGAAAACGGCTAACATAGCAACACTACACACTTTGGGATTTCCCCAAGGTACAGTGCCGCAGGGTTTTGGTGTGCCGTTCTACTTTTACGATGCCTTTATGACACACAATGGGTTCTATGGGGAGGTAGAAGCACTGCTCAAAGATTCCGAATTTCAGGATAATTATGACACGAGGGAGGCTGGACTGAAAGGGTTTAGAGAGCTCATCAAGAACGGGGAGATGCCGACATGGATGATGAATGCACTTTCGGAATTACACAATGCATTTCCAGAGGGCACATCCCTCCGATGCCGTTCGAGCACAAACAATGAGGATTTACCGGGCTTCAGTGGAGCGGGCTTATATGATTCCTACACACATCATCCAGACGAAGGACATTTATCTAAGTCGATTAAACAAGTGTTTGCAAGCCTTTGGAATTTCCGGTCATTTGAAGCACGCGAGTTCTATCGCATTGATCATTTCACCACAGCTATGGGAGTGCTCGTCCATCCGAATTTTGAAAATGAAATGGCGAATGGCGTGGCTGTAAGCAATGATGTCGTCTATCAGACTGTGGGCAATTATTACCTCAACACGCAAGTTGGCGAGAATTTAGTAACCAACCCTGAGGGGCAATCTGTTCCAGAGGAGATTTTGTTGGATTGGTGGGACAGTCGGAATTATAGAATTGTGAAAACTTCTAATCAAACCACAGGTAACGAGCGGATTCTAACGGATGCGTACTTACGTGAATTGAGTCGTTATCTTGCGGCAATACACAACAAGTTCGGTCAGTTGTATGGTCCTGCTGCGCAAACGGCAGATTTCGCTATGGAGATTGAGTTCAAGATTACGAGTGAAGGGAGACTCTCAGTCAAGCAGGCGAGACCGTGGGTACACTAAATAGCCCAAGTTGCTACTCACAAGATTTTAGGCATCCTGTCCCATTTTTCACTGAAACGGTTCATGATTCGGAGGCATTTCGTAGCATAGGAAGCCGTGGGTCTCCTGTGTGTTTAAGATGCACACCCTAACAGGTTATGCTACAAACTGACAACTTGGGTTAAATAAGTAGATGCGGTTTCATGGGGAAATCCTCAGAATACAGGATTTAGTTGAGAATAGGCGAATCCATGCCTTGTATGTATTGTAAAGCCCCAAACATCAACACCGCACTGCATCCTACCGGTTCCACCAGTACGTCAATTTTCCAACAATCGTCCAACTCAGAAGTCTGAATCCACCATCACGGGTGTCGTAACTCTGGTCGAAGACGAGGTAGAAATCGCTGCCCGGGCGGTAGATATAGTTAACCAAGAAGTTCGCAGAGAATACATCTCTATCGGTACTCCATTGCGTAAATAATTTCGTGAAAAGTGTCGTCGAAAAGGAATAGTTGATACGGCCACCAAAAGCGTTAGCATCGAACTCCGCCTCCGGCAGCGTAATGCGATTAAATTCGATAAAGGGTTCTATACTAAGTTTGGCACTCGGCCTAGCAGTGGCATCTATTAAGAAACCGCGTCTGGTACCATGATAAAATTCACCAAATTCCACCTCCACTTGCCCACCAATCATACGGCTACTACTGCTACGGGCTGAGACTTGAAAAAAAGTAAAATTGTAATCGTCAACCGGAATACTAATCCCTTGGATCCCAAAATCTTGATCAAGATTCTCCACTGTGTTTTTGACTTGGAAGCCAATGTCATCACCCGTTTCAAACTCGAAATCCGTTTCAAAGGTTATCTCTTGGGTTTCCAACTCGTTGTCTTGCGTTAAAACGAGATCGATTTCCGGTCCGATCTGAATCTCACGAATACCAAACACCCCGGGCCACGGCGTATAACTGGCATCCCCCCGAAAACGGCGGACATCACTACGTTGAATAAACCCAACCTCGGGATTAAAATCCTCACCGATGTCCATGTATGCCCCATTAAATCGAAACAGATTCGTCCGCCAATCCCCACCGATAAAGAAGGCGTTACTGTTTCCAGAGATGCCCGTTTCAAAGGTGCGCGACCATAATCCCTGGACATTAATCTCTCGCGTCGGACGGTAGGAAAAATCGAGACCCGCTGTGCGATTATAGGCATCAGCGTCTTGCTTATTGATAAAGATTCCCTCAACAGTTGAACCTGCTAAGACATCTCGGTTTATTCGCATCACTGAGTAATTCGTACGCGGTTCACTGAATGGGTCATCCTCGGTTACTCCTGCCTCATCTTCCTTGAATCTGTTCGTCGACACGTTCAAAATTCCTATACCGTACGGTCCAATCTTTCCTGTCATTTTACCGCCACCGAGTATCGGAATCGCGCGTCCTTGTGCAAGCCCGATACGACGGCTATAAAAGAGCAATAAAGGGGCGGTCTACGGAAACTCGGACGCGGAATCCCAACGTCGAAGATACTGGCACCTTCCAAGAAAAACGGACGCTGCTCTGGGAAAAAAAGGCTGAAACGTGTAAGGTTCACCTGTTCTTGATCGGCTTCCACTTGAGCAAAGTCGGTGTTAAATGTCAAATCGGCTGTCAGGTTCGGAGTTACGCCGTATTTGAGGTCCAATCCTGCTTCAAATACCCCATCAGTTTCTTCTGTTAACGATTCGTAACTCGCACCCGGTAGGACATAAGGCAGCAATTCCAGATGCCTTGAGGGCGTAATACCCTCTAATCCTTCGAGTGTGCCGAAATAGGCGGTCCGGTACTTCGCCAAGCCGCCGTACGTCTTGGGTGCCTCGTTCCATGCGTCAATTTCCTGCTTTCGGGCGATTTCTCGACCGAAGTTCAAACCCCAGTTCATTACATCGCTTCGTTCAAAGCGGAGTTGGTTGAACGGAATAGCGATTTCCGCTGTCCAATGGTCTTCGTTAATTCTACAACGACACTCCCAAACAATATCCCAACTTTGGTTGAGACTTCCACCACTGTTGGATACTGCTGTATCCTCCATCCCACCCACTGGGGTGAATCGAAAAAAAACAGCGTTGCGCCGGTCGTTGTAGGTGTCCAGTAGCAAAAAGCCGTAATCGTTGGAGCGCAATCCTGGAGAGTCTCGACGCATGTCGTTAGCGACAATCTTGTCCATCTCATCGAAAAAAATGAAACCGAAGTATAATTTTTTGTCATCGTAAAGAATGCGGACTTCGGACTGTTCTGTCGCTGGTTCGCCTTGATCGGGCTGGATCTGATATAATTCACGGATCGGCTCTACACTTTGCCAAACAGGTTCATCGAACACTCCATCAACTTTGATTTCCTCAGAAGTCCGGTGTGCTGACATGCGCGGTAACTCCCGTTCGGTTTGCGCGTTGACACCGAGGTGAACAGACAGCATGCACATCCAGAGGAGCGTCAAAATTTTTGCCCTTCGCCAACGTTGTCCAAATTTAAAGTTAATAATGAGGTATGACATTATAGATGAGTGCCTCCTTTTTCGGTTAACGTTTAATCATTACCCCCGCAAGTGGAGGGAATCAGATGTGCTAAAAATTAAAGTGGAAACTTCTCGTTAATCAACATGAGTGGCTCCTGATTCGCGAACACCCGATAGGTACGACTGATAAACGTCTCACCTTCAATAGCAGGTGGTAGATCATTTAAGGTTTCCATACCGCACCAGAGTAGCTCACGCCGAGTCTCCAAACCACTGTGGCACAAAAGCCCTCCCAATCCTTGTTTGTCGGATTCTAACTCGTTCAGAAGTGACTGTGGCAGACGTTGCGGCACAATTAACGAGTCTGCATAGGTATGAATTGTCGGAGATGGTTCTTCTTGCGAGTGGGTTTGAAGGATAACTTGCCGTGAGATGACTTCTTCTCCGGCAGGCAGTTTGAGCCAGATATGTTCAGTGTCTAATATTTGTTTTGCTTGTTGTAGTAGGATGACCTCCACCGGCAAGAATGTATACGCTTCGATGAACCGTGTAACCGTTCCATCTGTAACCAGCAATCCACGTTGAAATGGTGTGAGGCGGGCGAGATTGATTTTTCTTAAGGTTGTGGGGCTATTCTCTTGGGCAGTAAAGATTGCTTTCATCCGCGTATGAACAAAGGTTTCTGATTGTTGAGTTGTATCTGTTTTCATGATAGTAAGTCTCTTTCTGGAGGAGTCCTTTCATGTAAAGGTGTCATCCAATGCCTGGATATGTTTGTTTAATTTGGACACGTAAGTCTGGAAAAAGTTCGTGAATATGTATTTGACATACCGATCGTGATGGCGTATACTATGGGTAAAGTCGCGTTTCAGTAAGGTGAACGTTATGACTCCTGATGATGTTTACGTCCGAAAGTAATAGGGGGTGGTGACGAGACATTGGGTGCGTCGGTTAATCCTTTTCGCGAATAAGTTTTCTCATCCCGTTCTTGTGGAGTTCCCTTCCAAGTGCCTAAAGTTTTAAACAAATCTATATCTCTTCTCTTCATCAGTGCTTCTTTATTTTTTAGCGGTTTTAAGGCAATCGCAGAAGCCTCTCCCTTATCTCTCGGCAGACATTTCACCGAGCAAGGCAACTATGATGCCGCAATCACCGAGTATAAACGTTTTCTCTTCTTTCATCCAGAGGACACACGTGTTGGCGAGGTATATTATAACATCGCCCTCGCTTATAGAGCACAAGGATTGTGGACAGAAGCAGTCGCCGCTTTTCGGGCTGCAACACATCTCACTACAGATGCCGAAACGAAATCAGCATACCAATTGGAACTCGCCGTGACGTTGATCGCTGTGCAGGACTACGACCTCGCTCGGTTGGAGTTGATTAAGGTGACGATGCGAACATCTTCTGCGCAATTGTACCGACGCGCACTTTTCTTGCAAGCAGTTGCTTATGTCTATCAGTTTCGGTGGGAGGAGGCACGCGAATCACTGCGAAACTATACCGCTGATGAAAGACTGGATATACTTTTTGATGCGGCTCCTGCTATGCCTTTGAAATCTGCCCGACTTGCCAGGGTGTTGTCAACAATCTTCCCTGGTGCTGGGCAAGTCTATGTCGGCGATTGGGGAGGTGGGTTAAACGCGCTTCTGCTGAACGGTGCGCTCGGATTTCTTACCATAGATGCAGCATTAGATGGGTATTACATAGACGCTGTGTTGTGGGGAGGACTCATTTTCTGGCGATACTACCGCGGGAATACATTCCGCGCTGGACATGCCGCTGAACAGTTCAATTTACAGGAATCTCGCAGAGCCGCGGATGCCATCTTACAGCGACTTCAACAAATTGTTGGCACACCTTAATCAGCCATCAACGTGCAGCACTGAAGGTTATTTGAAGACTTGTAGCCCCTAAACGTAGCGGAGGGCGGCTCTACGGGCATTAACTTCAAATTCCAAATCTGCCTCACCGAACCGCAAGGAAAATTAAAAGGACGATTCTGAGCGTTTCTGAAGGATGTACACAATTGCAACGAGGACGATAGCAATGATGAACGTCCAGATGTTATAGACGTATGCAAGGAACGTCGCAAGCGCAAGCAATATCCACTCGTACCAATGCGTCTTGCGGACGAAGAATCCCATCGTTACAATAGAAAAGATAACTGTGCCGACGGCAGCCGATGCCACAGATAGTACGTATTCAACCTGTGTGCCACCCGTAAATAGGATGTGCGTATACGCAAACAGCAGAGGCATAATGTAGAGGAGTTTGGAAAACTTGAAGCATGCCCATCCTGTTTTCCATGGATCGGCACGGGCGATAGCGGCACCTGCATAGGCCCCCAAGGCGACAGGCGGCGTGATATTGGAGTCTTGGCTCAGCCAAAAAATAATGAGGTGTGCAGCAATAATCGGTATGCCCATCTCAGGAGTGGTCAAGATCGGCACAGCGAGTTCGGAAGTGATCAGGTAAGCGGCAGTCACAGGAATACCCATACCCAGTACTAAAGATGCCGCCGCGAGAAGCAGGATTGCGATAGCCTTGCTACTCCCTGCAACCGATAGCACTAAGTCCGGGAATATCCGTCCCAAGCCTGTTAAGTCTATAACAGCAACGATAATGCCGATAGTGCCAACTGCCCCGCCAATGGCAAGCGAATTCTTGGCTCCGGTCACCATTGCTTCCCAGATACGTTTCGGTGTGAGTCGTGTCTCCGGACGGAAATAACTCACTGCAATTGTGACAAGAATCGAGAAGAATGCCGCTTTGTAAGCGGTATATCCAGCGATTAAGATACCGACAAGCGCAAGTAATGGTAGTAAGTAGTACCAGCCGCTTTTAAGGAGAGGTAAAAATTTGGGAATCTCTGAATCTTGTATCGGTTCTATTCCCTGCTTTTTTGCTTCAAAATGCACCATGACCCAAACGGCTAAAAAGTAGAGAACCGCTGGCACGATGGATAGGAGGGCAATTTGACTATACGGCAGCCCTGTTCGTTCTGCCATGAGAAATGCCCCTGCTCCCATCACAGGCGGTAGAAATTGTCCACCTACAGAGGCGGAAGCCTCGACTGCACCAGCGATATGAGGACGGAAGCCGGTCCGTTTCATCAAGGGTATCGTGAAGGTGCCTGTGGCGACTGTGTTTGCAATCGCACTTCCCGCAACAGAGCCAAAGAAACCAGAAGTCATGACCGAAACCTTCGCCGCACCGCCAGGTGAACGGCCCGCTAAGGACATTGGCAGATTGATAAAGAATTGCCCAACCCCCGATTTCTCCAGAAACGCCCCGAAGAAAATAAAAAGAATCACATACGTCGCCATCACGTTTGCCATGATGCCGAATACACCAGCTTGACTGAAATAACAGTATTCTATAATCCGGCGGGGCGTAAATCCATGGTGTGAGATGGCATCCGGTAAAGAGCGACCGAAAAGGGCATAGAGGATACCAATTACAGCGATGATGGGTAATGCCCACCCGACCGTCCGACGACTTACCTCAAAACTAATCAAGATCGCGACCCCGCCTACGAAAATATCGAGCTGACTGTAATTGCCCGCCCGGTTGACAAGATTCGGGTACTCTACAATCCAGTAGCCGATGGTGAAGATGCTGAGGGCAATCATACTTAAGTCTATGAGTGATGGACGGGATGTTGGGGAATTCTTCCGACATCGATAAAAAATGCCGATCAGTACGAAGGTCAGCAGGAGATAGAAACCGAGATGGAACTGCTCGTTGGCACTTCCAAACCCCGCACTGTAGATATAAAAGAGGACGAGGGCAGCCGCACCGAGTTCAAAAACCCATTTGTATATTTTTTTTAACTCAGTCCGTTGGGTGTCAAGACCAGAGATCTCTTTCGTTTCAGTTTGGGACATTGTTTCTCCGAATTACCACGAGAAAAAATAAACATCTCGTAACCCAAGTTGCCAGTTCTGTAGCATAACCTATTAGATTATGCATTTTCAGGCGCAAGAGACCAACACCCCACGCGACGAAATGCTGCGGATCCTGAGCCTTTCAATGAAAATAGCAGCTGAATCTCTAAAATTGTGTCCGTAGCAACTTGGGTTTATATAGGCTATTTTTATTGTACCGTATTAATGTGTTATGGTCAAATCGTTTGTCTGGGATAGAATGATTTGTATCCCTTAACGTCAAAACTTTACAGCCCTTACCTTAAATCGTGCCCTTGTGAAAGTGTTGCTTGGGCAAAAAAGGAAAGCGAAGGCGGATTTCAAAAAGGTGAGGGAACTTGACTCAGATGCAGAAAATAATCTCCTATTTGTCAGCAAAAGTGAATTGTGATAGAATAGCGGTACGTCAACTGAATCAGGAAGGAGATATGAAATGGCAATAGGATTAGGCGTTATTGGGATGAATCCCACGAATATGGGATCAACTGCGACACTGTTAAAGGATGTACCGGACCTAAAATATGAACTTCGCGGTATCTGCGCAAAGCGGGCAGATGTGCTTGAGAACTACGCCAACCAAATTGGCGTGGACTTTTGGACGACGGATTATCGCGAACTGGTGCAACGCGAGGATATTTCTGTTATCGCTATCTATTCCCCCGACCATCTGCATGCCGAACATTGCGTCGCGGCGATAGAAGCTGGGAAACATGTCATTTGCACAAAACCAATGGTGACGAAATTAGACGACGCACAACAATTGGTGGATCTGGTACGCGAGCACAAAGTCAAATTCCTTGTGGGGCAGTCGATGCGGTTTGACCTGCAGTTTTTGACCATGAAACGGCTCCTCGACGATGGTGATTTAGGTGACATTATGCTGGCAGATGCCTATTATGTCCATGACATGCGTGAGGTCTACGATTTCACACCGTGGCGACTCCATGAGCCGCAAGATTTGATGTTCGGTGGTATTGTGCATCCTATTGACATATTGCGCTGTCTTCTCGGTGATATAGATGAGGTGCACGCCTACGGGACGAAAGGCTTACTCACACCGGAATACCCCATAAAAAACAATTTTTTTCTCAATCTGAAGTTTAAGAACGGACAGATCGCGAGAGCGATGGGACTTTACGATGTCGTCCATCCCCCGATGCCGATGCAGCATATCTCCGTTTTCGGAAGCAAAGGGACGGTGATTGGAGATTTTACGGATAATAAAGAGGGACACGTCAAGTTGATGCTGGATAAAATGTCCACCAGAGAACCCTTTGAAGTGACCTGTCCTCCTGAAATAGATACAAGCGTTTATGGACACGGACAGACGGTTATCCGATATATGCGCCATTTTCAGCAGTGTCTTGAGGAAGATTTAGAACCATCGCCGAATGTGATTGATGGGGCGAAGTCTATTGCTGTCGGTGTGGCAGCGTGGGAGTCTATTGAAACCGGATACCCCGTGAAGGTATTCAACGACTTTTAGCAATCAGCAATCAGTAAAGAGGTTTCTGGGCAAATCGGAAGCCTGTGTGCTTCTGTTTCTTCTGTTAAAGAGAAATCCTAGCATGCAACAACGGCGCAGGCGGATATACGGAGAAGCACGTGAGCATGCAAATCCATCTGATCGAACCGTAAGAAAAATTAAAGACTTGATATTTTGTTTTGCATAATATATAATTTAGGTATGCCTAAATTAATTTCTCAATGTTTCTAACAATCTTGGCACATCGTGCCTAAAACTGAATGGGTATAACGCTCGTTCATTAACCTACCGCCGGGGAAAACGAAAAGCATTGTCAACTCCCTGTGCGAATTGGAAAGAACAATGCTTACACATGCAGCTGAGGATTACCTCAAGTCAATCTATAAATTGCAAGAGAAGGTCGGTAAAGTTTCGACCGGTATTTTGGCGGAATACCTCAATGTGAAGCCAGCATCTGCCACTGGGATGATTAAAAAACTAAAGACGATGCAACTGGTAAGTCATGAACGCTATCAGGGCGTTACGCTGACAGATACTGGGAAGGCAATCGCGCTTGAAATTATCCGTCACCATCGTTTGTTGGAACTTTATCTCTTCAAGGCACTCGGTGTCCCGTGGGATGGTGTTCACGATGAAGCCGAGAAATTGGAACATGTCATTTCGGAAGATGTGGAAGCACGGATGGACGAGTTTCTCGGCTATCCAACTGCTGATCCACATGGTGCACCGATCCCCGATAAAAACGGCGTTGTAACAAAAACGCCGTCCGTTCCAATGACGGACTTGCGTAGTGGACAATCCTGTGTTGTCGCTGAAGTGAGTGACACTGATTCAGCGTTGCTTCGGCATTTAGGAAGTTTCAATCTCTACCCGGGCACGGCGTTCCAGGTAATTGAGGTAGCTCCGTTTGAGGGGCCCTTTACTGTTGACATCGCTGGACAGCAGGTTGTTATTGGGCGTGAGGTAGCGAAACAAGTTTTTGTCGAGGATGTGCAAGATCCAGATAATGCGTAGGCGCGCTGTGAAAGCGCGCTTATCACCTCTGAGCGGAGTCTAAAATGGAACAAGAAAAACAGATGCGACCGGATAGTAAAACAATCAAGATATGGAAATACCATCTACAAGATGAAGTTGACGCAAGTTTTTTGTATAGTGTTTTCGCGGGTCTTGAGTCCGATCCGAAGCGCAAGGAGATATTAAGTGAGCTCGCCGGGGTGGAAAATCGGCATGTACTACGTTGGCGGGAGGTGCTCGCCACCTACGATATAAAGGTTAAGAAGCAGCGACCAACGTTGAAAGCAAGGTTAATGGCGTGGTATGCTCACAGGTTCGGTAGCGAATTTCCACTTTCGCAGATGCTTGGTGAGGAGGCTGGTGAAGTTAAGGATTATCTGACGCTTCATAGGAACAGCACATTGACAGATGCGAAGGAGACAGCACTTATTTTAGCCAAAGAATCTGCGATACATACCCAGAGTTTGCAGGAACTTACCGGCACGATGGGTGAACCGTGGCATAAAACTGAATCTGGAGGGATGGTCGGCAATATTGTTTATGGATTTAACGATGGCTTGACGGCGAACTTCGGTTTGGTGGCTGGTGTCATCGCTGCGACATCGGACATCTCCACAATCCTCGTGACAGGCATCGTTGGAACGGTCGCGGATTCATTATCTATGGGAGCTTCAGGCTACCTTGCCGCAAAAAGTGAACAAGAGGTTTATGAGCATGAGATCGAGGTTGAAAGGCAGGAAATTCAACTGATGCCTGAACTTGAGCAGGAGGAACTCGCGCTTATTTATACAGCCCGGGGTGTACCCGATGAACAAGCGCGGCAGCTTGCTGAGGAGGTAATGAGTGACCCAGAAAGGGCACTTGCAGAAAAGGTCCAAGCTGAACTTAAAATTGCGGAGTTGCATACAACTCCGATCAAAGAGGGATGGATTACGGGCCTCGCAACTGCTATCGGTGCGTTTATCCCAGTCGCTCCATTCCTTTTTATAGAAGGGTTCGTTGCAATCTGGATCTCGTTCACACTTGCGATGTTGTCCCACTTTGCTGTCGGTGCTGCCCGAAGTATCTTTACTGGACGTGGTTTGTTTCGCAGTGGTATTGACATGTTCGTTGTAGGGCTTGGTGTCGCAGGGGTTGGTTACCTCGTCGGTGAGATCTTAGAGCACTTATTTTTTGGAAATTGAATGTTGGAGAAGAAGCTGATCTCTTTGTAAGAATCTTCTACAGAATAACCGAAAATCACCGTGTGATGAAGTGAATCGGTGCCAGGGAGCGATACATTAGAAAATGCAGAGAGTTTATATTTTATTATGTCTCATAGCCATTTTTATATTCATTGGGTGTGATCCGAAAGGACAACCAGATACTTCTACTGCAGGGAAACTTCGCGTTGTTACGACCATCGGCATGATTACCGATATTGTTAAAAATGTTGGTGGCGAACGCGTTGAGGTCACAGGATTAATGGGACCCGGGGTAGATCCACATCTCTATAAGGCGAGTGCCGGTGATGTACAGCGGTTAACTTCGGCGCAACTCATTTTCTATAACGGGCTGCACCTTGAGTCTAAAATGGGTGACATCCTTGCCAAGATGTCGGGAGATACGAAGACTGTTGCCGTGACAGATGCAGTTGATCGGAGTCTGCTGCTCATGCCGCCGGAATTTGAAGGGCAATACGATCCGCACTTGTGGTTTGATGTGACGCTTTGGATGGAAGCAGTGGGTAGTGTTCGTGATACGTTGAGTGAGGTGGATTCGGACAATACACTCATGTACTACACCAATGCTGAACGCTACCTTGCGAAACTCGCGGAACTGCACACATACGTGAAGGCACAGGTGGAACACGTGCCAGCTGAACAACGGGTGCTCATCACGGCACACGACGCTTTTAACTACTTCGGGAAGGCTTATGGGTTTGAGGTGCGCGGACTACAGGGTATTAGCACTGCAACAGAAGCAGGTATCGCTGATGTTCAAAAATTGGCGACCTTTATAGCCGAACGGCGCATTCCTGCAATTTTTGTGGAATCCTCTGTTTCATCACGGAGCCTTGAGGCGGTCCGAGCAGCTGTGAACTCAAAAGGATTTGAAGTAAAAATTGGTGGAGAGCTTTTCTCTGATGCTATGGGAAACGAGGGAACCCCTGAGGGCACTTATATCGGTATGGTTCGGCATAACATTGATACGATTGTGACAGCACTCATCGGGAAGAAATCTGCCAGTTCTATGATGGGACATTAAGGTGTAGAACAAAGTCCGTCGCTCGTAGTGAAATGGAGAACGGATGTCAAAGTTCAAGCTCACGTCGTTTAACCGCAAGGAATAATTAAAATTACATGCAAGCATCCGAAACGAAAGCCATTGAAGTAACAGATTTGACGGTTGCGTATCAAGATCAACCTGTCTTATGGGATGTCGACTTGGATGTGCCACCGGGGGTACTTTTAGCGATTGTTGGTCCCAATGGTGCGGGCAAAACGACGTTGATCAAGGCGATTTTGGGCTTGGTCCGTCCCGCGGCGGGCAATATCTTGATTTACGACAAACCTTATGAAGCACAACGAAGAATTGTCGGTTATGTCCCACAACGAGGAACGGTTGACTGGGATTTTCCGACAAACGTGTTGGATGTCGTCATGATGGGTCGTTACGGCGCACTTGGCTGGGTACGACGCCCCCGGAAGCAGGAGCGGGAACTTGCCATGCACGCCTTGGAGAAGGTGGGTATGGAGGCATATACCACTCGACAGATCAGTCAACTTTCCGGTGGGCAGCAACAACGTGTCTTCCTTGCCCGTGCTCTTGTTCAAGATGCTACAGTATATTTGATGGATGAGCCTTTTCAAGGTGTTGATGCGACTACAGAGCGAGCGATTGTCACGCTACTTCAGGAGATCCGAGAAAAAGGAAAAACGGTTGTCGTGGTGCATCACGATTTACAAACAGTAACGGACTATTTCGATTGGGTAATGCTTTTGAATATTCGTCGGATCGCGAGCGGTCCTGTTGATGAAACTTTTACACCTGAAAATTTGCGGACAACTTACGGCGGTCGCGTCGCATTTATAACAAAGTCGTAGGCATACTCTGCATGCCGTAACTATAACCCAAGTTGCCAGTTTGTAGCATAACCTGTGAGGGTGTGCCTCTTATAGTAAAATCCGAAAACAGGTTCATACGTGTAGCATAGCCTGTTGGTCTCCTGTGCCAGTATGTGCCAGTATAATGTGAGTTTGATTAAACCTGCATCTCCACGCTAATGGGAACGCGGCACCTTTCTACCCCCTTTATCCCCCGCAAGCAGGGGGAAATCAATGGAGTGGGAGGAAAACGTTAGAATGAAAGTGTGTCAAATTTTAGTATCAAACTCACATTAATTACGGAATCTACTATAAACACGCAGGAGACCAACGGTTTCCTACGCTACAAAATCCTACGAATCATGAGCCCTTTCAATGAAAGGGTATCTGCAGCCTGACATTCTGTCCGTAGCAACTTGGGTTAACTATAATATCCGAACACCCACCTTCTATTGATTTGTATGGAAAATTTGAGCATCCTAACTCATCTTGATTATACGCTCATGATTGTTGCCATCGGTGCTGCGTTACTTGGTAGTGTGAGTGGGGCACTCGGCACCTATGCGGTTTTACGACGGCAGAGTCTTCTCGGGGATGCAATCTCACATGCCGCGTTGCCCGGCATTGCAATCGCATTTCTACTGACGGGAAGCAAAACGCCTCTGATTCTGGTCTTTGGTGCAGCAATCGCAGGCTGGCTCGGCACGCTACTGATTTTGAGTGTCGTCAGGCTAACCCGTATCAAATACGATAGCGCACTTGGAATCGTGCTCTCCACTTTTTTCGGTTTCGGGTTAGTGCTGCATACCTTGATTCAGCGGACTGGTAATGCAAATCAAGCAGGGTTAGATACGTTTCTCTTCGGACAAGCCGCCACGATTCTAAAGAGCGATGTCTTAACCATAGGTATACTCGGGGGCATTGCGAGCATTATCATGTTTGTCTTTTGGAAAGAGTTGAAATTGCTGGTTTTCGATGAAAGTTTTGCGGCATCAATTGGGTTCCCGATCCGCGTGCTTGATATTCTATTGACGAGTCTCCTTGTTATCGCAATCGTTCTCGGTTTGCAAGCTGTCGGTGCTGTTCTGATGAGTGCTATGTTGGTCGCGCCAGCGGTCGCCGCACGACAGTGGACAGATAAGCTCAGCGTGATGATGTTTCTCGCGGCGTGCTTTGGAGTGCTTGCTGGGGTGGGTGGAACTATTATTAGTAGTAGTGTTTCACGGATCCCGACGGGTCCAACGATTGTGTTATGTGCAACAGCTGTCGTAGGGTTCTCGATCCTTTTTGCCCCGAATCGAGGGCTTTTATGGGGTTGGTTTCGACAACAGCGAAACAAACGGAGTCTAACCCTCAGTGGATATGACGGTAGTTCGTATGCGCAGCCACAGGATGACTAAAACGTAACGGGTAACAAGAATCGAGAACGTTGCAAATCTCTAAACCCATTCGCGACGGGACCGAAAACATGCCTAAAATGAAGTTAGGTCTCCCTGAATGGCATAACTTGTCTCTGCTGGACATTGAGAGCAGAGAAATCGACCCATAATTATAGTAAAATCCAAAAATGAGTTCGCACGTGTAGCATCGCCTGTTAGGCGGTGCCAGTCAGAACAGACAACCTCAGAGTTCATACGACGCTATAAATGTCCACGTAATTACGGAATCCACTATAAAAAATAGGAAAAAGTGATACAAGATCATCTTGATATCCAACTCATTGCGATTGTCACAGCGGTAGCGTGTGCTTTGCCCGGTGTGTTCTTGGTATTACGGCGGATGACGTTGATGAGCGACGCTATCAGCCACGCGATACTCCCCGGTATTGTGCTTGCTTTTTTTTTCACGGAGAGTCTATCGTCGCCACTCCTCATTCTTGCCGCCGCAGGAACAGGTGTGCTCACCGTTGTTGTTGTTGAGTTGCTCCAGCGGACGAAACTGGTGAAAGAGGATGCCGCGATCGGCTTGACGTTTCCTGCACTTTTCAGCATTGGGGTGATCCTCATCTCCAGGTTTGCAGGCAATGTTCACTTGGATATGGATGCCGTCCTCCTCGGCGAACTCGCTTATGCACCGCTTAACCGATTAAATATTTTCGGATACGATCTGGGTCCTGTTTCTCTGTATGTGATGGGAACAATCCTTCTGTTAAATCTCGCCTTTATTTTACTCCTATACAAAGAATTGAAGTTAGTAACTTTTGACGTAAGTTTAGCTGCCGCGTTAGGGTTCGCGCCGACCCTGATACACTATGGACTGATGACACTTGTATCCGTTACAACAGTTGGGGCATTTGACGCTGTTGGCTCTATATTAGTCGTTGCTCTCATCGCTGGACCACCTACCACTGCGTATCTCATCACAAATAGACTTTCACTGATGCTCACCCTGAGTGCAATTATCGGGGGTGTGAACGCTGTAAGTGGTTATTGGCTAGCGTACCTCTTCGATGTTTCTATTGCAGGAGCAATTGCGACGATGACGCTCCTTGTGTTCGGTCTGGTTTTTCTGGTCGTTCCGAATCGCGGACTTATTGCTATCGCACGTAGACGGGCGCGCCAAAAATGGGAATTTGCCCAAACGATGTTAGTAATTCATCTCTTTAATCACGAGGGGCTGCCTGAAGCTGAAGCGGAGTCGGCTCTTGCACACCTCCATGAGCATCTTAGTTGGGACCCTACTTTTACAAGGCAAGTCGTGAAATATGCCCTGAACAACCGTTGCGTATCAGAAAAAGAAACACAACTCACTTTAACGGAGAGCGGGCGCGCTGTCGCCCGACAGGTACTTGTGCAATAATTATGCTACACGAAGATACGATTACAGCTAAAATTGTAGGTATACTCGAAACAATGCGAACCCCCTGGAACGTCCAGCCACAGTGGACACAAACGTTCCTCATCGAAAACCAACGCCCAGATATAACAGTAAGAGAACGCGGACGCGAACCTGTAGTTATTGAGGTGAAAATAGATGGGGCGAATACTCCTAACCTCAGCGGCGAAGCACAAGCGAGAGAGCATTTGGACAGGCGACTCGTCTCTTATGAACCCGTCAATACAGCAATAGCACTACGAGGTCCACATCGTTTTCGCTTTGTACAACATCGGGAGTTAGAAAACGCGCTCTGTCAAGCAGACGACTTTCATTACGTTATCCTCACGGGTGAAACCTCTGCGGATGTCGACCGTTTTCCGAAAGAGGGCTGGATAAAAGGAAGCCTTATGGATATTGCAACGGCCATCCATACCGGTGCTACCCCCACTGTCAGAGTTGCCAAGGCCGCCTATGATTTAGAACACGGTGTGAATGAAACCGCACTACTGCTGGAAGCCTCAATCCATGAACGCCCGGAAATAGGAAGGCAGCTTGAAAACATTCTCCACCAAGAAACTTGTGAACAGACTTCAAGAATGGCGCTGTTGATTATTACAAACGCTTTTGTCTTTCAAAGTGCCCTTGCTGGCACAGCAGCGTTAGAAAACGTGCCTTCACTTAGACAACTCCGTTCCATAGAAGAACGGTTAAACGTTGATAACATCTTGGCCGCATGGGACAACATCCGACAGGTGAACTATCGCCCTATTTTTGATGTCGCATACCAACTGATTAGGGCGTTGTCAATAGACGATAGACTTGTCGGAAAGGTTTTATGGCTCTTACGGAATACCGCTCAGAAACTCGTTGATAGAGGATTGGAACAAGTACATGAGTTGGCAGGTATTGTGTTCCAACGGTTGATTGTTGACAGGCGATTTATAAAGACCTATTACACGCGTCCGGAGTCTGTAGCGTTGCTCTCTGCACTTGTTTTACCTACTCACAAGTATTTACTTAACACAAGAAAGGACACTCTTTCACATTTGAAGGTAGCCGATTTTGCATGTGGAACAGGAGCATTGTTGAATGGGGTCTACCAACGTCTCTTAGCACTTTACGAACAGACAGGCGAAAACGGAAGAGACATTCACCGACAGATGATAGAAAATAATCTCGTCGGGTGTGACATTATGCCGAATGCGAGTCACCTCACTGCGTCTATTATTGCGAGCACCTTTCCTGATATAAGGATCGGGAAAACACGTATTCATACGATGGCTTACGGAATACCTCGTATCGATGGACGGTACGCCCTCGGTGCCTTAGATCTCCTTGAAAATCCGCAGTCGGTGCTGCCATTAGGCTTGATAAACACAGAGCAGGTCCGGGGTGATGATGGCCTGGATACCTCTGAAGATCCGGCATTTGCCCACGGCGAGTTTGATATTGTTGTGGACAATCCACCTTTTACTCGCCCAGGTTCGGATAATAGTTCACAGGATCCTGATGTACCGTCGACACTCTTTGGCGATAGAGATCCTGATATTGCCGCTGAGATGAGACGGACACTGAGTAGCATGGATAATTCAGTCGGGAATGGTAGTGCAGGGTTAGGCTCCTATTTCGTTGATTTAGCGGATAAGATGCTTAAAAGCGATGGACAAAGCGTTATGGGGTTTGTCCTGCCTATCATTGCCTTGACTTCCCCCAATTGGCAGAAAGTGCGAGATATGTGGGCTCAGGCATATCATGATGTAGTAATTGTTACCATTGCAGATGCTATTACTGAAAATTGTGCGTTCTCAGCGGATACAAATATGGCTGAGTGTCTTATTGTTGCGACTAAAGGAAGGACAGAGAATACGGGACGCGGGACGTTTGTCTGTCTTCACCACAGGCCGGAGAGCCATTTGGAAGCACTTGAGATTGCGAAAGGTGTTTATAATCTCCAGAATATCTGTCAGATTGAGGAACCGCCTATTGGTGGAAATTTTATTCAGGTTGGTGAAGAGTTAATGGGCAGTGCTTTAAATTGTCCACTAAAGGATGTCTGGGCTGTCTCGCGTATTCGGGATCTTAGTCTTGTTCAATGTGCCTATCAACTCGCGAACGGGAATATCTGGTTCCCCCAACAACGAGAAAAAATTGAAATTGCCATGACTTCCGTAGGCAAGATTGCAACAATCTATTCTTATGACCATCGCAGTAATTCGGAGGGGCCTTTTAATATCGTAACCAGAGCCTCCAATGAAGACTTATATCCAGGTTTGTGGCACGTCAATTCTGACAGCCAACGGACTTTGCTGGTTGCACCAGATTGCCATGGAATTATTCGTTCTAACTCTTGGGATAGAGCACAACGGGTTTTAGAGAAAGTTGGACGTGTTCACCACAATGTAGCGTTACACTTTAACACGAATTCGTTGTCAGTGCTTTTTACGGAGCATCCAACTATTGGTGTCAATTTACTTCCGACTGTTAGATTTGAGAATCCTCTGTATGACTATGTTTGGACCCTGTGGGGCAATTCAACATTAGGAATGTTGTGTTACTGGATGCATTGTGCAAAACGCCAAGATGGCCGAGGCTGGCTTAGATTGACACCTTTACGTGCAATGCCAACTTTGGATATCCGTCAATTAGATGACGCGGCCTTACAAAATGCCAAGTGTGTCTTTGAGAAAATGAAGCATAAGAAGATGCTACCGTTCCATCAAATGGATGAGGATGAGATGCGTCACGAACTCGATCGCCATTTGTTATCTGAGGTGCTCGGTTTCGGCGAAGATTCACATCCGGATGTGCATCGGGACTGCGAATTCTTCGCGAACGTTTGTGCGCGGAGCCGAGCATTCATGGTGGCAGAAGATCACGGGTTGTATTATAGTTATGATTGCTTAAGGAACAGTTTATGAAAAATATGATACAAAAAATTTTTGCATCCCTATTTCTATTCAATATCACCTGGATTGCAAGTGCAGATGAAACAGCACTCAAGAACCCCGACGGTTCCTGGAAATGGACGAATCGGCTCATCCATGAAACCAGTCCTTATCTACTGCTCCACGCCCATAATCCTGTAGACTGGTATCCGTGGGGGAATGAGGCATTGGATCGTGCGAAGAAAGAAAATAAGTTAATTTTTCTCTCTGTCGGATATTCGACATGCTACTGGTGCCACGTGATGGAGCGCGAGGTGTTCTCAAATCCAGCGATTGCTGATACGATGAATAAAGATTTCATCAATATCAAGATTGATCGAGAAGAACGTCCGGACCTTGACGAAATCTATATGACAGCAACGCAGATACTGACGCAGCGTGGTGGATGGCCCAACTCTGTTTTCCTCACCCCTGATTTAAAGCCGTTTTATGCTGGCACCTATTTCCCACCGACAGATGTACCCGGCAGGCCTGGGTTTCCAACTATCCTTGATGCAGTGCACGAAGCGTGGGTAACGCGAGAAACGGAAGTCATTGAATCGGCGAACCAGATTTCCGACACGATTGCGTTGGCAACAAGTAAAGGATTTACGGCACTTACTGCCACACCATTGGACAGATCTCTTACGACTGCTGCATTGGACTATCTCCGGACGACCTATAGTAAAGCCTATGGTGGATTTGGTGGCGCACCGAAATTTCCGAGTCCAGCCAATCTTGAATTCTTGCTGAGTGAATACGAGCGCGTCGCCGATGAATCACTGTTAAAAATGGTGACATATACGTTGGATATGATGGCTTACGGCGGGATGTATGACCAGATCGGAGGCGGTTTTCACCGATACTCTGTTGACGACAAGTGGCTCGTTCCGCATTTTGAGAAGATGCTTTACGACAACGCACAATTGGCTAAAGTTTATCTCCAGGCACATCAACTAACACAGGAACCTCGCTATCGGCGTATTGCTGAAGAGATTTTCAATTTTGTTTTCCGAGAGATGACGGCACCTGAAGGTGGGTTTTACGCTGCCTTGGATGCTGAGACGGATGCCGAAGAAGGGAAGTATTACATCTGGACGGCTGATGAGATTCAGAAAATTCTCGGTAAGAAACGTGCGGCACGTTTTGCTGGTGTCTACGGCATCGATAAGGGGCCTAATTTTGAGGATAAAAATGTTCTCTATGTTCCAAATGGCACAGCGGCGGAGGATACTCTCAAGGAAGTGGAATCTGCACGAGAGAAACTCTTAACGGCGCGTTTCGATCGCGAGTACCCCTTGCTGGACACAAAAGTTATCGTCAATTGGAACGGTTTGATGATAGATGCGCTCGCTTATGGCTATCAGGTACTTGGGAAAGAGCAATATCTTCTCGCGGCATCTAAGGCTGCCCAGTTTATTCTTGACACCCTAAAAAAACCGGATGGTGAATTGTGCCATACCTATACTGCCGGTGTCGTAAAGCAGGATGTGTACCTTGACGACTACGCCTTTTTTGTGCGAGGGCTGCTTGGATTGTATCAGGCTACAGACGATGAAAAATGGTTGAATTCAGCGAAAAGACTGACTGATGCGATGATTCAACTCTTTTGGGATGACAAAAACGGTGGCTTCTATTACACGAAGGCGGATGCAGAGCATCTTATTGTGCGAACAAAAAAACCTTATGACTCTGCTATTCCGTCTGGCAACGCTGTTGCTGTTGCCAATCTATTGGAATTTGGAGCAGATTATCGAGGTTATGCTGAAGAAACCCTGCAAATTTTCGCGCAATCTATGTCCCAAAGCCCTTCGTCTTTCATGTATATGCATTTTGCCCTTAACCGTTTTCTAACTGCAGGAGAAGAACTTGATGAGGTTGCACCATCAATCATAAGCGCGACAGCTAAGGTTAATACAGAAAACAGAGGAATATACGATGTAATGCTTCAAGTCAACATTGCTGAAGGGTGGCACATGAACGCAAACCCCGCAAATCAAGATAATTTAATTCCGACAACTGTTACGGTGAATGCTGATACGCCGTTTGAAATTCTCGATGTCGTGTATCCGAAAGGGAGATTGACACGTTTTGAATTTAGCAGCGAATCCTTGAGCGTTTATGAAGATAGCCTCACAATTCCGTTGCAGTTAAAACGGAAGCCGAGTATGAAGCACGAGAAGCATATCCCAATTATGCTACAACTCACCTACCAACTCTGTAACGAGACTGAATGTCTATTACCACAGACCTTGGATATTCCGTTAGAAGTGCCGTAATTTTTGTTTCTGAACGGCGAACTCGTTCCGTATTAAATGTAATTACAGACTACACACCCCATAATTTACTTGATATTCAGATGCCCGTTTGATATAATAGAGCATAGTGAATAAACTTACCCAATTCTGCCAGTACGCAACCCAACCTATGGAGGAACCTTACATGAGAACCTTTATTTCAATCTGCACCACGTTCCTTTTCGTATTCATGGTGTGTCCTGCTACGTTTGCGAATGTTGTTGAGGATCCTGTGCTCTATCTCAATGCAGCTGACAATCCTGCACATCCGAAGGCGTGGGAGAACCTCGGCACCGAAGGGGGTGAATTGCTTGCCGCAGACAAGCCAATGGAACTCGAAGAGGGCGCAATAAAAATCCCTGCCCTCGGTGTCAATGAACCGAATGCGAAGTATTACACAGCCAAGGAATCCCATTCAACCTTTGGTGGTCCACCGCAGAAAAATACGCCTCTATTTTTTGAGGATTGGACATTGGAATTCCTATGTAGACGCAACGGCGATTTTTTTGTTGAGGAGCATCACTTCGCCGGTTTCCAGAACAGTCCAAGAGAAGGTAAGCAAGGGGTTCGGCTTTGGATAGTCGGCGGTCAGAGCTTGGACATATCCGTCCATGCCGGGGGTGCTAAGCAGGGTGTTCAACCGCTTAACCTCAAACTTGAGGAAGGTGTTTGGACCTGGATAACGATTGTCGGCACGAATGATGACTCAATTGTAGCGTATCAAGATGGTAAAGAGGTCAGCAAACAAGCCGGTTTTGAATTCGATAAGAGTCTACCAATAAACGACATCTCAATCGGTGCGAATTCCTTTGATGAACGTCGTAGAACGTTTAATGGTTCATTCGCGATCGTCCGCGCTTATGACAAAGCATTATCCAAAGCGGAAATTAACCAAAACATCTCTGGTACATTCGATGTTGATCCGGCGGATAAACTTCCAACGGTTTGGGCACGCGTAAAGCGCGGCTATGAGTAACAGCACCTACATAATTTTTCTGGGAGCGATCTCGAATCAACGTCAAATACCCGCGTGACATTTGGAGGGTTGCGACTCTACGCTCATTTTAGGAGGTGCGGTTTCTAACCGCACCGAAGTCTCTTTCAGCCTTGAATCTTGTTAGCATGTCCGGTGGGTCCGGTTTCTAAAACGTGAGTTAAGAAATAAAAGCGCAATAAGTAGTTTTGGGCTGGGTTAAATTCAGTTTCATAAGTTCTTAGCCCGTTGAAACCCTGCTTTTCTATAACCTTTCATTTGCTCCGTATTTTC
>RKRR01000004.1 GCA_007571305.1 Candidatus Poribacteria bacterium | reverse complement strand
CGCGTCGCTTATTTACAGGCACAAATCAGGGAGAAACTATTTTCTACGAGTTCCACTGAAAATACAAACTCGCAGAATATTACACCCCTTTTTCAACAAAATACCACGCTGCCTTTCGACAAGGCAGCTTGAAAATCATAATATTGTCCAAACTTTAGTAATTTTTAGGTTACAAGAAAAATAAAAAATCGTTGGAGGATGTTCCTACGAAGTAGATTTTTGCATCAGTTTTCCACGTAAGACGTAATCGTCCTTACCTCGTCGGACACGTTCAAGTTCTGCCTCAGTGGCCTCACGCCTCACTTTTGCTGGGACTCCCATTGTAACGGCACCCGGTGGAATTTCCTGTCCTTCGCGGACAAGCGTGCCAGCCGCGACAACGGCATTCTCGCCTATTACCGAGCCTGTTAGCAGAATCGCCCCCATGCCGATCAGTGCTCCGTCTTCAATGGTGCAACTATGGAGGATAGCACCGTGTCCGATCGTAACATCATCACCGATGAAACACGGAATCTCTTTGTCCATGTGTATCACTGCACTGTCCTGGACGTTGGTGCGACACCCGATTCGGATCGGCTCTAAATCTCCGCGAAGCACGCTGTTAAACCAGATGCTCGATTCTTCTCCTATTGTTACATCGCCAATAATCATCGCCCCTGGAGCAATAAAAACAGAGGGATGCACATTTGGCATCACCCCCTCGTATTGTATCAACATTTTTCCTTCTTTCCTGCGTGTGAAACACCCAAGCAAAACACCTCGCTTGCAAAGATCGAGTACTAATTATCAATTTCATTGCCTTGCAATCAACAACCTGCGGAGATTTCCTATTCCCCATCTATAAGATATTGCGAATACACCCGCAAGCAGGATTACCAACCCAATGAATGCAACGAAACTCCCCGTATACCACGCTATCACCGGCGCGAGCACAAGCCCGATATCAATGATAAGCGTCACTGTGAACGTTAAAACTCGCAAAATCGGTTTCGGCTGATGTGTCAATTCTGCCATCCATGGCAAGGTCCCGATCATAGTATTCACTGCACACGCTGTCGGAAGTGTTAAGATAGGCGTTAGCATCGCCGGTATCCAAGCGTCTCTTGGAATTCGGAGCAGACCAACAGCGAACACCGACCAGAATTCAGCATAAATCAACGCACAGACAAGCGCAGTCAGGAATTTGCTCGTGAACACTAACTTCGGCGTAACAGGTGCGACTTTCAGCATCCACCATGTTTTCGCTTCGTCTCGAAGACCGTTACAACTGATACCGAAGGTAATAAGCATGCTATAAAGAACTATCTGCACAGTAAGAATCAGCCCAGCGTTCACATCTGCACTCCCTTCATGCACAAACAAGATAGCGATGTGAACCACTAAAAACAGTGTGAGCATCGCTATCGCGATGAGCCGACCACTGTGCCTGACGAAAATGAGAAAGTCCTTTAGCATCATAGACCGTATTCTGCCGCGGCCGAACGTCCGCCACATGCGTTCCAAATGGGAGCCCTTAGACTGGCGCAAGTCTATAGAGGTTTGCGGGACAAAAGTGCTCCGCACGGGTCTACGCTTGGTTTTCAACTGCCGAATATTCTCCCACCCGCGCTGATAAATCAGTTGCGCGACGAGCATTGCCATTCCAGCAGCAGCGAAACTCCCACCGATACCTCCGAGTGCCCATCTCAACCGCACGGCTATTGTGGATTCAGTCACCCAACTCAATAGAAGCTTTCCAATCCATTCATGTGGATACCACGAAGCGGTCGTATCCGCTTTCCTCTCAGAAGCCCAATTCAGCAAAAATTGCTTTATGTGGATTGGTTCAAACTCGAAAAACAGTGTCAATGATAGCAAGAAACCCACCGTTACACCGATTGCAGTGCCGAGTACCTTGAGTGTTGAGAGAAGCCACCCAGATGAAAAGAAACGCGCAATTAACATTACGCTGATAGTAACATAACTCGCTATCATTATCAGAAGACACAAGCACGCCGGAAATAGGACCGCGTAAAAATGCCACGGTAATTCAAATATCAGACCGAACGCTACCCAGGGAGGTCCCAAAAAACAGAGGATACTCAGAAAGCGCGTGAGAGTAAAATGAATGAACTTATATCCGAAAATTGTGACCGCTTGAATCGGTGCGGCATGTAACAACGCGGTGTCCGGTGCTTCGTATAGACTTTTCAGCGAACTCTCCATCAATTCCTTGGCAACAACGATAAGCCCGAAGACCATGAACCCATTAATTACACTCAACATAAGCGTCGGCTCTGCCTCAGTGAGCCGCAAATGCGTGAAAAGCGAGTTACCCAGCACCGACAGGGCAACGATGAAAACGAGGTAACCTATCCCTTTTAAAGCGGCTCTACGCCGCGCTTCTCCACCACGTCTGAGACCATTCAACCATCCTTGCAAATCCGCCCTTAGCAGAATTATCACATTTTTTAACATTTTTTAAACGATGGGATCCTGGGCTGCCCTCCAAATGTCAAGAAAAGATAAATTATGTCATCTAAAGCACAATTTCATTACGAGCAGGTTCTTGATAGGTACCAGCAGTCCGTAACAAAGTGGAGTGCGGATTCACGGAGAGGATGTCGTTCATTCAACGCACTTCACCGAACCGCAAGGAAAATTTAAAAATCCGCCGTAAGATCGAGAAAAATATCCTCAAGTGTCTCGGACCGGTTCCGGATGTCATCGACGGATTGTCCGTGGTATTCCTGCTTCTTCTGCTGCAATTCTGTGAGGGTCCCCACAGCAATCAGTTGTCCCTTACTGATAATACCGACTCGGTCGCAAAGACGCTCGGCAATTTCAAGGATGTGTGTTGTCATAAATACGGTAGAGCCCTGCTCACAACGCTCGCGCAAGATTTCCCTGACAGTGCGCGCACTTCTCGGATCCAGACCACTGGTCGGTTCATCAAGGAAAAGAATTCGAGGGTGATGGACAAGAACCGAGATGAGCAGAATCTTCTTCTGCATACCGTAAGAATATCCCTTGATCTGATCGTCGGCAGCATCGGTAAGTTCAAGCTGCTCAAGTAGCACGCCCATCTCATTTTCGGTTTGCGCCGGTGGCACCTCATATAAATCCGCTATCATACGGACAAACTGTCTACCACTCAACGCTTCATAAAGTTGAGGTGTATCCGGCATCAGTCCAAGAATCGCTTTCGCCTCTAAACTCTGCTCCTGAATGTCATAACCTCCGAGCATTGCAACGCCAGATGTTGGGCGGAGTAAGCCTGTCAGCATATTGATCGTCGTCGTCTTTCCTGCTCCATTTGGTCCGAGGAACCCAAATATTTCACCTGCATCTACCTCAAGTGTTAATGCATCTACAGCACACAATTTTCCGAAATATTTCGTCAAACTTAAGGTTTTAATCATTTTATTTTTTGTAAAACTTACGCGTGCTGTTCTTTTCTAGCATAACCTGTTAGGTTGTGCCACGAGAAACACCTGTGTTTTTGGGGTTCTCTGTCTCACAAAGCGTCTGATGGTCAAAAATGCGTAAGTTCTGTACAGTGTAAAGTTACCAACCATCGGTGGTCAGTTAAGAGGCAATTTGACTGAACAACTGATAACTGATATCTATCAAAAAAGACTATTGACAACGATCACCTAAAATATCTCTTTTAAGTTCTGCCAGAGACTTGTCGAGGTTGGAAATCTCTACATCTTTTTTCACATCAGCGGCATCGCGGTGATTTCGGTTTTCCCAAATTTCTGCTTTTTCCTCCGTCGTTTTCAATTTTCGCTCAGCCTGTGCCAAAGCGGTGGAGATCCCATTTTCCGCCGCGATTAATTCATAGAGTCCTGCGCGCGTCTCCGCCCGCTTCTGACGGTAGGATAGGGTTTCAGCGTGTCCCGCTGCGTTCTGGAATTGCTGATGAAATTTGTGCAGTGCTGTTTTGAGGGATGTTACGATTTTTGTTTGCACGGCAATTTGGTGTTTATAACCATCTGCGACATTTAGATGGTATCGCTTGAGTTGTTGTGCTTCACTTGCCAGTGCTATATCCCGATTCTGTAAAGCAGCGTCAGCCTTTTCACCCCACATGTTCGCTGTACTGACAGTCTCCCGATAGGCACGTTTGAGCCGCTCCTCTTCTGCGATCGCTGCCCCTACCAGATCTTTTGCTTCATTGAGCCGCACTTTCATGTCAACAACAGCTTTCTCAAGCACCGATTCAGCACCGTCCACCACTTCCAGAAATTCGTTTATATTTTTTCGAATCTGTTCTGAAATCTCCTTAAGTGTTTTCATTACTCACGTCTCCTTCGTTCATTATATCCAGTTTCTCAATGAAAATCAAGTGGAAACTTCTACCCGCATGAAAATCCACTCTGCATCTATCGCCATAATACAGTTTTCACTCTTTAGAAATATGGGACTTTAAAAAGATAATCAAAAAGACAATTTCCGGTGTTTGGCATGGATTGTCCCGTAAGCCTTTATAGGTTTGCGCCCTCAGATCCCGCTATTCCACTCGATGCGTGGACAATGCGGCATCATCAACATTGATAAGTTCAACACCATACAGAGCCAATCTATTCATAATCTGTTTGATCGCGGAAATATTATTATCGATTAAAACAGAGGAGCGATTGTGCAGTGCTGCAGACTCACCGAGTGTGCCACTGCCAGCAAAAAAATCTAAAAGGGTATCCCCAGGTGACGAGTGCACCTTGACAACGCGATTAAGAACCCCAAGCGGTTTTTGCGTGGGATAGCCGGTTTTTTCACCGCCATTCGTGGCAACGATAGTATGCCACCAGACATCAGTCGGCGTTTTACCACGTGCTGCTTTCGCTTTGCTGACTAACCCAGGTGCCATATACGGAATTCTATCCATCTCGTCGAAATTGAAGGTATAGTGATCGGGTGTTTTGACATACCACAAGATGTTATCGTGCTTCGCGGGCCACCTCGACTTGGACCGTCCGCCATAATCGTAAGCCCAAATAATCTCGTTGACGAAAGCTTCACGTCCGAAAATTTCATCAAGCATTACCTTACAATAATGTACCTCACGATAATCAATATGGAGGAAAAAACTGCCGTGCGGATGAAGCACACGATACGCCTCTTCAAAACGGGGTCTCAAAAACTGTAAATAAGCATCTGAATTCTCAAACTTATCGGTGTAATGCGTGGTCTTGCCTGTGCGGGTTCGGTATGTTTTACCTTGGAAGCCAACCCGATCACCATCGGCATCCGGCTCTACTTGGATTTCTGTGCGCTGCTGGATCTTTCCTGTATTAAACGGCGGGTCAATATAAATCAGGTTGACACTTTCATCAGAAACATGCTGCTGAAGAATTTCAAGATTATCGCCATAATAAAGTTGATGTTTAGACATCTGATTTCCTGTCTTGTATATGATTAAGTGTGAGCAACTTCTTTCTGCCAAAATGGAAAATGAAAATCGATTCCAGTTCTCAATACCGCCTACGATCCCTCTTCCCTTTTCCCCAGCAAATTATACCAGCGTTATCGTAATATATCAAGATGATGTTCACAAATGTTTGTATCCATGAGATTTTTCTTGACTCCACAAAATTTTTTGTGTAAAATTCTAAAGGAAGGATTTAGGTACGAACACTTCAGGACCGTTCCTATCTGTCTAGAGCGTTTGCGACTTGCACTTGAAGAGTTGGGGACCATGGAGAGCAAGGCAGAAACTCAACAGTTAGAAAACCATAAATTTTCCCTTAACGAAACAGAGAACAGTCCAGGAGCAATGGTTCAAAAATGGCAATTTTACTCGGATTAGATGTCGGTGATACACGCATTGGTGTTGCGCTCAGCGACGCTCTTGGTGTTGCGGCACATCCACTGTGTACACTCACGCGAAAAAATCGACAGGTTGATTTAATTGCTATCTCGGATCTCATCTCCATTCACAAGGTGGAACGTGTCGTCATCGGTTTGCCTATATCACTTGATGGATCTATCGGCACGCAAGCGGAGAAGGTCCAGAAGTTCGCCCAACGCTTGGAGCGCGTAATTGATATCCCGATCGAATTTCAGGATGAACGTTTTACAACTGCTGAAGCGGAAGAGATTTTGCGCGAGCTTAACAAAGACACAAAAGCACAGAAAGAGCTTATTGACGAGGTGGCTGCAGTCATTATTCTTAGAGACTATTTGAATAGCGAGCGAGAGATCGATCCTACAGCATCCACAGAGCATTCCTGATGTTTCTGTTGGGATATACCAAGGTGTTACGGGGATCCTCCAACAATTTTCTAACTGGGGTCAAATGCCCATCGTTTCATGATGGTCTTTTTTAAGAAACTTAGGATAAAAAGTACGCGTGCTCCTTTAGCGAAAACCGGGGTCCTCACCAGCTGCTGGCAAGGGACAGCGAAATGTAATGGAGCACAGCCAAAGGGGCCATCATTTAAAGAATCATAAAAATATATGGAGTCTTCACAAACAAAATCGCGTGTTGAAGGGCCTGTGGAAAGTCGACAGGGACTTTCTCCATCTGGTCAATCACCAAGTCAGCAAGATACCTCTCACTCGAAAACACGAAAAATTAAGATAGGCATATTGACGCTCTGCTGTCTCGGTGTTCTCTGCCTCATTGTTCTGTTGATCGGAGTATCCTTGACACTACCCCCCTCATCCTCAGAAGAGGTCGTCAGTTTCGACGTGCCAACAGGGAGTAGTTCACGCGTAATAGCGAAACGATTAATTGAACAAAAGTTAATACGCAGCGAACACGTCTTTCGTTTAGCCGTCCGATATAGAGGGACTGGTAGACACCTACGAGCTGGAACCTATGTGTTACGACGGAATATGGCGTTATGGGATCTCCTCAATGAATTTGAAAAGGGACAGGTTACACTGGTCAGTTGGACAGTGCCAGAGGGTTTAACGACATCCGCTATTGCGGAACTTTGGGAATTGAGAGGCTTTGGCACAGCCGAGGCATTTCGGAAAGCTGCTGAATCTCCGCACTTGTTGAACCGGTCCGGACTTACAGATAAAACTGTGGAAGGCTACCTTTTTCCGAATACGTACAAATTCGCAAAGGGCACAACAACTGAAAAAATTGTTGAGATGATGCTTGATGAATTTAAACAGCAATGGACAGAGAAATTCAACGAGGAAGCGCAAAATTTAGGGCGTACCCGCCACGAAATCGTAACGCTCGCTTCTGTCATTGAAAAAGAAGCACAATTTGGATTGGAACGTCCCCGTATTTCAAGTGTTTTCCACAACCGGCTTACACGAAAGTGGAAGCTTCAGGCAGATCCAACGGTGCTTTATGCCTTAGGGAACCCAGAAAGACCCTTAACGAAAGCCGATCTACAGGTTGATTCGCCTTATAACACGTACAAGTACAAAGGTCTACCTCCTGGTCCCATTGCGAATCCGGGTCTTGGTTCAATTGTGGCTGCGCTGCGCCCCGAAAAAACAGACTATTTCTACTTCGTGGCAATAGGCGAGGGAAAGCACCATTTTTCTAAGACGCTTTCAGAACACAATAGGATGATACGAAAAATGCGGCGTGCTTCTAAATAGTCATAGGTTATTAATCACAGAAGACCTTTTCATCAATAACTAAAGACTGACGACTGATAACTACTCACAGAAAGTGACAAAAGCGAATGGCAAAAGTTGATTCACAGCAGACAATTCAAAACGAAATAACAATGACAGGAAAAGGGTTAATGTTAGGGGAACCTGTGACGTTAACCATGAAACCAGCATCAGCAGATTCCGGCATCGTCTTTCGGCGTGTGGATATGGCTGGCGCGCCAGAAGTGAAGGTATGTCAGGAGAACTGGGCAGATATTCTGCCGCGATGTACCAGTCTACGCAACGGGGACACAACGGTTAGCAGCGTCGAACACATCCTCTCAGCACTCGGCGGTCTTGGCGTTGACAATGCGATAGTGGAACTTGACGCATCAGAACCCCCTGGGTTTGATGGGAGCGCGGCACCATACGTCGAAAATATCCAAGCAGTAGGACTTGTCTCACAAGATGCCCCACGGAAGTTTATTGAGGTCACGGAACCGTTCGCGATTTCTGTGGCGGATAAGCAACTCGTGTTGCTACCTGCCGACGCGTTAGAGGTGACGTTTGTTTATGCGCACCCACAGACAAAACCACAAACAGCAACATTCAAAATAACTCCAGAATCATACGCTGACGACATCGCGCCGGCGCGGAGTTTCTGTTTTGAAAACGAAATCGAAGCATTACAGGCACTCGGCATTGGGAAAGGAGCAAGTTACGATAACGTCGTTGTTATCAATGCTACAGGTGAACCCAGTACACCACTGCGGTTTGAAGACGAGTTTGTCCGACACAAAATTCTCGATTTGATTGGGGATCTCTATTTAGCTGGCCACCTACCGAAGGCACAGATTCTCGCGATGCGGACTGGACATCTGTTCCATGCGGAATTTGTGCAAGCCCTCGCTGAAGCGGGCTACCTCCAACAGGCACCAGTTCAAGAAGCGATAGAGGTAATGGATATCTATGAAGTACTGCCACACCGACATCCGATGTGCATGGTCGATAAAGTGGTTGAATACGAAAGCAAAAAGCGCGCCGTAGGCATCAAGAACGTGACCTATAACGAACCAATTTTTGAGGGGCATTTCCCGACGCGCCCTGTGATGCCGGGTGTGCTACAGATTGAAGCACTCGCACAACTCGCTGCATGGCTCGTGCTCCGAGACATCGGTAAGGAAGGTGAACTTGGCTATTTTCGTTCGATCAATAAGGCAACATTCCGACGCGCTGTCATTCCAGGGGACCAGCTTCGACTGGAAATAGAGGTTGCACAACTACGGAGCAGAATTGCACGCATCCAAGGACGCGCTTACGTAGGAGACGAACTCGCGACAGAGACGGAACTGTCGATCGTATTGGCATCTGTCTGATTTATGGTTATTAGTTAACAGCTGCCAGTTAAGACATGTCGTGGGGACAATCGTTTGTCGCTGCCACAAGCCTCTTTTTAACTGATAACTGAAAGGATTTTTACGGAGTAAAAATCTGACCGCTGATAACTATTAAACGGAGGGACATCTGTGTTAGAAACCAACATTCACCCTACGGCTATTATCTCTCCAAAAGCAACGTTGGAGGACGGGGTTAAGATTGGCCCCTACAGTCTTGTCGGTGAGGATGTTCATATAGGACGCGGCACCGTAATCGGTCCTCATGTTCAGATTGAAAAGTGGACAACTATCGGCGAAGAATGCAAAATCTTCTTCGGTGCTACTATCGGTAACGAATCCAAAGACCTGAAGTACGGGGGTTGGCGAAGTTACGTGAAAATCGGGAATCGTAATATACTACGCGAATACGTTTCCATCTCCAGGTCATCTTTTGAAGAGGAAGCAACTATCGTTGGAGACAACAATTTGCTGATGAATTGGGTTAACCTGGCACACGACACCATTGTCGGCAATAGAATAATCATGGCAAACTTTGTCTCGCTTGCAGGGCATGTCGTGATTGAAGATGATGTTCGACTGGGGGCGCATGCGGCACTGCACCAATACGTGCGTGTCGGCAAGATGGCAATGGCAGGAGGTTTCTCAAAGATTGTGCAAGATATCCCACCTTTCGCTCTCTCCGCCGGACAACCCGCTCGTGTTCGGGATCTCAACCGCATCGGTATCCGAACATCACGGATTAATCCATTGTCCCAACTCACACCTGAAACGCTCGCGGTGCTAAAGAAGGCGTTCCGCATCTTGTTCCGATCAGGGCTACCACTCAAGCACGCCGTCACCAGAGTCAGAGAAACACTTGAACCAATGCCGGAAGTCGAATATTTACTCAAATTTATAGAAACCTCCAAACGTGGTATAGGATTTAGTCAACCGAATCGGACGCTTTTTTAATCCTCCTTGCGGTTCGGTTAGGTAGGTTTCAAGTTTGACGTTCCTTTGCGTATACCCGCCTGCGCCGTTGTTGCAGGCTGCTGTCTTAGGTGAACGAAAGCGCGGAGTTCGTAATGAAATGGAGAACGGATTTGAGCAACGCCCATCAAAGCCCTAACGTTTGTCGTTTCTCCGCAAGGTAAAATTAAAATATGGAAAAATTGGGTATCATTGCAGGTGCAGGTGGGTTACCGGTGCTATTAGCACATGCCGCTGCTGCCCATAAACGACAATCCGTTATCATCCAAATTACCAAATCCGACCCGCAACGTTTTGCCGGAATCGCATGCGAACTTCATACTTATGGGGTGGGCCAGATTCAAAAGATCACCCGAACGTTTCTTGATTCAGACGTAAAAGAGGTTGTGATCATCGGGAAAGTGGAAAAAAATATCCTTCTCCGACCCTTTCAAATCGACACGACAACCATTAAAATCCTCGTACAGAACCGACGCGAAAAACCTTCCGTAATTGTCAACGCAGCACTTAACTATCTTGAATCCGCCGGACTTACCATTCTCACTCAAGATCAGTATCTCCAGCACCTCCTTCCACAACCCAGCGTCTTAACAACTCGACAACCCACTGCAAGCCAATGGGTAGATATTGAATTCGGTATCAGTATCGCTCGCCAGATAGCAAATATGGATATAGGACAAACAGTTGTCGTTAAAAATCAGATTGTCTTGGCTATGGAAGCTATTGAAGGAACAGATGCGACTATTCAAAGGGGAGGAAACTTGGGAAAGCAAGGAGTTATTGTTGCGAAGGCCACCGCTGAGAACCACGATTTTCGTATTGATGTGCCGACGGTGGGAATGCAAACGCTTGAGATGCTGCATCAAGTTAAAGCGGGCGTATTAGCAGTGGAAGCGCGGCGGACATTTGTGATGGATGCTGATGCGCTCATTCGGCAAGCAGACCGGTGGAAAATTGCAATCGTTGCTGTAAAATAAAAAAAGACGGAAGCATTATCACACAAATCTATACAGGCTTGTGTGATACAACTACCTCCGCCTTTCCAGAGATGTAGGCTATGCCGCCGCGTCCATTGCGGTTGTTATCTGCTCTGTCGTCGGAAACTGTCCGGTTTCTAATTTTGAATAGAGCAGTGTTCCATTTAAAGAAACCTCAAAAGCTCCACCACTACCAGGGATCAGATCGACTGTCTTAACCGCCGTACCATACTTCTGTTTTAAGGCATCCGCCAAACTGGCTGCCCGTGGTTGGTAGTTTCAGGCGGTGCAGTACTCAATTCCCACTTCCATGAAATTATCCTCCTCATCAATGCTGAGATTGCCTACCCGATGGATTCAATTGTTTATTTTAAAATTTTACAATAAATCTGGGAAAATTGCAAGTTTTTTCGCTCACTCCATAGATTCGCACAAATTGGCATGGACTTTGCTATACTATAATGTGGATACTCGCTCGATTTGCAGAAGCAAAGTTGTAAAGTACGCACCATTAGTATGCTGGGTGTAACTCAAAGATACGAATACTTTGCAGTAAGAACAAATAGGTGTTTAAATTATGAACAGGTCTATCCAATTTCTGAACAAGTCTGTATCTTTATCTATCTGTGTTCACTTAATAGGTGTTGCAATCGCAGCTCTGTTTATCGTTGGGACAGTAGATGAACATGGCGATGCTATTATGGCTGAGTTTGTCTCGCTCTCAGAGACAAAACCTATGCTTGAACCACGTCGGAAACCCAAAATGCCAGCCGTAACGCAGCCAGATTTCATTCGCTCGCAACCACAGCGTATTCGGACGATTTCAGAAATTGCCCACACACCGCAAAACCAGCCTCAACTTTTCGTTGATACACTTCCAGTTTCGACGGTTTATCAGGCAACTCCGACAGAAATTGGGATAGGCATAGAGAAAACGCTTCAGCATAATTTACCGCTCCGGTCACCAGATCGTGGTTCACAACCGATACGTATGACATCCAAAGGGATACCACGCCCAGAGTGGACATCGCCACCAAGTGCGATTGCGAGTGCTGAAGCCTTCGACCTTCCATCAGTTCCGGCACTGCTGGACGAACCGACGCAAGATGCCCGATTCTTCCGTAAAGTCGATCCGATATATCCAGAATCTGCTCGCCTTTCCCACAAGGCGGGACTCGTTGTGCTTGAAGCGACGATCGGCACAGATGGTATCGCGAGAAACATCAAAGTTATCAAGGTGATCGAGATTAGTGGATTAGGGTGTGAAGAAGCGGCAATTAAAGCACTCAAAGCGTCCCGATTCGTGCCAGCGAAACGAGGCAAAGTGGTTGTCAGTCAGCGTCTCCGTATCCCTTACCGTTTCCAGTTTAAAAATTAGCTACCGGTAGCGATGCCCACCTAACAGCGTGAACTCTATCTGTGCTCTCCTTGTGTCAAGTGATATGTCGGGAAGTTGAATAGTTCTGGTGTTAAGACAAAAAACTTGCACTATCAACGCATTCCACCTATAATCTTTACTACTGTCCCGCAAGCCTTTATAGGCTCGCGCCTCATGATATGGAGACTATCTCTACCACTTCCAAGGAGATAAATTATGGATATTCGACTTAACGATAAAGTGGCTGTGATTACAGGCGGATCTACGGGGATTGGTGCAGCAACCGCGATTGAATATGCGAAAGCAGGGGCAAAAGTCGTCTTTGGCGACATCAATGAAGAAGACGCGCAAAAAACACTCAATACAATTGCTGATACAGGTGGAATTGCCAAGTTTCAACGTACTGATGTCACGGTCGAAACTGAAGTAACAGACTTGATGGAAACTGCTGACACGGAATTCGGAGGGATTGACACCTTGGTAACTTCTGCAGGCGTTCTGCGTGGACCGAGTGTCCGCATCGATGATTTTGAAGCCGCTACTTTTGATTCAGTTATCGACGTGAACCTCAAAGGGACTTTTTTCGCTCTCAAACATGCTGTTCCAATCATGAAGAGAGGTGGCGGTGTTATCCTATGTATTGCTTCTGGGGCCGGGGTTCGCGGTGGCAGTTCTTCGGTTGCTTACGCTTCCAGTAAAGGGGGTGTCAATGGGCTTGTAATGACGGTAGAAAATCAAGTTGCATCAATGAATATCCGTATGCATACTATCTGCCCCGGCGGACTTGCAACCCCACTTAAATTGGGACAGATCGCAGAATCGGCGAAGCGGGATGGACAAGATCCGGATGCAGCAGTTGCGAATGCACGTAATTCACTTGGTGATCCAGCAGGGGTCGCACGGGTACTCACGTTCCTCGCGTCCGATGCAGCCTCCTATACTCGCGGTCAGATTTTCACGAGATAATTTTCTAATGATTGGGGTTTGTCCTGATTCCTCTGTCGCTTCCCAAGAACGGATGGAGCACCTCTTTAAGAATTTTCATATAGGGATATTAAGACGAAAAAACGTAATCGAAGTTCAGCCATAAACTCTTTGAATAGCGGTAGAAGAGAACGGGGAAGATCGCAGAAAATAGTGCCCACACACCTAAGTTAACAGAGAAAGGAATAGAAGTCAACTTCTCAAACAAAAAATAACTCGGAAAAGCGGTGAGAACTGTTGCTCCGTAGTTAATGTACATCGCGCCGATAAAGTAACCGGATTCTCGTTCAAACTTCAAATCACAGACTGCACAGTGGATAAACATCCTGAAATACGTTTGAAATAACGCGCCCTCACGACACTGTGGACATCTCAGTTGAAAACTACACCGCAGAATTCTACCGAGGTTTCCGAACGTTATTTTCATTTTTTTTATGTTCCTTGCGGGTAATAGAACCTTGACGTGCTTTCTCTAAGAGATCCCTTTCCATCTCCTTCCATGTTTAGGGTCCGGTTTTAAGAAGGATATGAACAGGAGATCGGAACGCAGGGGTGAGAGGGAACACGCACAGAAAAAAATGATTGTGTTAATAAGTGTTGCTGTCCCAAAAGACCTTGAAGGTTCGGATAAGTATTTTGAAATCGTTCCAGAAGGATAGATTCTCAATGTATTCCAAATCAACAGAGATGCCATCTCGGATTGCACCTTGTCGACACGGACTCAACTGCCAGAGCCCTGTCATCCCCGGACGGACGAGGTGGCGTTGATTTTCCCACGGCTCATAATGCTCAGCAAGAAAGGGCATTTCTGGACGCGGCCCTACCAGACTCATTTCACCTTTTAGCACATTGAAAAGTTGGGGCAACTCGTCCAAACTCGTTTTACGGAGCCATTTGCCGATCGGTGTAATGCGTTTGTCGTCAATTGCACCAGGTTTCTCGGAATAGGAGGGTGTATCCACATGGAGACTTCGAAATTTGTGAATAACAAACAATTCGTTGTTTAAACCAACCCGCTTGTGTGAGAAAAAGACATCACCGCGTGAGGTGAACTTAATTAGAATAGCAATCAGCACCATGAGAGGAGCAAAGATAATGATAAGGAAAAATGCGGCGATAGCATCGAACAAATGTTTGCCGCGCGTTGCGTAGAAAGAGGAGAGTCGTTCCACAAGAGTCCCTGTTTTTGATATTTTTGGCGAAGCTTGCAAGCCAGTTTTGCCTGCATCTTTTCCTATCTGGTCTATGCTTCTTGATAGGAATGGCATGGTTAATTCCTCTATCACAATCCAAATGTTAGACGTAGATTTGCGAGGCTACACTCACTTGCATCACACTGCCCTGATAAAATTCATACATATCACGGGCAACCGATAAAGGTTAGTTCTGCTGGAGTTCTTCAAAAACATCAAGATATTGTTGTGCTATATTTTCCCAATTGAATCGCTTTCGGATCTGTTCTGGTGCACGCCGCCGGAAATCCTTAACCTGTTCAGGATGCCGTTCCAACATCTGCATCTTTTCCGTGAGGGACGCGACATTTTTATCAAAGAGTACCCCATAATGCCCACCTTCCAGCACTTCATCGTTGAAGGGCGTATTCAGTGCCAGAATGCAGTTGGAAAACCCTAACGCCTTTAGAATAGAAGGGTTAATGCCACCGAACTGGTGTCCATGGACGTAGGCAAAGCAGTGATGGTGAAGTTCTTTAATATGTTCAGAATCGTCAATATGTCCGAGAAACTTGACGTTTTCGTTAGCAATACTTTTTAACTTCGACAGAAACTCGTTCTCAAGTTTATTGCCTTTGTAATCAGCTCCCCCAGCGATAGCGATTTGCTTTTGGCTCTTTGAAGCAATGAACGCCTCTAAAATGAGGTCGGCGTTGTTATCCGGGACGAGCCGACTGGCAATCAGATAATAATCTCGAGGTTTAAGCCCATAGGTCTCCAGAACCTCTGGATGTTCTGACGGTTCAATGTTCGCACCATAAGCGATATAGGTAGTTTCTGCCCCTAATTCTTCAAGATAGAGACGTTTCATTTCAGAAGCATCAGTAATAACAATCGGGAACGCCGCCGTCGCCATCTTTGCCGCCCATTTGAAATAAAGTGCACCAATCCCTTTCCATTTTGGACGGAGCCATTCCATTCCATCAACATTGATAACAGCGGTTTTGCCGGCAATACGGAAGAACCATCCAAACGGACCATTGCCAGCGTTCCATGTCAAAATGACATCAGATGCAGTAACCGAGGCGTGCATCGTTGCGAGAAAACTGTGGCTCAGAGTGCTGAACATCTTATGCTCTATGCTTGGCAGATAAACGAGCTTAACGCCTCTCCATTCCGCAGGCCTCTCCTCGAAAAGTGCCTTCCGGCAGTAGACGATAACTTCATGCCCGGCTTCTATCCAACGGGGGGCGAGTTCACCCATGATAGTTTCCAGTCCACTATAGGTAGCGGGGAGTCCGCGTATGCCCAACACCCTAATCCTCATTTTTCTAATTTTCCCTGCGGTTCAGAGAGGTGAATCTGTGAATTCATGCTCTATTCCGTATATTCGCTTTCCACTGCGTTTCAAACTATACATCAACACTGCACCTATCCCTCTAACCTTAACCAACATTCACTTTCCACTGCGTTTCAAACTATACCCTTCGGCAAAAATTTCAGTCCAAGCGTCGCACGGGACGGACACGACAGAAGAACTTCTTTTCGAAAACGCTCTGGCCGACCGCAAGATAAATTAAAAAGATCAAATTGTGCTATTAAAGCACAGTTCAGCCTTATTTTACATTAGGCTCTGCATATATATTATACCCGTTTTAAGCTCAAAAGTCCAATTTGTTTCTACGATCGATTTTTTAATTTTCCTTACAGTTCAGTATCAGAACTTGGCTATTGATGCTCTTTTCTCTTGAGTCGCTTCCATTACATTTCAGGCTTGATTTTTTGGGTTATCAACCTTCAGTACACCCTTTGATGATGAATAGTGCCTAAATCTTCAGTTTTTTTATTACGGAAACCGGTAGAGAAATTTAGCTTCAATTTCATTCGCATTTTCGCGAACATCTCTACGATTTCCCACGTTCCTTTTCCAAACACGTGCCCACTCTGCATAGAGCGAATAATGTCCGATAACAACCCAGTTCGTCCCAATCGAGAGACGATGCTCACTTTCTGTGACACCAGATAAAGGTGTCCAAACATCGTCTTTTGGAGCATCAGCAGGATGTTGTTTGTCAATATTACCGGCCCCATGACGTTCTAATTCGTAACCGAAAGTCGTTTCAAGCCTATCTGTCCATCGGCGACGCAGTTCCACCCATAAATTGTCAGCATCAGAACCGATCTGATGTCCAATAGGTGTAGTAAAGTGTTTGTAGACGTTCACAGGGTTTACGTGCGTATACGCGTATTGGTTTATAAAGGCGTATTCGGCATGGAAGTCGGTATCTGCGATGCCAAAAGGGTCTGTTAGATATACACCCCCGAGGATACCAAACTTCGTATCCCAATGCTTAAAATTCGCCGCGGGGTTCCCATCATCAACCATCAGTTCGCCATAAATCTCAAAATCGTCCACAAGGCGAAACCGCATATCAACACTCATAAGGACGTTGTCTCCACTACCAGGGACGCGTCCATCTGCCCGTGAAATCGGTTGCTCATTAATCAGGTAGATATTCACTGGGTTCAAATACCCAGGTTCAAAACGGTCACCGTAGACGACGACTTCAGAGAGCCCAAAACCGAACCTATCCCAGAAGTACCCCTCAACCCTATGTCCTGAAATATATTTATGATTGATCTCCGGTGACATATCCTCCAGTATACCGGTGAATGCTGTGAAGGTAACGGGGTCATAGGAGGCTCGGAGCTTAATCATATCCATAGCGAGTGGGTTTTTGGAAACTAAAAGGCTGTCATGGTAACCAGGTCCCCACTGAAGTGTATCCTGTCCAAGCTGCAACTCAAACCAGGGCAAGTCAAACTTCACATAGGCATTGATAGCGGTTCGGTTTTTGAGCCCACCCTCCAATTGCCTAATTTTCGTCTCGTCAGGAAAGAAATCCTCAAAAAATTCACCGTAGACGAATCTATGTGCTATATCGGTCGTAAAGGCGAACCTTTCCCCCACCTGTCCATAGAGATGTGGATAGATGGTGGTAACATGCATATTTCCTTCAGCAGGTTGCTCCTCCGACAGATTATCAACAAGGTGGGCAATAACACGTTGTGAGGCTCTCAAGTCGAAAGAAAAAAGATAGTCCGTGTCCTTCTTGTTCCCCTTCATTGCCATCAGGTGCAATCGCCTGTTTCCGGACGGGTTTTTGGTTTCGGAATCCGGATTAGAAACTCCTCCTACATTTTCTATAGCCTGTTTCGGCCCTTGTGTTACAGAGGCATGAACTTCGCGGTAAAATGTCAATAGGGTGTTTAGTCGTTCCTTGTCAATAGCACTCAATGCAATTTCGCCGTTTTTCTGTTTCCGATCCACCTCTAACAGATAAGACACGACCTGTCTACGGGTGAGGGGTAACGAACCGCGCCGTATGCCGGACAAAACCCGCTTATTAAGTAAACGATGAACAAAACGATAGGTTTCACGATTAAAGTCAGATAAATCCGGATTGAGCGGCACATTGATGAGCGAGGCACCCTCTACTGATGCGGAAACTAAGATGAATACTGAAATACAGGCTATTAGCAGTTTTCCAACAATGAATTTTCGCGCATCATTCCGCTTTTTTTTAGGGTAGTGTCTGGTCATGTCGCAATCGGGTTTGGAATTTGTGCGGTTTTTCCTAAGAATCTTCATTTTAAAATCACCATTTGGCGTGTGGCTTTAATTTCTCCCGTACGAAGTGTATAAAAATAGATCCCACTTGCCACAGGTTCACCCACAGCATTACAACCATCCCAATACGCAGCACGCGATCGCGTCCGATAGGTGCCAGCACCTTGGAAGCCAAGCGGTAACTGACGCACAGTTTCACCTTTTAAGTTATAGATGTGGATCGCGACCTCCGCATCTTCTGCCAAATCGTACGGTATCCACGTATCAGGATTAAAGGGATTCGGATAGTTCGGTAGGAGGCCGGTTGTGAAGGCAGCAGCACCTGCTTTTAAACCGGTTGAGAGGAAGTCCCGTCGTGTAAAAGAACGTGTTGTTGAAGAATGTTTTTCTATTTGTCTAACTGGGTCTTTGGGCATTGTATCAATGAGTCCTATCGTAACCTAAGTTGCTACTTACACAATTTTAGAGGTGCATCTGCTGTTTTTCATTGAAAAACCTTCAGGATCCGCAGCGTTTCGTACCGTAGGCTGTTAACCTGCGCCCGAAGATACACAACCTAACAGGTTATGCTACAGAGCTGGCAACTTGGGTTATCGTAAATAACAGGCAAGAGCGTGCATCTCGCCATACGCATCCCGCTATCTATTATAACCCACATCTGTTGTCTCATCAAGTGATTTTATGGGAGGAAACTCCGATTCCCAACCCTTCACTTTATTCTTATTTTTTTGTCAACTGCTTCATTTTTCTTGAAAAAATGTGAATTTTTTGGAAAACCGAAGGTTAAATGCTTATCAACTGTCAATCATCAGTCATTGGAAACTGATAACCCATAGCCATTAAAAGAGGAGAAAAGATGCGTCACAGAATCGTGCTTGTGATGTTTGCAGCGATTGCAGCAATAAGCATAAACGTCGAAGCCAGCAAAGAAATTAGACCACTACTTACCCAAGACACAATCGAAGTTGATGGACATCTCAACGAGGAAGATTGGGCGCGGGCACAAGTCATTGATGACTTTACCCAGCAATCACCCGATGAGGGGCAACCGAGTACCGAACGCACAGAGGTTCGTATGTTGTATAGTGTCGAGAAACTTTATATCGGGTTTGAGTGTTTCGATTCCCAACCTGAAGAAGTTGTTGCGAACGAAATGCGGCGCGACGGTCAGCTTTGGCAGAATGACAACGTTTACGTGATGCTTGACACCTATGGTGATAAAAGGCAGTGCGTCTTTTTTCGGATGAATGCGCTCGGGGCACAGTCAGACACCGCGGTCACGGATGGAGGCGAAAATCTTAACGGGAGCTGGGACTGTATCTGGGAAGCCGCTGGACGGCGACACGACAAGGGCTGGACAGTTGAGATCGCTATCCCGTTCAATCAATTACGGTTCAAAAAAGGTGACTCGATGGTGTGGGGGGTGAATTTTGGACGCAATATCGCACGAAAGAATGAGACGACGCAATGGATACAGGTGCCTCGCAGTGAGAGCTGGCCCGGCACCTACCACCCGACGTACCAGGGAAAACTGATTGGGCTACAGGGTATCGCATCGCCATCCTACTTTGACGTTAAACCGTATCTACTTGGCGGTTTGGCGAGGAATGTTAGCGATGGCGATTGGCAGCGAACCACCAAACAGGACATCGGGCTTGATATGAAATACGGTGTGACATCGAACCTGACGTTAGATTTAACGTTGAATACCGATTTCGCACAGGTAGAAGCCGACCAAGAGGAGGTTAACCTCACACGGTTCAGTCTCTTTTTTCCCGAACGGCGAGAATTCTTTCTGGAAGGCCGTGGGTTATTCTCCTTTGGGGCGGGACTGGGAGAATTCGGTCCTCCACCCCTATCAGTTTTCTACAGTCGGCGGATCGGTGTTGAAGATGGTAAGCAGGTTCGGCTTCTTGGAGGTGGTAAATTGACTGGAAAGGTTGGGGCGTACAGTGTAGGTGCTCTCAACATGACAACCGCCTCTTCACCGGAATCACCCCTGACGAACTTCTCTGTCTTGAGAATGCAACGCGACATTCTCAGTGATTCAAGCGTCGGTTTCATTCTCACCAGCCGGCAGAGCGACCTCGGCGAATATCATCGTAACGGTGGGGTAGACCTCTTTTTCAGACCTCATGACCAATGGCGGATGCGTGCCATGACCGTTGGAAGTTGGTCTCCAGATCCAGACGAGCGCGATTTCGCATGGTATCTCTCAAACGACTGGCGCAACGATCATTTTCATATCAATGCTTCCTATCTCGACATCGGTCCCCAATTTACCAGTAAAATGGGATTCATGCATCGAAGAGACCTCCGTTCGTTAATGTTGGATGCCGATTACGAAGTGCAAGTTAGGCGGTACGGGGTACGAAATGCCGGTGCAATGCTCACTGGCAGTTACCTGTTAGATCACGATAACAGGCTCATTGGCTGGGATGTAGGCGTTGGTGGAGATATAATTTCGGAGTCCGACGATGGACTTAACCTCGATTTTCGGAGGTTTTTCGACCGCGTTGAAGAACCTTTTAGCATCGGTGATGTTGAGATTCCCGCTGGTGATTACCAAATGAATCAGGTGTCGCTGACGACTTTCACCGAAACCAGTCGTCCCTTTTCTCTATTCGGACAGATGGATTACGGCGATTATTTTCATGGTGACCGTGTGAGCGTTAGCATCGACAGTCAATGGCGGATGACTTATCAACTCGCGATTGAAACGCGATACCAACGCAATTGGATTAACTTGCCCGAAAGCGATCTGTTCACCACGAATATTGTCGGCACACGTATAAGTTATGCGTTGAATACCCGTTTCTTTACCAAATTGTATGCACAGTGGAACGATAGTGCAGAACGAGCCAGCGCGAATTTCTTGCTCAATTACATTTATCGTCCCGGCAGTGATTTTTATTTCGTATTTGATCAATCATGGAATGCAGCAGATGGCTTGCGAGACCACGAATGGACTGTATTGAGCAAGTTCACCTATCTATTCAGTCTATGACCCTATCAGAATAGGATTCCATCTTGATATTCTCTTGGCAGGTGGCTATAATCGTAAGAATAGAAACCGCACTCGATTTCAAAATTCAAAGGAAAAATTATAGTTATGGTAGAATTGGACAACTTCGCGGGGCACAACATTCACTTAGAAACCGAACGTCTGATACTTCGACCCTTTAAAGACGCAGATTTTGATGTTGCGGTTCCCTTTTACAAGGACCCCGATTTCCTGCAAGCAATGGAAGATGAACCACCCGATGAACCTATAACGAAAGACTATCTCAAAAGCGCGGGCGAATACATGAGGAAAAACGGTTTTTTGTTCGCAATCATAGAAAAGACAAGCGGACGAACCATCGGCGAGGTCTGTTTGCAGTGGATGAACTTGGAGCGGGGAAAAATTGAGGGTGAAAAGATAATGCGCCTGCCCATCGGAATTTGGGACAAAACCCTGTGGGGTAAAGGTTATGCAAAAGAAATCGTGTGGTGCTTGGCGGCGCACGCATTTGAGAAATTGGGAATTGATCGCTTCTGTCCAATGGATGTTCGAGCGGACAATGCCCGTTCAAAAACGTTGTGGCAGTCGCTTGGATTCACGGTTTCAAGGGAAGTGGACGACGGAAAAACATTGGACTTTGAGATGACACGGGCAAAATATGAGAAACTTGTTCAACGTGATGCTTAAACAGGGTTTCAAGTCAAAGGAGTTTTGATGTTCAGTACACAACTTGCCAAGCGGGCAGCGGACAATAATCCGATCCGTGTCGGTATCATCGGTGCAGGAAAATTTGGTGCCGGACTCGTGGCACAGTTATCGCAGATGCAAGGTATGGTAACGAGTGCAATCGCTGATATCGACTTAGAGCATGCTACGGGTGCCTATAAAGCCAGCAATGTCCCGTCCAATGCGCTTCAACGGGTAGGAAACGTCAACGCTATGGACGATGCAATCCGCGGCGGTAAACCTGCAATCACTGAAGATGGACTGCACATTATTCAGTCGGATCTCATTGATGTGGTTGTGGAAGCCACCGGTATTCCGGAAGTCGGTGCGCGAATGGCGTACCACACCTTGATGCATCGGAAGCACCTCGTAATGGTTAACGTCGAAACTGATGTGACTATCGGTCCATTCTTGAGACGCTTGGCAGATAACGCTGGGGTCGTCTATACGGTCGTTGATGGCGATCAACCCGGTGTGACGATGAACATCGTTGAATGGGCGAAAACGCTCGGTTTTGAGATAGTCGCTGCTGGACGCGGCACTGTATTCTATGACGATGATCGTATCGGAATACCAGATACCGTACCTCAGCGATTCGGATTTAGTCAGGAACATATTGAACGACGCACAATTAACTTCAAGATGTTCAATTCGTTTCGGGATGGGTCGAAGGCGCAGATTGAGATGACCTCGTTGGCAAATATGGCCGGGCTACCGCCGGACGTTCGCGGTATGCACGAACCCTCAGTGAATATTGAGGACATCGCCAGGGTCTTTAGCCTTCAAAAGGAGGGTGGCATTCTAAACAGACACGGTGTCGTTGAACTCGCGAACAGCGTTGCGACGGATGGCAAGACTATGCTGGATAATCCACTTCGGATGGGGGTATTCGTTGTCATTCGGACAGATCATCCCTTCACGCAGGAGGATCTTGCTGGCTACAATCTATATCCGGGGGGCAACGGAAAGAACTATCTCCTTTATCGGCCCTATCACCTCGTGGCTGTTGAGGCACCGATTTCTATTGCGAAGGCTGCCCTTTATGGGCAACCGACAGGTACACCGCTACCAACACCTGTTGCGGATGTTATCACGGTTGCCAAACGCGATTTGAAAGCAGGAGAAGTCCTTGATGGAAGTGGTGGATATGCCGTTAACGGTCTCATCGAAAAGGCGGAGATTGCACGCGCTGAGAATCTGCTTCCCCTCGGTTTGGCCTACGACGTTAAACTCAACCGCGATGTTTCTCAAGGGGAAGCGATTTCCTATGATATGGTAGAACTCAACGAGGCATCTTTCGTCCTCAAACTCCGTCGCCTCCAAGACGCAACCGTTTGACAAACGGTTCATGGGGTTTCTTAATTATAACCCAAGTTGCTACTCACAAGATTTTAGGCACCCCGTCCCATTTTTTACTGAAACGGTTTCATGATTCTGAGGTATTTCGCAGCTTAGGAGACCGTGGGGATCTTGCGTGCTTAAGATGCACAACCTCACAGGTTATGCCACAAGGGGCAACTTCGGTTAAAGCAGGCTATGCCCACGGATCCAACACAACCTTACCACACTCGCCTGTCGCTTGCAATTCCCAGGCTTTCTGTACCTCACGCATCGGGAAGGTGTGTGTGATAAAGGTGTTCAGTGTTTCAGGCAACTCTTGGATGACCTTCATCAATCTTGGGTAGACACCGAGGTTGTAGTGCCAATTTCCGCGTAAAACCAGACCTTTACGAATCATATCGCGGCTTGCACCAAGCGGAAATTCCCCGCCTTCTCCGACGAACGTAACCTGTCCTTTTCTTCGAGCGGCATCGACCATCAACCGATGCGCCGCGGATGCGCCTGAGCAGTCTACTGCCTTATCAACACCGATTCCGTCCGTAAAATCGCGAATCTGGTCGAGGATATCCGCATCGTTTGGGTTGAAGACGACATCTGCTCCTAACTTTTTCGCGAGTTCGGCGCGATACGGGTGGCTTTCTACACCAATGACCCGTGCGCCCCGATAGTGGGCATTGACAATTCCTCCAAGTCCAACGGGCCCCAATCCAGTAACCATGACTGTATCTAACGAATTGACTTGCATCTGCTCCATTGCACCAAACGTCGGTCCCAATCCACAGCACGCCATCCCAGCGTGGGTATAACTCACATCTTCTGGAATTGGAGATAGCAAATCCTCCATTTTGTGCATATACTGGGCGTAAGTCGCTGAAGCTGGCTCTGTACCAAGAATTTCTCGAATGTTACGACCGCTTGTGCAGTGAATATGCTCGCCAATGGCACACATCTGGCACTTACCACAAGAATTCTGCGGTTGCACCACCACGCGGTCCCCTACCTTGATCCGCCCAGGTTGTGCGACTTCAACGACTTCACCAGCGGCTTCATGACCAAAATGTTCACCGGTGCCCCCAGATACGAATCCTTTATATTCTGTACACATTGGGACAGCATGAATTTTGACAACGACGACATCCCCTGCTGCCCGAGGATCCGGTTTATCTACCACGCCCCCCTTACCTTCACCAAACATTGCTGCAACCTGCATAAAAATATAATAACCGAGACTCTCCACAGCCCTATATAGATTGACAAAGTTTATTGTGGAGAGAAAAGGTCCTCCTCCTCAAAAGTGTTGATTGGGATAGGATAGCACGACACAGGCAATCAGTCAAAATATATTTTCGGGACTCTATGATCATTTGGTTTTTCTGTAAGATGGAACGCCCAAATCAATACCGATATTTCGCTGTAGGAGCCACCTCGAATCAACACGAAGTGCGCGTGTGGCACTCCGTGGGTCTTGATGTATCCCACAGAATCAACAGAACGTAGAAAACTGAGTAGCCCTGTCGATTCTCTTTACTGAAGCGGTTGAGAATTTGACAACTGATTCGTAATCGTGATAAAATTGCTAATAGTTCCCCTTGGTATAATTTGTCTGTGCTTTACGTATGACAACACGCCAACCGAAAACCAAGTTCGGGAGGTAAACTAAAAAAATGGCATTAGAGAAGACAGGTTTGACATCCGCGCAAAAAACGTTTTATCAAGAGAATGGGTATCTCGTTCTCGAGAGTGTTTTCTCGCAAGAAGAGTGTCAACGTTTCGTTCAACACATGGAAGACCTTCATGCAGGACACAAGCAGCTTGAAGGGTTCTTTCAACAAGATAAATACGGGGATAGAACCTTTAATCAGCATCTCTACGATCCTCACGTACTGGATCTGCTTATTCATCCCCGCTTGCATAAGCCGCTCACGGATTGTTTTGGGGGTGAACCGGAAGGTATCCAAACGATGCATTTTTATGAAGGATCGGAGCACCCGTTGCATCAAGACCAGTATTATCTACCCGATTGCATGTCCGCATGGATTGCGATGGTTCATGTCGATGAAAACAATGGCCCCCTGGTAGTCCAGCCCGGTTCCAATAGAGGAAAGTTGATTACAAAAAGCGACGTGCCTATGACGTTATTGCCCGGGGAGACATACGAGTTACAACAGCACAACCGCTATTTCCCAGCCGTCAAGCAGGTTTTTCGCGAGAATGGAGCCGAAATCGTTCAGGTCATGGTGAATGCTGGGGATGTAATTCTATTTGACGGAAAGTTAATCCACGGTGGGGCGCAGATTTTGAAACCAGGAACACGTAGACACGCGTTGGCATGCCATTATATCCCTTACGCCTCCGAAAACTGGGAACGCGATTGGCCCAGATTCTCATTCGATGGCAGTCGTCGGATTCACTATCAATAGATTTGGAGTGCTATTCTCTTGCTGCCGAAGATTTATCTCACGCAAATTATTGGAACACATTGGGCATAGACAGACATTAATATTGAAAAAAGTATGATGGTGGATATAATGGTCTTTGTGTGGTTTTTTGATTGTGGAACAGTTCAGTTTTTTAACAGGGAGGAAAGATAGTGAGGTATCTATTGACATTTTGGATATGCCTTATCGCGATAGGTGGTTATTGCTTTTCGGTATCTGCTCAGGAAGCGGCACAGGAAACATCCACAGAAAAGAAAAAAGAGTTTGAAGATTTCACAAAAGTTATTGAAGACAGTAAAAACTACGAAGGTTTTTTCAAACTATACCAGAAAAAAGAGAATCTTTATTGCGAAATCCAGCCATCCCAATTAGACGAGCCGTTTCTCTGCATGATTAGCCTTTCACGCGGTTTGGGGCGAGGATCCCTTGTATCAGGAATGACAATGGACGAGTGGTTGCTCGTTTGGCGGCGCGTTGGTGATAATGTGCATCTCATTCGAAAAAATGTGCGTTTTCGGGCAAAGGAAGGAACACCGATTGCAGAAGCAGTTGACTTGGGTCATAGCGACTCCGTGCTATTCTCTCTCAAGATTGAAAGTATCCATCCACAACGGAAGAGTCTTTTGGTGAACATTTCTCCCGTTTTCGTATCCGACCTATTGCCTTTGGCACGAAGGATTGCCTCTGATGCACGCTTTGACAAAACACGGAGTACGTGGGGAGCAGTCAAGGCGTTCCCGAAAAATGTCGAGTTGAAAGTTAACGCCGTGTACACGTCGGCAAACTATATAACAACTATCCCGGACAGTCGCGGTATCCAGGTGACGCTGCACTACAGCCTTGCTGGACTTCCTTCAAACACCTATCGTCCTCGACTGGCTGATGACCGGATGGGGCACTTTATGACGGCAGTCAAAGATTATTCATCTAAGACCAGCGATGAACCCTTTGTTCGGTATGTCAACCGTTGGCATTTGGAGAAAGCGGACAAAGATGCAAAACTTTCACCACCGAAAGAGCCGATTATTTTTTATATTGAGAAAACCGTGCCGCATCGCTTTCGTCCTTACGTCCGGCAGGGGATTCTCGAATGGAACAAGGCATTTGAGAAAATCGGTTTCGCCGATGCAATTGAAGCCCGTATTCAGCAAGATCATGAGAACTGGGACCCTGAAGATGCCCGGTATAACACGATTCGCTGGATGGTTGGCGCGGGGTTCGCGATCGGTCCGTCCCGCGTGAACCCGTTGACGGGACAGATATTGGACGCGGATATCCTTATCGGTGAAAGTTGGATCAGATACTGGCAGCGAGAGTACACGACGTTCTTTGAGGAACTTGAGTATGAACGCGATCATCCAATGGATCACACTTCACGGTTCCAGTGTCAGATGGCATCTGGACTCGCACGGCAGATGGGATTCATGGCGAGCGTCCTGCAGGCACGTGGTATGGCTGACAAAGACGGCGAAGTACCCGAAGAATTTATCGGAGAAGCCCTCAAAACATTGACGATGCACGAAGTCGGACATACATTAGGGTTACGTCACAACTTCAAAGCAAGTACGATATTCTCTCTTGACGACCTGAACAGCAAAACGGGCGAAGCCCTTATCGGATCTGTCATGGAATACGATGCAGTGAATATCGCACCTGAAGGTCAAGAGCAGGGAGATTACTATACAAAGACGATCGGACCCTGGGACTACTGGGTGATTGAATACGCCTATAAACCGATCGATGCAAGCAATCCTGAAGGTGAATTGAAGGGATTAGGCGAAATCGCTTCTCGTGTTGCAGCACCAGAGCTCACTTACGGCACAGATGGAGATGCTTCTTGGTATCAATACCGCGACTTGGATCCATTAGTAAATCGTTGGGATCTCGGTGCCGATCCCCTTGAGTTCGCCAAGCGTCGGCGGGAAATTGTCGTAGAACTCTGGGACAAGATCGCCGAAAAAGTCACAAAAGAGGGAATGGGGTATCAACGCGTCAGGCGAGCATTCGGCACACTCATGGGTGAGTACGGCTATACTATGTTCCTCGCGAGTCGCTTTATCGGTGGACAGTTCCACCATCGAGACCACCGAGGTGATGAGAACGGACGGCTACCGTTCGTGCCTGTTCCAGCGACGAAACAACGCGAAGCACTTCAATTTCTCAAGGAACACGCACTTTCGGACAAAGCCTTCGATTTCCCGGCTGAGTTGCTCAATAGTTTAGCGATTACGCGTTGGAGTGATTGGGGATCAAGCAGTGGGAGTTCAACACGTTTGGATTACCCTGTACATGATGTGGTTCTGCGCAATCAAACCCGTATCTTAGAACGATTGCTCTACCCGACGATCCTCTCGCGCGTTCAAGACACAGAGCTTAAGTTTCCTAAGGGTGAGGATGCGTTCACACTGCCAGAACTCTTTTCAGGAATTACGGATGCGGTTTGGGTTGAACTCGGAAGGAATGCTGGCGCGAAGCAATGGTCGAATTCGGATGCATTCATCTCCAGTTTCCGCCGCGGTCTGCAACGTGAACACTTGAAGCAACTCATCAAACTGGTATTAGACGCGGACGGTGGCACACCTGAGGATGCGAGATCGCTCGCACGGCTCCATCTCGGACAAATCAACAGTAAGATCCAGCGCGTGCTTCAGAATGCCAGAGGTAATCTTGACGATTACAGTTTCGCGCACCTTGAAGAATCGCAGGTCCGAGTTGAGAAAGCGTTAGATGCCAGTTTCCGAGTTGAGAAACGTTAGATGCCTCTATATTCTTGATTAGGATTTCTATAAATCGATGTGTCTGCTGAAAATTAAGATTTTAAATTTAGCAGGACTTACGCAGGCTGTAATTCTATAGCATAACCTGTGAGGGTGTGTCAGGGAACCGTGTGTTTTTTATCGGTTGCCCGTTCAGATACCGTGTTATTGTCAAAATTGCGTAAGTCCTGTTTAGTAATTTCTGAACGTGCGATAAATTGCCCTGCTACAAACAAAACATTAGGAGTCAAAGATGGAAATTCTCCCATATACCTGTGATATGCAAACCTCGGTGACGCAATTTTACAACCGTATGACAGCCGACGTGCCGCATTGCTATCCGGTAAAAGAGGAGGAATTTGCCGTTGCAATGCGCGGGGTTACCACCGGTAAAGCTGATAAGAAGGACGGTGGACTCGATTCTGAAACTGCTTTTGTTGCAGTCGTAAATGATGTTGTACAGGCGTTCATTCACGTCGGTGTCGGTCAGATTGGAGAGAACAGAGAAGAGAAAATCGGGGTCATCCGGTTTTTGGGCTACGAACGCGGGGCACGACGCGCCGGACAAGCTGTCCTTGAGAAAGCAGAAGACGATTTGAAAACACATAATGTCTCCCGAATCTCTGCCTTTTCACAAGATTGCCGATACCGTTTCTATCATTTTGAACACGCCCATCTATCAGATACACTTGACCAAGTTCAGGGACTCCTTGGATTCAACGGTTATCGCCGTTGTGAAGGTGAGGTTTTTTTGGATTGGGAAAACTATTCCGTTACACCAACGCCTTCACGTCTACCGGTAACGCTTTCTATCAACTGGAAAGACGGACGTGGACAACTCCCAAACTGCACCGTCCATGCCCATAAAGATGGTGAAGAAGTAGGTATCTGTGCATCTGTCTGTGGTGGTGAATTTTCAAGCCACCCTGATGCACAAGACTGGCTCCATACAGTTTGGCTCGGTGTTGAGGATGATTTTCAGGGCCAAGGTTTGGGACGTTATCTACTTCAGTATGCCCTTCAAGAGATGAAGAAAATCGGATACAAGCATGCAGCGATTAGTACTGCTTGGGATAACCATCGAGCGTTCCTCTTTTATAGTAACTGCGGGTATCGGACTGTAGATTGGACTTATGAATTCGTCAAAGACCTCTCCGAAACACCGACACAGAAGTGGTAGTCCGTAATTAGGATAACTTTAGCCGCAGCATCTCATTTCCTGTTTTCTGGAAATGATACGGAACGCGTTCAACCGAGCACGCGATTCTTTCTTTTTTAACTTCGTCAATAACAGGTGATAAGAAAGGAGAAGGGTTGCTGTTAACATCAACGATTGGAAAAATCCGCACCTCGCTTCCGATGCGGAGCAGTTCCCGAATCGCATTGAGATGAAACGCCAAATTTCTGTTTGCTGAATAAAAAAAGAGGAGATGTGCGGAGAGCACGAGGTCAAAGTGCCCATCAGAGAAGGGCAAATTCGGAAGTGAAGCGTCTATGTATCGTCCTTGTTGCTTGCCGCTTTCAAAGTCTTGGCAGAACGCGTCCATGGCCTGCATTCTGAGGTCAGCCAATTCATTGACAGATGAGATGCGTGTCCAAACGAATTTATCCTGATTCTGTCGGGCTTGCTCGATGACATCGTCGTAGGTTTCCTGAATCCGCTGGCGTAATTCTGTTTCAGAATACCGATAAATCGGCTCTACAGAGACGATTGGCGTGCCTCGCTGGTGCATCGAGGAATTGAACGACGCGGGACCGTCACCTATGCCAACGATGTCCCGTGTCAAATCGTCCTCGGAGAGGTTAAACATATCGAGATATTCATCAAACGATCTACCGTAAGGGATGATGTCTTTGTAGTGGAAATCCATTATTGAGCAGCCTCGGCATTGATCTCTTGCAGGACTGCAACTGCTCGCTGTCCCAATTCGGTCGTAGCGTCACGCTTAACCGATCGGTTTAAGTGTAGGATGGCGCGTTCATCTCCACCTTTCGCCAACTCTAATGCTTCCTCAAACCCTTTGTTTCCGTAACTGAAATCCCTTGGCAGAACGGTCAGATCATGATCTTTCCAATAATACTTCAGTTCATCAGATTCCCAATTGCGGTAGACATGTTCCCACTTAAGGGAGTTGAAGATATTCAGGTGCGGTTCGAGCATGTGCTCAGCAATCGGGTCATCGACAGCCTGATAACGGTTGTCAAGCGACACACGAAGCCGATCCTCAGTCAAATTCGGAAGTGCTTTGTGAATGGTCAAAGCAGGAAAAATCAACGTGTCCCCAATTTCATAGTTCGTGGAATGCCATTCACCGGACAACTCGTCCTCATTAACGCATAGACTCCCAGCACCAAGCGAAAAGTGGTGCTCCATTACCTTATTGACCTTGTGCGAACCGGGTAGGACTGCTAAGCCTCCCAATTCTATCGGACAATTTCCGATGGGTGCCCAACAGGTATAGGTCTGAAAATTTCCTTGGAAGTGGACGAAGTCTTGATGTATTGGTGTGGTGTGCGCTGTGTATTTGGGGAACCAGAGGCGCGCAATCTTCTGTGGATGCGGTAGTATCTCTCTGCCGACAATCTTCTCCACCATATCGACGACTTCGTGCCAATGCCCAGAACGGTGGAATGCTTCTAACTTATACACTTCATGGTATACGTCTGTGTATTCAGGATCGCCCTCGGTACACTGGGTGGATATATCAGCGATGCCATCCATAGGATCGGTATCCGCGACGAGCCAACCGCCTTCCTGCATCGTCGTTAGCATCTCCCGCCGCAACGCCCAGAGTTTGTCTGAATTTTGCAGCTTCTTAAAGAAAACATACCCTTCTTCCGAGATCCGGTGACGCAATTCTTCCGGATCGTTCATCGCATCGTTGGATACGCGAAGTTCTTTTAAGGCTTCCATCTGATGTTCTCCTTGGAGCTATCCATGTTGGTGCCCATTCTGTGACGGAGGCGGTTCATTGAAAGGGATGCCTTTCGCCTCAGCTGCGAGTCGCCGTTTATTCCAAGCGGCGATAGCTTCATATACCTCTGCACGCCCCTGCTCAATACCTCGTTCAATACCTTGTTCAATACCTTGTTCTTTGGCTTTTTCAAGACTTTGTGCATGTTCAGCACGCCATTCGTTAAAACGTCTTAACATGATATCCGCTCCTTCTTTGAAGACAATGAACGCAATTGCAGTTCGATTAAACACTGGGGACGTTTCGTCTAATTTTCTTAACATCTGTAGGACACCGTTCCATCCGCCGACAAGTTCGTGGAGGCAGATCCCGATGATGTAGAGAAGTCCTAACACGGTATAAGTGATGATTGCACTTTCTGCGTCTCGGACGGTAAATAAGGATCCCCGTTTTGTTTCCATAGACCGGTTCTTTGTCTTCCTTCCTGGTTCGGTGGCAACTTTGGATATTTATAGTATAACGTGAGTTTGATAAATAATAGAAGAGTTTTGAATAAAGAGAACTCTTTTGGTATCATGAAGTGATAATGTTTCATTTTTTTGACCCAAAGGAGTTC
>RKRR01000018.1 GCA_007571305.1 Candidatus Poribacteria bacterium | reverse complement strand
ACTGGTCCCTGTAGGTTGTCGTCTTTTTTTTCGCGTGATACCGAGTTTTGACAACGCATAGAAGATGCCGTTTGTGGAAACACCGAAGTGTTTGGCACGTTCGGCGAGGGTGCTATCCGGAAAATCCGCGACATGCTGCCGAAGGGCATCATAATCCATAAGTCGGGGTCCCTTGGGCCCTGGCTTATCAGAAGTCAACGGGTCTTCGGCTGCTAACCAGTTATAGATTGTCCGTCTGGAGATGCCAAAGGTGCGTTCTGCGGCGGTTTTCCTGCCACCTGTGTTGATGAAATTCAGCACGCGTTTGCGTAAATCTGTGGAATATGCCATAATCAGAGAGCATAGCATAAATCTCAGAAAATGTGAACTTATTTTCCGTATCTACTATACATTGACAGACCGCCGCATACGCGGTAAAATATGTATGGAATTTGCATACGAAACTTAAAGGATTGGGTTCCCAAACTGCGAACGTAGATAAAAAGGAGACTACTATGAAGTTAGCACGATATGAATTAAATGGAACAATCGGTTATGGCATCGTCTCAGGAGACAATCTGAGCGTTCTATCAGGATGCCCGTTTGGTGAATATAGCGAGACTGGGGAGACTGTCACATTGGCAGATGTCAAACTACTGGCACCGACCACACCGACAAAGGTATTGGCTGTCGGCTTGAATTATCGGAGCCATTTAGACGGGGCTCCGGAACCGGAAAACCCTGAGATATTCATCAAGACACCTTCCTGTATCAATGACCCAGAGGGCAACATAGAATTACCCGATGGAGATGATGACATACACGCCGAAGGGGAACTCGTTGTCATAATGAAGGAACGGACCCGGAAAGCCACACCAGAAGAGGCAGCTGCCAATATCTTAGGTGTGACCTGTGGCAACGATGTCAGCGCACGCACATGGCAAAGCAACGATATGCAGTGGTGGCGTGCCAAAGCATCCGATACCTTCGGCCCTATTGGTCCCATCATTGCTACTGATGTTGATTATACCGATGCACAATTGGAGACCCGCATCAACGGTGAAGTCGTTCAGAAGCAGACGACTGCTGATCTTATTTTTCCTGTGACAACAGTGGTCAGTTTCATTTCACAAGCGATTACCCTTGAACCGGGGGATGCAATCTTTACTGGCACACCCGGCACAACGTCCGCATTGAAAGCCGGTGATGTCGTTGAGATTGAAATTGAGGGCATTGGTATTCTGAAAAATCCTGTCGTAGCGTAGTAACTTCTTCGTAGACGCGCCCTCTCATCCCTTCGCTGGCGAGGTTTTTAACCTCGCCCTGTTCTTACTCGGAAATTCGTTTAATATCCTGCGATTTTAAGGTTAAGGAAAGTCAAAAAATGGCGACCTATATTGCCCATGGTGGAAAAAGCACCGTTATTACGTCCGAAGAAAAGCGTGATTTCCTACACGAAGCACTCCTCAAGTTAGGCGGTATTCCCAAGAAGATATTGATAATCCCGCCGGATATAACCCGGCTCCACTCAAACGCTGGCGAACTCACCCAACTTCTCTACGAATTGTGGGATGCTGCTAACGGCTCGACTTTCGATATCCTCCCTGCTATCGGCACGCATGCCCCGATGACCAAAGCACAAATTGCCGAAATGTATGGTGCTCTGCCCAAAGCGACCTATCATATCCATCACTGGCGGACCGGATTACACCATTTCGGTGAAGTCCCCTCCGAGTTCGTGCAAGAGGTGTCGGGTGGCAAACTTGATTACAGTATACCTGTTGCTATAAATCGCCGTCTCGTGGAAGGGAACTACGACCTCATCATCTCGGTTGGACAAGTGATTCCACACGAGGTTATCGGTATCGCCAACGGATTTAAGAACATCCTTGTCGGGGCGGGTGGTGTTGAGATGATCAACAAGTCCCATTTCCTTGGTGCCGTAGACGGGATGGAACGGCTCATGGGACGAACCGATACCTCTGTCAGAAGGGTCCTGAATTACGCACACGCGCACTACCTGAAATCACTCGGTATTGTGTACGTCATGAGCGTTATGGACGCAGATGCATCCGGTGAACGTGTCATGCGAGGTCTTTATATCGGGGATGACGCACGCACCTTTGAGACTGCTGCCGAGTTGAGCAGAGCCGTTAATATGACGTTCTTGGATGAACCTTTAGAGAAGGTGGTCGTCTATTTGGATCCGAGGGAGTTCAAAAGCACATGGCTCGGCAACAAGGCGATCTATCGTACACGAATGGCGATGGCAGACGATGGCGAGTTGATTATTATCGCACCCGGACTTCGCGAATTCGGTGAAGATGCCGAAATTGACCGTCTCATCCGAAAGTACGGTTATCGTGGTACACCCGCGACGCTCAATGCTGTGTCAGAAAACCCGGAGTTGCAGGACAATCTCTCCGCCGCGGCTCACCTCATTCACGGCAGTACCGAAGGGCGTTTCAAGGTCACCTACGCGACGGAACACCTCACCCAAACCGAAATTGAGTCGGTCGGCTACCAGTGGGCACCTGTAGACGAAGTGCTTGCTGAATATAATCCCATCATGCTTGTTGATGGCTTCAATGAGGGTGGTTTTTTCTATATCAGTGAACCCGGGCAGGGTTTGTGGGCCCTGCGATCAAGGTTTAGTAGGAAGGGCTTGTAACCCTGAAGTGAATTTCCCTGGGTAGAAGGAAAACCGCATGCAGTTCTTCAAAACTATGGTCAACCGGCCACCCAAAATATGGTTTCCACTGGCAATTGTTCTCTTGAACGGTGTAATTACCTTTTTGTATGGTCCATATCTTGGGATATGTTTAAGTTTCTTCGAAAACTCCTCTGATGTTATGGTCGCCGGTCCTAATGTTGCGGTTTTCAGTGGATTTTGCGCTATCTCTTATGCATTGATCGATTGGATCCTGATAAGTGTTCTCCTCTTTTTTGGGTGCCGG
>RKRR01000109.1 GCA_007571305.1 Candidatus Poribacteria bacterium | reverse complement strand
AGGGTTTCATAACGCGTCATCAATGGGGCTCCAAGAGGATATTTCTGAGGAGTTTATCATAGATGCTCTCAACTTACAATTAAAGTGTTATAATGTCTATTTATCAAACTCACGTTATGTAGCATAAACTGTTAGTTTGTGCCATCCCGTATGCATACAGGTCTGGTAATACTCTATCGAACTCGCGTTTTGATAAGTAGTTCCAAAACCAACGCCCTTCCGCTTAGGAGAGCAGAATGATAATTGATTCACATACCCACGCATGGCCCCGGTGGCCCTATCAGCCGCCCGTTCCTGATGACGAAAGTCGAGGCAGAGTTGAGCAGCTGCTCCACGAGATGGATCTGCACGATGTCGACAAGGCTGTGCTTGTCTGCGCGCGCATTGATCGGAATCCTGAAAACAACGATTACGTCGCGGCGTGTGTCGAACGTTACCCTGAACGGCTGATCCAATTTGCCGATGTGGACTGCTCATGGACAGAGACGTATCACACCAATGGTGCCGCTGATCGGTTGAAAACTGCAGCGGAAACGTATGCGCTCAAAGGTTATACCCACTACCTCAGAGGTGATGATGATGGGAGTTGGTTCTTTTCGGATGAGGGACAAAATTTCTTTCAAACAACTGCGGACCTCGGACTCATCGCTAGCATTGCTATGGGAAGCCATCAGCACGAGGCACTCCGAAAACTTGCCGAGCAGTTTCCCACTGTGCCGTTTCTGTGCCATCACATGGGGGGTGCGCGAGCCGGTGAGGAGCATCCCTATCCGCAACTCAAGCAGGTTCTCGCGTCTGGAGATGTACTGAACGTTCATATCAAGATGTCGGGGTTCGCCTACGTCTCACAGGTTCCATGGGATTATCCACAGTCAGACACACACTGGATTGTGCGAGCACTCTATGAACATTTTGGCCCTAGTCTTCTCTGCTGGGGCTCCGACTATCCGGTTGTCCGTAATTTTATGACCTATCAACACGCGCTTGAGGCGTTCCGAACGCACTGTACATTTATCCCAGAGCCAGACAAAGCAGAGATTTTAGGTGGGACGCTGCAACGACTGTTAGCGGATGCTGGGAGATAATTGGGGGACTTAAGCAAGAACGCTGTCGGGATACATATTCCGTGCAATAGAACCCTATAGGATAGGTTGCACGCACCACTCGTCACAAAATCCAATTCAATACATTTGACAAAAGGTTGCTTTTTTAATTAATTTAAGGTATCATAAGAGTTAAGGTCAAATGGACGCAGTGTTTGCGTCCAGTAAGGTGGATCTAAAAATAAAAGGGAGAAGCAATATGAAAAGCATCTTTGTTTTGACAACACTCGCTCTGACCTTCGTAGCGGGATTCGCTCTTGCCACTGAATCACCGACCGTGCAAGGCGAATATATTGAGGCCCGTTCCGCGAGTGTTTATGTTGGGGCATGCCACTATGGTTCCGAATTCGTAGAAGGTGGCAGAGAGGCAACCGCCGTCTGGAACATCCAGAGTGGAAATTGGAACGATATTTCGCTGGAGAACCTCACTGTCGTCGCTGTCATAAGTGCGAAAAACAACTTGGCAATTGAGACTAAAACCCGCAAGAGCGTATTATACATGGATCCGAGCACTACGGCGGAACAGCGCGCCGCACTCAGCGACCTGCTCACGATGAAATACGCTGATGTTTTGGGCGAAGTCGTCGCGACCCAAACCGCCTCCATTGGATTCGCGAAAGAAGGGACCAAATATGATGTAACCGTTGGCGATGTCCTTAAACTTTCTGCCAATCGCTATCCGTGTGCCGGATGCACACAACCGCATCAGATTTGGTACAAACCGCTGACAACGATTCAGAACGCCATTGTTGGCAAATCTGAAATCTATCGCTATAAAGACACACACCTCCCGGTGACGTGGCAGCAAAGTGGTACAGAGAACAACGTCTTTGTCGGCGACTTCTCGATTTAAGGCAGTGAATGTCTGTAGTTACCTGTCGGTAGCTACAGACCCCTTTCTCATCTCAGAATCGTGGTTTTTAACTTCCTTCTACTTTATCTTACCTCGTTAGTTCCTACGGATACCCGATAGTGTTGCGGACGTAATGGGTAGAGCAACCGGATGCCTGCTATTGCAGTGCTTGAGCAACCATTTTACCGCGGACACGACAATACGAAATGAGAGTTCAGAGGTAATTCAACCCCGAACTGGCAATGGGAAACCACTATTAAAGGAGACTTAATGGTCACAAACACGACTCCTGAAGAACGGAAGTTTGGATTAACCCCTGAAGAGCGGTCCTCTTGGGAAGAGAATGGATACTTTGTTCGCTTCAATGTGTTCACAGAGGAAGAAAACGGCTTTTTAGCGAAAATCGCTGATGATATTGCTATTGGAAAAGTATCCTTCCCTGACTATCATATCTTTCAAAATGCTCTAGTCAGAGACGGTAAAATCAGAGCCCAAGGCACCCACGCGATGCACAATATCCAATATGTGAGTTGTAATTGTCCAGAATTCCTTGCTCGCACGCGCGATTCCCGTCTCACCGATCCCGTTGTTGACATACTCGGTCCAGATCTCCTCGGTCTCAACAATTTGTATATTTGGAAGCCTCCCAAAATTGGTTTAGGTTTCCCGTGGCACCAAGATAAATGGTATTTTAACCACCAGTATAAAACCGGAACGACAGTCGCAACGTGGACTGCTATTGATGGCGCAGATGAAGACAACGGTTGTCTATACGTTATCCCAGGGAGCCACAAGTATGGAGTTCGTGAACATAAAGAACTTGAAGGTTCACAACAGGGAGAGTTTCGGCAGGCACAAGGTGCTCGTGATGAAGATGGTGTAGCGGTAAAAATCCCTGCTGGGGCGGTCATCTGGTTTAATAGCCAAGTCCTCCATAAAAGCACTGATAACCACAGTCGACGTTTCAGACGTTCGAACATAGCACATTACATCAGTGCGAAAGCAGAGTGGACACGTCCTGAGGCGGTCAATAAAAAGCGACCTCCGATGTGGATTCGAGGTAAAACCTACCCCGGTATGGCAGATGAAGTTCAATGGGACGTTATACCAATGCGAGAAGAACAGGTGCATTAATGGACACAAGTACATCACCATTGAAACGGAAATTCGCTTTAACACCTGCTGAACAATCAACGTGGGAAGAAAGCGGATACTTTGTCCGCTTCAATGTTTTCTCCAAAGAAGAAAACGACGTGCTACGTCACATCGCTGATGACATCGCCGCGGGAAAACGACCCTTCCCGACACGGAATATTGATCAAAACGCATTGGTCAGAGATGGAAAGGTTGAAGCATCGGGTGTCCATGCGATGCATAAAATTCATCATATCAGCTGTTATTGCTCTGAATTCCTTGCACGTGTTCGGGATCCGCGCCTCACAGATCCAATTGTTGATTTACTCGGTCCAGATCTCCTCGGTCTCAACAATCTGTATATCTGGAAAGCACCCCAGATTGGTTTAGGTTTTCCGTGGCATCAGGATAAATGGTATTTTAACCACCAGTATATAACTGAAATGACAGTCGGAACGTGGACTGCGATTGATGCGGCGGATATAGACAATGGATGTCTCTACGTGATCCCGGGTAGCCACAAATATGGCATTCTTGAGCATGCGGACCTTGAAGGCTCACAACAGAATGAGTTTAAGATAGCCCGTGATGCTAAGGACGAAGACGGTGTTGCGGTTGAAGTGCCACCTGGTTCGGTTGTTTGGTTCAACAACCAACTCCTCCATAAGAGCACTGACAACCACAGTCTCCGCTTTCGGCGTTGTAATGTAGCGCATTATATCAGCGCAAATGCGGAACGTATCCCTAAAAAGGACGGCGCAAATGTGCGTCCTGTCATGTGGGTTCGCGGAGATACGTACTCAGAAAAGATGGAGCCAGTCTATGGCGACGTTTTACCTATCCCAGACTTCGATTGAAAAGTAGCCGTGAAAAATTTTGGAGCCGCGCTAAAAACCCTGAAATTTGACAAAAGGTGTCCTCTGGGCTATACTTGCAGACAAGAGGATTATTCGAAGGAAGAGGGTTATGTCTTACCTTAATTCCGAACGTCACCGAGATTGGAAAACCAACGGCTATTTGAAAATTCCGGAATTTTTCTCCACTGAAGAAGTGGATAATCTACAAACGTGGGTCTCTGAAATATCGGGCTGGGAACCGACTCCAGACAAGTGGATGCATCACTACGAATCCACACCAGCCGGACCGCGGCTCTCCCGTTCAGAAAATTTCGTGCCGTATCACGTTGGTGTGAAAACTACTGTGACACGTGGCAAGGTGCTAAATATGGTTTCCGAGTTGATGGAGGAACCAGCGGTGCTCTACAAAGAGAAAATCAACTACAAGTACCCCGGTGGCGGTGGTTACGCGGCGCATCAAGACGCACCTGCTTATGAGTTTATCAAATTCCATATCACTTGTTTAATTTCTGTGGATTCAGCGACTCCTGAAAGTGGATGCCTCTTTTTCGCACCGGGTAGGCACAACGAAGGGTTCATCGCCTTGGACGAAAAAGGATGTGTCGCCCCCGAAATCGCTTCAACGATGGATTGGGTCGCAGTGCCGACGGATCCAGGGGATATACTTCTCTTTGGTTCTTACATTCCGCACAAGAGTCCAACAAACCGTTCAGATCAACCCAGACGTGTTATCTATCTCACCTACAATGCCAGTTCCCAAGGCGACTGGCGTGAACAATATTATGCAGATAAGCGGCAGGCTTTCTCGCAATACGCAACAGACGGCTCAAACCGAGACAAACAAATTAGCAAAATCGCACATTTTCAAGGGAAATCAGTAAATCATGACTTTTGATAGCAAATCTCAGCTTTCAAGCGACATCGAAAAGTACATTGATCCAACCCTCGCTCAGGAAATGAGAAACGGGACAGCAGAGCGAAAGGTTGACACGTTGTTCAATTACATGGAAAAACGTGGGCAGTCGTTTTACGATGAAGTCGTGACGCAGTTAGAGCACGCGCTCCAATGCGCCGCCCTCGCAAAACAGAACGATGCAAGTTCCACGCTGATTACGGGGGCATTACTCCACGACATCGGGCATATTATTTTAGATGAACACAATGCCGATAAAGCCTTCCTTGACACGGATCTGAGTCACGAAGAGGTTGGTGCGCAGTATATGGAACCGTTTTTCCCGGAAACGGTTACGACACCGATTCGGCTCCATGTACCAGCAAAGCGGTATCTATGTACAACCGATGCCTCTTACCATGATGGGTTATCCGAGGCATCGAAGAGGAGTTTCATAGTTCAGGGCGGTGTCATGTCAGACAAGGAGCGGGAGGCGTTTGAACGAATTCCGCATTTCCGAGATGCACTTACTTTACGGAGATGGGACGATCTCGCAAAGGTAAAAGGATTGGAGAGCGCTGAATTGGAAACCTATCGAGACATCGTGCAGCGGTGCTTCATATAGAATTCAATATAGGGATAGGTGTGTTGTTTGGATATTTCCCTGCTCGCTACGTTTACAGAAAAACCGCAGAGGTAAAAATGAGTTACGAAGCAATCGAATCGAAATTCATCGCTACTCCAGAAAAAGGCGAGGTTTCCTCGTTACGGATACAACCTGACAACGCCAAATGGCTGCTCGTTCTGGGACACGGTGCGAGCACAAATATGCGACACGCAACACTCCAAACGATCGCCGAGCGATTGGCAGATATAGGCATCGCAACATTTCGTTATCAGTTTCCTTACATGGAACGTGGTGGAGGTGGAAGGGAATCGCAAGCGGTGGCTCTGGCAACCGTGCGTTCTGCTGTTGCAGCTGCACACGAGGCGGCAGGTGATTTATCAATTCTTGTCGGAGGGCATTCCTATAGTGGACGTATGTCTTCACTCTCGGCGGCAGAAGCACCGATCGAGCACGTCCGAGGTCTCGTATTCTTCGCGTTCCCGCTGCATCCTTCTGGAAGAGAGGGGACGGAACGCGCCGAGCACCTTGTTGATGTTACTGTACCGATGCTATTTTTATCTGGTACCCGTGATCAGTTGGCGGCACTTGACCTGTTGAAACCGGTCTGCGAAAACCTCGGCGACCAGGCCACCTTACACCTGCTGGACACAGCCGACCACGGGTTCAAAGTGCTTAAACGTTCGCGTAAATCTGATGAGGATGTCTTTGTAGAGGTAGCACGGGTGCTCAGTGAATGGATTGAAACACTGAATTGACATACCAGATCCCTGTTTGCTGGCAAAGCTGCCTGACTGCTACGATTTCCGTTTCGTCAACGCACTGATAGCATACCATAGAAGCGTTGCAGCTCCGTTACGTTGATCATCCTTCGATAGTCGAGTTCTATAGTGAATGCTACCGTGCCGACATCCCATCGCATTGTAGAGTGCGGTCTTTTTCACACGGACCAGTTTTGCGACACTTTCCCTTGTCAATTTCGACATTCCAAACTCCTCTAAACGCTTCCGATTTACAGGAATGTAACGTAAAAAATGATCGCTCGGTACAAATGATGAACCCTTAGAGGGTTTTTGCGTAAATTATTTCTTAAGACGGAATATAACAGAGTTCGTTTATTTTTTTTCATTACTCGCGTTAGGATAAAAACAATGTCTCCACATTCTTTCAAAATCGTCTCCATTGAAAGCGAACTTTACGAATGGAGCAAGCCACCGATTTGGAACGGCATGCACGTCTACGATAAAGGTAGACTCTATTTGGTAAAAGTTACTGCTCAAAATGGAAATGATACGTTAGTCGGGTACGGCTTCAATGGGGGAACCGCCGCGACCCGTCCGCTCCACTTGTTCCCAATGTTTGTAGATTTGTTTCGTTCTACTTTGATTGGGCGGAGTGTAACGGATACCGCTTACATCGCGCGGTTAGCCGAGAACTACAAAATCTACGGCCCCGGTGGTTATCATACGCAGGTTTTGGCAGCAATAAATCAAGCATGCTGGGATATCCGCGGGAAGATAGATGGGAAATCCGTTCACACCCTACTTGGCGGCACACAAGAACGGATCCGCACGTACATTGCCGGTGGCTATTACGGTAGAGGTAAGGGGTTTGATGAACTTCGAGAAGAAATGGCACGCAACATACATGAGTTCAATGCCACTGCAGTCAAGATAAAAATTGGAGATCCAGTGGCTGGACTTGAGACAGATATCAAGCGGATTGAGGCAGTCCGCGAAACTGTTGGCCCCGATATAACCCTGATGGTGGACGCGAATTGTGCCTGGTCGGTTGAAAAAGCATGCGAATGCCTTCCCGCGCTTCAGGCAAACGACATTTTCTGGTTTGAAGAGCCGATTCACAGCCACGATTACAGAGGACACAAGGCACTACGCGAAATGGCGCAAGATTATGGGATCCAAATTGCCACGGGAGAAAACGGATACGGATTACACTACTTTCAAACGCTCATTGATTATGAAGGTGCGGACATTTTTAATTTGGATGTTGCCATCCTCCCTGGCTATGAGCCAGCATTGCAGGTAGTAGAAGAAGCATTGACAGCCGGCAAGTTAATTGCTCCTCACGGGGCACAAGAATTGCAAATCCATATTGCTGCAAGCAGAGAAAATGGCTTGATGTTAGAGTATTACCCACCCGCAGTTGACCCATTACGAGGCGAAATGTTCTTACCAACGATGGTTTTAGAATCCGATGGGCATGTTACAGTTCCGACTCGACCCGGTATCGGCTTTGTTCCGAACTGGGAGTTGCTAAAGCATCACCGTGTGTAACCCTGACTTGATAGAAATTATTCTTCTGTCTTCTTACCCAAGATTGATGGACGTGACTCTATAGCAAAGATGTTCGTGTGCTGTCTTCATTTATTTCCTCGTAAGGAAATTTAAAATATTTGTTACCGAATTCCCAATTCTTTCGTTACTTAATAATGTATTGAACCTGTGTGATTGCATACAAGGTCCCTACGACTGTTAACGGAATGCATTCCCGGAAGGAGATCCATATAATGGATAGGGCAGCCTCAGAGTATCAGAAAGACCTTCTCTGGCAGACAACACTTGAAACCTTTTACCGCGTTGCTTACACTGAAAGTCTCATGACTTCAGCACTTCAAATGTGGAGACCAATAGATGGAGTGGTCAAAAGCATCGTGTCTATTGCCTCTATCGCTTCAGTCATGGTTGGATGGATGGCATGGGGCACACCAGCCGGAAAAGTAACGTGGCTATTTATCGCAGGAAGTTCAGCATTTTTAGCCCTTCTACATGTTATTCTTAAAATTTCGGACCGCGTCGCGGATTTGAGTCACAATGAGCAGTATTTCAAGAGTTTACGTCTTAATCTGGAGCGGTTTATCTTCGAAATGGAAGCCAATCCGGACTTTCCATTAGAGCAATTTAAAGGCACATTTGAACAGTACCGAGAATGGTTATTGGTAGGTTCGCAAATGCTAAAGGACGATTTTCTTTTAACGCGTAGACACCGCCAGAAAGTCCAAGAGAAATTGAATCAACAGATGGGAGATATGATTGTATGAAAGAACAATCCACTGAAAACAGAGAACACGTCATTGGGCATTCAATAGGTCAGCGCCCAATACATACATTTTACGAACCTCCGGGACCGCTGCCACAGTTTCGGTCCCGTCCGAAATTAAGTCTAGCGTCATCGCAGTCACAACCCGTTCCAAAACGACTACACGTGGCACCGAATGTGAAAGCGACACAGAAGGCTTCATCAGAGATATCTTCTGAACAAGAAATCCCACTGTCTCGGAAAAGTAGTTGACTTAATTCATCACCTCTGCTAAAATCCTCTCAAAATTTAAACATTGAGAGGTTAAGAGGTCATGAAACAAATTTATTTGGTTTGCTTATTCGCGTATGTGTTTGTGAGTTCTGCGTTCGCAGGAATCCCCGGCGATAAAGATTTACTCATGTGGATCGGCGAAGGTAGTGGAAACAAAGCAGTTGACGGCACCGGAAATGGAAATGATGGCACTTTCCATGGGAATGCCAAATGGGTGGGCGACGGCAAATTTCAAGCCGGAATCTCTCTCAAGGGTGCAGAAACTTACCTGGAAGTCCCGAATATCATCACTGAAGCCGGAAGTCTGCTGTTCTGGTTCAAACCCGATTGGAATGGCAAGGATGGGGACGATTACCGGATTTTTGATGCCAGTTTTGGTCCAATCTATTTTTTCATCTCCAAGGGCGCGAATCACGCTGACATCAACCCTGAAGACTTCGGATTCTATTTTGAAGCCGCTGATGATGCCGATTGGCAAGATGTTGAATTTGATCCGTCGGGAATCATAACAAAGGATAAATGGTTTCATGTCGCCGCGACGTGGGATTTTGATGGTGGAAACCCGTTCCTGTACATTGATGGCAAAGAAGCAGCAACCAGTGGTAAGAAAATCACTGGAGGTTTCCCCGCACTTCATGAAAAACCCAGATTCGGATGGGAAACTATTCCGTATATTCCACTGCAAAACGGCGCGGAAGGTACCATTGATGAAATCTCTTTTTGGCAACGCGCACTTGAGGAAAAAGAGATTCAAGAAATGATGGATACCAGTCTGGATGTTGAAGCGGCTGGAAAATTGGCTGTCACGTGGGGTGAGTTGAAAGCAAAGCAATAACAGCGTAACTGAATCAGTCCTCTTATTGAATACCGGTATTCAAACTATATTGTTATAGCATAACATCATATAAGTCTGGTGATTCTATCGCCAGACTTATATGTTTTAACTCGTGGACGAGACACTCTTGTAACCCAGGTTGCCGGTTATGTAGCATAGGTTGTTGGTTTCCTGTGCCATCAGAAACATATCACTTCAGAGTTTATACGACGCTACGAGTGTATAGGTCATTATAGAATCCACTATAAGCACGCAGGCTGACGGTCTCCTACGCTACGAAATACCTCCGGATCATGAAACCGTTTCAGTGAAAAATGGGACGGGATGCCTAAAATCTTGCCGCGGGTGAAGAGACGGCTCAGAGCAGCGATTGTGGTGTTTTTCCAAGGACCCGCGGTAGCCACAGACTCAACTCTGGAACATACGTCACCAACACAAGTGCTATCAGCAACAATGCA